>JAJDVJ010000097.1 GCA_022826205.1 Silicimonas sp. | reverse complement strand
TGCATTCAGATCGGCACTTTCCGTGTGCCCGCAATCGCTGCACACGAAACCTGCCCGTGACTTTCCCTGTCTCTCGCTCAGCGATCCGCAGGCGTAGCACGGCATGGCCGTGTCCTGGTCCTGCAAGTCGACCTCGATCACGCTTGACGTGTGGCCGCATCCGCTAACGGCGGAGGGCCAGTGAGGCGGCGATGCATGGCGATAGCGGCTCATTCGCAGGGATCTGTAATTGACTTCGGCCGCCCCATTTCCGAAAGAGTCCATCTCGTCATTCCCGTGTTGGTCCCCGAGAGATCTTGCCGGTCAGCCAGGGCCGTCCAGCGCCAGGGAAATCGCCGCCCCGATTCGCTCGGCCGCCGCAATAACCTCGCGGTCCCCGACGTGGACGTATCTCAATGTCATCGTCACTTCCCGGTGACCCAGCAGCCGAGCCACGACCGGCAGCGGGATCCCCTTCATGACGGCTTGAGACGCGTACGTGTGACGTACATCGTGAAGCCGGACGCCTTCGAGGCCGGCCCGTGCCCGCACCCGGTTCCACAGCGGCAGGTCCTTTCCGAACGGCCTCCCCGGATTGGCGGAGGACGGAAACACGAAAAGGCAATTCCGGTGACGTTGCCGGTCGATCACGTCACGGGCGTCCGCGCTCAAGTGAACGGTTCGCGGACCGGTCTTGCTGTCGGCGAGCCGGAGCGTGTCTCCTTCCACCTCGAACCATTTCAGGTTCTTGATCTCGCTCTTGCGGGATCCCGTGTACAGGAGAAGGCGGATGATGTCGGCCTGCCCTGCGCATGCGGGCTGTTCGGCAACGCATCGGTCGAGCGCCTCGTGAAGCCGGACGATCTCCTCCGCCGATAGGAACCTTGTGAGCCGGGGCCTCGGATTCATCCGCGTACTTCGGGCGGGGTTCATGGCGATCAGGCCGCTCGAAACCGCGTGGTTCATGATCTGCCGAAGAAGCGCCAACGCCTGGTTGGCTCCGCCCGGCGCTGTGGCACTATAGCGGTCGAACCAGACATCGACGCTGGCCGGAGTGATACGGTCGAGCGGCAGATGCCCGAACGCGGGGAGCAGCCGGCTTCGGAGACGGGACTCCACGGTTCTCCGGGTCGACGGCTTCCAGCGATGACAGTGGCCAGTCATCCACGGATCTGCCACGTAGTCCCGGAACAGGGGAATGCCGGCCCTGGATTTTGCGCCGGTTCCGGCCCTTCCCGCGATCCCGCCCAGCTGGATCGCAAGGCATTCCCTGCGCGCGCCCTCGACCCCCTTCAGCGTCACCGGACCCAGCGAGACCCGTCTGGAATTTCCCTGTCCCCTCTGGTGGAAGACGTATCCCCGGAACCCGGACGTCCGGACCCGGACGCCGAAGCCGGGAGTGACCGTGTCCCAGACCGTGTAATCCGTGTGGCCAGGCTTGAGGCGCTTGACGCCGGCGTCGGTCAGGCGTTTTCTCCGCGTCATGGCTCAGCCCTCCCCGCCACCAAGGACAGGCGCAACGGCGTCGACGGCATCACGCACCGATTCGTCCGCAAGATGGACGTACTTGAGGGTCGTGTCCGGCTTCCGGTGACCGAGCAGGCGGCCGATGGTCAGGACGGTCTCGCCGGCCTGAAGGGCCAGACTCGCGTAGCTGTGGCGCAGGTCGTGGAGGCGGACGTCTTGCAGGCCCGCCTCGTGCCGCAGTCCTTGCCAGAACTGCCTGAGCCCTTGTGCCGGTCTGGTCCCGTTCCTCCCCGGAAAGACCCAGGCCCCGTTTCGGGGCAGGCCGTCCAGGACCGCGCGAGCGGCGGAGGACAGCCAGACGGTCCGCGGTCCCGTCTTGCCGTCCCTCAGGAACAGATGGCCGTCGCGGAAATCCTGCCACTGAAGCGTCAGTATCTCGCTCTTGCGACATCCGGTGAGAGCCAGCAGCTTCACGACGGCGGCCAGAATGTGTCCGTCATGATCCTTCAGCGCGGCGCCCAGTCGCCGGGTTTCCTCCGGGGACAGGAACCGCTCCCGGCCACGCCGCCGGTAGCGCCGGATGTTCCCGCACGGATTGCTTCCCTCCGGGCGGAAGCCGAGAGATTCAGCTTCCCTCATGATCACCGAAAGGACTGGCGCTGCCCTGTCTGCGGCGGCCGGGGTCGAACTGAGAGAGGCGAACCATTGCTGGACGTCCGCGCTCGTGATCGCGCCGATCGGCTGTCCCCGGAACTGGGGAAGGATCTGGTTCTTCAGGTACCTGCGATTGACGTCGAGCGTGCCGGGCTTCCAGTGCCGGGACTGTCGGCGGAAGACGGCGTCCGCGACTTCCTCGAACGGCGTCTCTGCGGCGATCTCCGAAGAGCGGGACGGATCGCCCGTCCTGCTCGCGGCCAGATGCGACCGCGCAATGTCACGCGCATCGGCTAGGGTCATCGCGCCTGCGTCGCCTATTTTCGTCCAGGTGCGCTTCCCGTTGGCTTGGGCGTGTACGAAAAACCGCTTGCGACCGGATGGCAGGATCCGGACGCCGAAGCCGCGGAGCTCCGTGTCGCGGACCTCGCGGACGGACTTGCCTGGCTTGAGGGTGTCGATCAGTCTTTGGGTAAGGTGGCGGCTGGCCATGGATTCTCTCCCGAATCAGTTGCGTTGGCGAACCGGAACAAGGCGAATCGGCCGAATTCCGGTCATTTACGCGAGAGAGAAAGTCCTTCCTGTTCAGACCGTTACGGTCTCCTTAGCACCGCAGGTGCGTCAACACGGTGTTCAGCGGCCGGCCGAACTGTTGCCACAGCCGGTTCAGCTGGTTGATGTTGCTGTCCAACACCCATACGTCGGCACCCATGCCGAGCGCGATATGGATGGCGTGGGTTCCGACGACACCGCCGCCGATGACGACAACCTTGCCGGGATCGACGCCCGGCACGCCGCCCAGCAAAATGCCCAGGCCGTAATGGGTCTTCTCCAGGTAATATGCGCCTGCCTGGACCGCCATGCGGCCTGCGACTTCGGACATCGGTGCCAGCAGCGGCAGGCCGCCGGACGGCGAGGTGACGGTCTCGTAGGCGATGCAGGTTGCGCCGCTGTCGAGCAGTTCCTCGGCCTGATCCGGATCGGGCGCAAGATGCAGGTACGTGAACAGGATCTGCCCTTGGCGAAGCATCGCGCGCTCCGGCGCCAGCGGCTCCTTCACCTTGACGATCATTTCGGCCTCGGCGAACACTTCGGCGGGCGAATCTGCGATGGATGCGCCGGCCTCCTCGTAGTGTGCATCGGTCATGCCGATGGCCCCACCGGCTCCGCTTTCCACGACGACACGGTGGCCGTGCACGACGAGTTCGCGGACATTGCCGGGAATCAGACCGACCCGGTATTCGTGTATTTTCGTTTCCTTGGGAACGCCAATGAGCATGTGAGCACCGTCTGGTGAACCGAGCGTGACGCCCGAGCCCATACGATGTTTTCCAGGCGCAGTAAACAGACAGGAATTCGCCAAAGTCAGTACCGACAAACCGATGGAAACAACTGTCAGGAAAGCGCCGCTTCCGATACGGCACCAATCGCAGAAGAGGTGGTTGCGGTGTCGTCCTTGCCGTTGAGATGGAAGTTCAGTGTCTATTGGCTGACATTGATTCCGGCGACCACGATGGTCATGGTCCCCCGCTCCTATCCTCGCGATGAGTCGGTCCTTGAACCCCTGCATCCATCCAGGGCGCGGGAGACGAACGGAAGAACGGGCCGACCGCGCTTGATCACGGATCTGAAGATCCAATGGGCTTGCGGTCCGACCAGCCTGCGGGACCAGGCCCCTCGCACCGTCGCCGCCAGGCCTCAACTCCTGGAGACGACGGGAGGCAAGCGACGGGTCCTCCACAGGAATCTTCGTCCAACTTGTCCACAACCACCTCTTCGATCCACTTCAGATTGTCGAAGCATGCAAGGCCTTCTAGGCCATGCACGCCCTCCGGAAGAAACAGGCCAGTGCATTCCAGCTCCAACCCCGGCATCTGGGGCGAATTGCGTCTTGTCGAACACACCTTCGGGATCGGGCCAGGGATGATAAGCGAGTTGATGTCGCTGCATGGAGCGGAACTTGAACAAGTCGCGATCCAGCAAGGATTTTGAGGAAAGGCGGCGCCAGACCACACCCCAGGCAACTCAGGAAATTTCTTGCAACAGAGCCGTTACGTGCAGGGCATAAGTTCCTTTCGCAGACTGCAGGGCAGCCAAGCCAGAAACCTTCTTGCCTGTCTCACCGGGCCGCAGACAGGGCCTAGTGACTGCCAGATGGCAAATGCTTGCAGGAATGAAGCAGCCTTCGCGGCGATCTCACAAATGCGTTCCCGTGAAATATTGCTGGGAAAACCTTATGTATGAAAACGTCGCACAAGTCTCGCGCCTCAAGCGCCTGGCGCTTCCATCCTGCAAATGTTCAGGCAGATGTCGCCGTATCTGCGGAAGTCAATTCTGGCAATTCCCTGGGGAGGAGCCATCTCGTCGGCTTCCTCCCAGACAATCAATGCTCCATCGGCAATCCACCCGCCCGACTGGGCCGAAATTAGCGCAGGTCTGCCAAGATGCCGTCCAAATGGCGGATCGAGGAACACCAGGGTCGCCGGTTCCGCTGTCGTCCGCTCAAGACGAGTCACGTCGCGGCGAAGCAGGCGGGTCTCCTGCTCAACCTTCGCCCTTGCAATATTCTCCTGAAGAATCTTCGAAGCCGTGCGTCCGTTCTCCACGAATGTTGCGAATGTCGCTCCTCGCGACAGTGCTTCAAGACCAAGCGCACCCGTGCCGGCAAACAAGTCCAGCACTCGGGCACCGGTCACCGGATCTTCAAATCGTCCGCCAAGGAGAAGGCTAAAGAGACTTTCGCGAACCCGGTCAGTCGTCGGCCTTAGTTGCGACCCGGCTCTCCTCTTGCCAACATTGGCAAGCTTCAAGCCCCGCAAGCGGCCACCGATTATCCTCATGCCCTCAAGAGCGCCTTCAAGTCCGTGTCTGGATCCTGAACTTGAGCGGGTTCGACGTTCTTTGCCATTTCGAGCAGTCGCTTGCCTACCATGTAGTCGCGAGGGGCATTGATGGCATCCACCGCGAGGAACCGTTCGCCCTTGAAATACCAGTGACTCCGCCCCTTCTCGGAAATGCGGGACACGACCTTGTCATTGCCGGTGCTCAGCCCCGCAATCTGGAGCTTCAGGTCATATTGGTCGGACCAGAACCACGGGACAGGCACGTAAGGCGATTGAGCGCCCAGCATGTTCACTGCAACGGCCTCCGCCTGATCGATCGCGTTCTGCACGGATTCGAGCCGCAACCGGTTCCCATTGTAAGGAAAGCAAGTGCAATCCCCAGCAGCCCAGATGTCCTTGGCCGAAGTGCGCCCGAATTCGTCTACAAGGATACCGTTGTCACAATCGATTCCGACTGCCTCCGCAAGACGCGTGTCGGGACGGATTCCGGTTCCCACTATGACGAAATCCAAGTCAATCGTCGATCCATCCGTGAGCTTCGCACCTGAAACACGACCATCTCCAGTCAGACACTCAACCCCAACGCCCTCCCGAATGTCGACGCCATGCGCCTGATGCTCCGCGCGTATCACATCCGCCGTCTCGCTTGCAGCCACGCGGCTCAGGATACGCTGCGTCAGCTCCACAAGCGTCACCTTCAGCCCGAGCTTTGCAGCCACTGCCGCTGCCTCAAGTCCAATGTAGCCTCCGCCAACCACAAGCGCTTGCGCGCCCTGACGGCAGCGCGGGCGGATTCGGTCGATGTCGGCCAGAGTGCGTACTGTATGGATGCCTGCCAGATCGCGACTCATTGCATACGGCAATCGGTTCGGACGCGATCCAACGGCGAGGGCGAGCTGGTCGTAGGACAGGCTTTCGGCTCCGATCATCACCGACTTCTTGCGAACGTCTATGGTGTCAACGGGAGTTCCAAGGCGGAGCTTGATGTCCTTGTCGTCATAAATTGAAGGCGGTCTCAGATAGAGGCGCTCCTTCTCCATCTCTCCCAGAAGGTAAGCTTTCGACAGCGGAGGGCGCTCGTATGGCGGTTCAGGTTCGTCGCCGACCAGCGTCACTTCACCGCCATAGCCTTCAGCACGCAACTTTTGGGCAAGGGACGCACCTGCCTGGCCTGCTCCGATGATCAGAATTCCGCACATGCACCTTGACCACTGGCTTCCATCGTCAAATTGGGCATATAACCACTGCAACGAATTTGGCAATTGGGAGACACAGGTAATGGCTCAGGTGGGTGACAGGATTCCTTCGGCGGCGCTCTTGCACAAGGCAGGCAGCGACGTGACCGAAGTCGACATTTCGGAGCGCGTGGCGGGGCGCCGAGTGGTGCTGTTTGGGTTGCCCGGTGCCTACACTTCGACCTGTGACACGGCGCATCTGCCAAGCTTCGTCCGTACTGCTGATGCCTTCAGGGCGAAGGGAGTTGACGAGATCATGTGTGTCGCGGCCAACGACGTGCTCGTGATGGAGCATTGGGGCCAGGCATCGGGCGCGGAAGCGGCCGGCATCACGATGCTGGCCGACTGGAACAGCGAACTTGCCAAAGGCCTTGATCTTGCGTTCAGCGTACCCGCCGTCGGTCTCAAGGATCGCATGACGCGCTGCGCGATGCTGATCGAGAATGGAGAAATCAAGGTTCTCCAGGTCGAGGAGGACAGCGGCGTCTGCGGCCTGACGTCGGGAGAGACGCTTCTCGAGATGATCTGACGCCAAATCGCCCGGCAGGTTTTCGAGTTGCCATGCAAGGTGTTCGCCAACCTGCGGAGATGCGATCAAAATGTAGCGGGCAGTTTCCCGACTCAGGCATCCATCCTGTCGGCAAGTTTGAGGTCGCGCTCGCTCAGGCCGCCAATGTCATGGCTCGTCAGCGTGACCTCAACCCGGTTGTAGACATTGAACCATTCCGGATGGTGGTTCATTTTCTCCGCTACAATGGCCATTCGCGTCATCCAGCCCCACGCCTCTACGAAATTCCTGAACTTGAAGGTCTTCATGATGGCGTCCCGCCCTTCGACCTCGCTCCATCCGCCTTCCGAAAGCCGGGCCAGAGCCTCCCTGCGTGCATCGCCATCCAGTCTGTCGCTCATTCCGGTTCCTCCTTGATTTTTCGAAACGGGCCGTAGCTCGTGAGCACCTCGATATCGTCATCAACCGCTGCACGCTCCGCCTCAAGATACTCCTCGACCGCGCGGGCAAACCCCGAATCCGCCACCCAATGCAGCGAGTGAGTCTCTGTTGGCAGATATCCTCTCGCTAGCTTGTGGTCACCCTGCGCGCCAGCTTCGACCGCACCAAGCCCGTTGGCAATCGCATAGTCGATTGCCTGATAGTAGCAGAGCTCGAAGTGCAGACAGTCATGATACTCGACTGCGCCCCAATAGCGGCCAAAGATCGTCTCACGTCCCACGAAGTTCATCGCACCCGCAACCGGACAACCTTCGCGGATCGCCAGGATCAGAAGAATGTCATCGGCGAGCTGTTCACGAGCCTGGTCGAAAAAGGCACGCGTCAGGTACGGACTGCCCCATTTGCGCGCGCCCGTGTCCTGGTAGAATTCCCAGAATGCGGTCCAGTGCCCTGGCTGAATGGCGTCGCCCGTGAGGGTCACGATTTCGCCTCCGAAGGACTGCGCAATGCGCCGCTCGCGCCGGATCGCCTTTCGCTTGCGCGACGACAGTGCCGACAGAAAGCCGTCGAAGTCCTCGTATCCCTCGTTCACCCACCGGTACTGCCGTGTCACACGGTGCAGGAGCCCAAGCTCGCGGCCTCGGGCTGCCTCATCCTCCAAGCAGAACGTGGCATGCACGGACGAGAGCCTGTTTTCGACGGCGATATGAAGCGCGCCGTTCAACAACGCTCCAAAGCAGTCCACCCGGCACCCGGGGCGCATAAGGAAACGACGCCCGGCGACCGGCGTGAACGGCACGGCAATCTGCAACTTCGGGTAGTACCTTCCTCCGGCCCGTTCCCAAGCATGGGCCCAGCTGTGATCGAAGATGTATTCACCCTGACTGTGACCCTTCACGTAGAGCGGCGCAACCGCCACCACTTTACCCTTGTCCCGGACCGCAAGATGACGTGGCAGCCATCCCGTGCCGGAACCGACCGAGCCACTCGTCTCGAGCAGGTTCAGAAACCGGTGAGTCGTGAACGGATCGACAGGACGCAAGCCGTCCACGGTCTCGGCGCTGGCACAGGCATCCCAATCTTCGGGGGCAATCGCCGAGAGGCTTGCAAGCGTCGAGATTTCCAGCGCGGATTCGCTCATGAATGCACTCTAGCCTTTCATGACCAAAGCTGCGATCAATCCGCAAGAACTGGAAGATACCCTTCAAAAGTCACGTTGGCTGCAATGGCGCGCGCCCGGCACTCTTCCTCGGCGGATCTAACCGTCCAACAGAGGATGCTCGCCCCACTCTGCCTGAGTTCCAGAACTCTGGTGCATTCCAGATCACGGATGTCGTGGCTGATGAACGACGCACTCGTTCGCTCGTAGTCCGGGATTTCCGCAAGCTCGGTTCGCCTAGCCTTCGGCATTGGCCATTCCTTCTCGTGGAAAGCGCAGGTTACCAGACCACGTGGCACGCCTGGGGCCAGAGTCTGCATGGCCGCAACGCTATGCGGATTGAAGGACATCACTGCCGCAGGACCGTCATACCTTGCAAGCGCCTTTGCTACCGCACCTTCTAGAGAACCGACGTCCGAACCGAACGTTCCGTCCCAATCCTTGATCTCGATCAGGAGCGGAACGCGGCCTGCGACCAAGCCCAGGACTTCCGCGAGATCCGGGATGGTCTCTTTGCTTCCCTTGAGCGCAATGGAAGCGAGTTCCGGCATGGAGCGCTCGCGTACTAGACCTTCACGGCCTGTCATCCGCTCCAACGCATAGTCATGGAAGACAGCCGCCTGGTCGTCCGACGTGAGCTGCACGTCGATCTCGATCCCGTATCCATGTTCCAGTGCGGCAGCGACTGCCGCGCGTGAATTTTCGGGCCGTCCACCAGAATGGTCGTGCAGGGCACGATGGGCGATCGGACGGGTCAGAAACGCCCTCGGCAACAGGACTTTCACGACACTTCAAACATGCCTTCGATCTCGACTGCCACGTTCAATGGAAGCGCCCCGGCGCTGACTGCGGAACGCGCGTGACGTCCGGCGTCGCCCAAAACCGCAACTAGGAGATCCGAGGCGCCGTTGATCACCTTTGGCTGATCCGTGAAGTCAGGCGTTGAATTCACGAATCCCACAAGTTTCACAACGCGAACCAGACGTCCGAAATCGCCTTCGCAACCGGCGCGCACCTGGGCCAGCAGCGACAATGCGCAACGCCGGGCCGCCGCGGCACCGGCTTCCACGTCAAGTTCGGCGCCCAGCTTGCCGGTGATGAGATTGCCATCCGAATCAATCGAGATTTGGCCGGACACGAAGAGCAGGGCTCCGGATCGGACAAAAGGCACGTAATTTGCCACCGGCGGCGGCGAATCAGGCAAAGCAAGCCCCATCTCCTGAAGCTTCTTCTCTACGTCGGTCATCACTTGTCTCCTCCTGTCCGGCCTGACGTGATGTCACGCTTGTCCGATCCATTTTCACGCCGCGTCACCCGAGCGCAACAGGTGCGCCTCAAAAAATATTGCGCTTCACCGCCGGTTCTGTTGTTCCACCCCATTGGCAGATTAGAATTGATCACCGGACCGACATGGATTGTCAGTAGAATCATCGTGCACAGCATGCGTCTCAAATCTTCGCACCTTGCATTTCTGGCCGTCGCCGCGCTTGTCGTTTCGGCATGTTCGGTACCAACGGACGAAGGTGCAATCCACGATCCCTACGAATCGTTCAACAGGGTGAGCCACACCTTCAACAAGGGCGCGGACCGGGTGCTCGTGCGCCCGCTCAGCCAAGCCTACGGAGCGACAGTGCCGAATCCGGTCCGCCGCAGCCTTTCCAATGTTGCTGCGCACCTGGACGAGCCGAAATCCGTCGCGAACCATGTCCTTCAAGGCGACGTTGAGAGTGCCGCCCACAGCTTCCTCAGGTTTCTTGTCAACAGCACGGCAGGCGTAGTGGGCCTGTTTGATCCCGCTGCGGGCGGTTTTGGATTGGAACGGCGGCAAACGGGCTTTGGAGACACGTTGGCGGCATGGGGAGCGCGAGAAGGCGCCTACCTGGAATTGCCCTTTGCGGGACCCTCGACGGAAAGGGACTTCGTGGGGTTGATCGTCGATGTTGCCACCAATCCGGTGAGCCACATTTCCAGTGACGTAGCCATCTTGAACACGGCATCCACGCTTCCCGCCGCGTTGAATGTGCGCTACGAGTTCAGCGATACGGTTGACAGCGTTCTCCACGACAGTGCAGACAGCTACGCACAGCTGAGGCTCTCTTACATCCAGAACCGGAAGTTCAAGCTGAACCAGCAGGATCCTGACGATGCCGGCCACGACCACTTCGAAGACCTGTATGACGAGATTTATGAAGAGCTCTACGACGAATTCTGATCCGACACGCCGAACCCTGCTGTTCGCAGGTGCCTGCGGGGCCGTTGCGCTGCGCGTTGCCCCGGCTCATGCGCTGAGCGACGACGAGGCGCGCTCGCTCATCGACGCCGTGGTCAACGACATTCATCGGGTCATCAACTCGGGAATGCCTATTCAGGCCGCGTTGAAGGAATTCGAGAATATCTTTGTCAACTATGCGGATGTTCAGGCGATTGCACGTTCCGCGCTTGGACCACCCGCGCGAACCGCATCACCACGGCAGCTCCGCGCCTTCACCGATGCGTTTTCGGGCTATATTTCACGGAAGTACGGAAAGCGGTTCCGCGAATTCAAGGGCGGTGTCATCCAGGTGACCGAATCGCGCAAGAGAAGTCGCGTCCACGAAGTTCGCGCGATCGCAAGGCTGAAAGGCCGGGAACCCTTGGCGATGAGCTTCGTGGTTTCGGACCGCTCGGGAAAGACCCTTTTCATCGACATCCTTATCGAAGGCATCAGCCTGTTGAAGTCTGAACGAGTCGAAATCGGAGCCCTGCTTGACAGGCAGGGCGGCGATGTGGACCGGCTCGTTGCGGCACTGAACGGAACCGGGTGAACGACCTCAAGACAACGCTGTACTGCTGCCGCACTTTCTTCAGCACATTGACCCTGTCCGGCTTGAAGCTATGCCGTTAGTCGTCTCGCCCTTGGACATATGCACGCCAAAGCGCAAACACGCCCGCTGCAAGGATGACCATGGCCCCGAGCGCTACGTTTGCCCTTAGGGCTTCGTGAAACACGACGATCCCGATGAGCGCAGCGAAGACCTGGTGAAAGTAGGCAAAGGGTTGCACGGCTCCGGCCTCGGCCAACTCATAGCAGCGGATCAGAAGCCAATGCCCAAAGACGCCAGTCATGCAGAGCGCCAGCATCCACAACCAATCGCCTGGCACCATCCATTCCCAGTTCGGCAAGCCGGCAAAAGTCGTGGCCACGGCTCCAACGACCCCGGTCCAGAAGAAGGATGTCGCAGCGTTGTCCCGTCGCGCAGCGTAGCGGGTTGCCAACGCATAGAGCGCAAACATGAAGGCTGAAATTAAAGGAATTACCGCGATTGCCCTGAACACGCCGGTCCCTGGCTGCAGAATGATGAGCATGCCGAGAAACCCCGCAAGCACGGCAAGCCAACGTCGCCATCCGGCCCGTTCGCCAAGCAGCGGCCCTGCAAGCGCGATCACGATCAGGGGATAAATTGCAAAGATTGCATGGCTTTCGACCAGCCCCAGAAGCGTAAAACCAAAAACCGCTACGCATATCTCGCCTGCAAGCAGGAGCCCCCGGAATATCTGGAGCACCGGCTGGGATGTCTTCGCAGCCGCGCGCACGCCTCCGGGCCGACGTGCGGCAATGGCAATGACAAAGGCGGCAAAAAACCAGTACCTGATCATCACAACCATAAAGGTGTTGTATGTCACGGCCAAATGCTGCGAAATGCCGTCCTGCACCGCGAACACGAAAGTCGTCGCAATCATCACAAGGATGCCATTCCGGTTCGACTGTGATGTCATGAGCGGGCGACCGTCATATGGCGCTTGCGACCGAATCCGGACACGCGCTCAACTACAAAGCCGGCATCGGCAAGGCCTGAGCGCACGACCCTGGCGGCGCTATATGTCGCTGCAGTGCCTTCAGGCCGGGTGTGGTGCGCAACCTGGCGCAAGAGATCTGGCGTCCAAAGCTCCGGATTTCTTGCCGGGGAGAATCCATCCAGAAACCATGCGTCCGCAGAGCCGCCCCAGCACGCCAAGGTATCGCGGGCATCTCCCAGGACGATTTTCAAGTGCAGGCCGGCGGCTACGAACTCCGTGGCAGACGACTCTAGGGCGACCACGAGCGGCGCGGCCAGATCGGAGATCTCCGGAAACGCTGACAGGGCCCTCGACATGTCGGCGGGCGCCATCGGAAAGAGCTCGAATGACGTGAAGCGCAACGACCCGGGCACCCCGGATTCGCGCCACATTGCCCATGCTGCCAAGGCATTTAGGCCGGTTCCGAATCCGAGTTCGGCAATATGAAATCCTGGCACGAATCTTTCGGGCAGTCCGTTACCGGCGAGAAAGACGTGCCTTGCTTCGGCGAGCCCGTTCTCCAGCGAATAGTACGGATCGCCGAAGCGCGACGCAACGGGCACGTCGCGCTGCCAATCCAAGTCGGGGTGCTGGTCGTCCCGCAAACCAGTTCCTACAATTGCGCCGTTTCGCCGCGACAGTGACAACGGGGGGATACCTTGGCAATGGTCGACGTGACAGTGCGGGGAGCCGGAATCTTCGGGCTGTCCATCGCCTGGAAGGCCCTGCAACGTGGCGCACGGGTCCGAGTAATCGACCGAAACGGCCCAGGCTCGGGCGCGTCGGGCGGCATTGTCGGCGCGCTCCAGCCGCACGTACCCGATCCATGGAATGCGTTGAAGCAATATCAGCTCGAAAGTCTGATCGAGGCTCGGGAATTCTGGGAAGGGGTTGATGCGACTTCGGGCGTCTCTTCCGGTTTCGCCCGTGTAGGCCGTCTTCAGCCACTCATGCGCGAACGCGACATCGCGCTCGCCCGCGAACGCGCCGACGCTGCGTGGTCAAACTGGCGTGGAAACGCATTGTGGGAAATCATCGATGCTCGGGAAGCTGAAAATTGGATTCCGCCCTCCCCCACCGGACTGCTCGTTCACGACACGTTGTCGGCAATCGTGCACCCGCGCGACGCAATTCGGAGCCTTGCGGCGGCAATTCGGGCGAAGGGAGGGGAATTCGTTGCCGATGAACCCGATCAGGGGCCTGTCATCTGGGCGACTGGCTGGAAAGGGCTGCTGGAACTCGGCGCCGCGCTTGGGCGACCGGTGGGTCATGGCGTGAAGGGTCAGGCCGCACTCGTTCGCCATGATGCGGGCGGCCAGCCGCAGATTTTTGCCGGCGGCCTTCATGTCGTGCCGCATCTTGATGGCACGCTGGCGATCGGTTCGACCTCGGAGCGTGACTTTGCAGCGCCGGCTACGACCGACGATCTCCTAGACGACATCATTTTTCGTGCTGGAAAATTCATGCCAGTCCTGACCGGAGCCACGGTCATTGAACGGTGGGCGGGGGTTCGGCCACGCAGTGTCAGCAGGGCGCCACTGCTCGGACCATGGCCCGGCCGCGTCGGCCACCATGTCGCCAACGGGGGCTTCAAGATCGGTTTTGGCATCGCGCCGAAGATCGCGGGAACCATTCTGGACCTGGTTCTGGAAGGCGTGGATTCGATCCCTCCAGAATTCCACACCGAACGCCTGACTGAGAGAGAAGGCCACGCTTTCGCTCCAATTGGCGCCTTTGGCCTGAATGAAGGCGGCTAGGATCAGGCTTGGTAGCCGCGGAATACGGCTCCGACATTACGGCCCATGCCTCTGCGACGGTACACACCGAAACAGGAAGGAGCCCGAGTTCTGCCCACTTTCCACTTTCGCCGGGATTTGAATTCCCCGATAACTCGGCCATGGATTTCGACCGCTCGATAAAGATCGCTCCGTCAATCCTAGCGGCTGACTTTGCCGATTTCGGACGCGAGATCGAAGCGGTCGAAGCGGAAGGCGCCGATTGGATCCATGTGGACGTGATGGACGGTCATTTCGTGCCGAACATCACCTTCGGTCCGCAGATGGTAAAGGCAATCCGCAAGCATGTCCGGACTGTCATGGACGTGCACCTGATGATTGCGCCGGTTGACCCCTATATCGACGCGTTCGCGCAAGCGGGCGCGGACATATTGACGGTGCATCTCGAGGCCGGGCCGCACACGCACCGCACGCTCCAGGCAATCCGAGGTGCCGGAATGAAGTCTGGCCTGGCACTCAATCCCGGAACACACGTGCAGGCGGCGGCGCCATTGCTTGACCTCTGCGACCTGGTTTGCGTGATGACCGTCAATCCCGGCTTTGGTGGCCAGGCCTTCATCGAATCCCAGGTTGGCCAGATCAGGCAGCTTCGCGCCATGATCGGCGACCGCAACATCCATGTCGAGGTCGACGGAGGAGTCGATCACCGCACCGCAGGCCGCGTCGCCGGCGCGGGAGCGGACGTGCTTGTGGCCGGCTCTTCCGTGTTCAAGGGTGGAACGGCTGCGAAGCCGAAAGCATACGGCGAAAACATCCGCGTTCTTCGTGACGCGGCGGACAAATCACAAGGAGATTGAACCATGGCGGCTGCATCATCACCCGTTTGCGACTTTGGCTGGAAGGCGCCGGACTTCACGCTGCCAGCCACCGATGGACGGGTTCTGGCACTTTCCGACATTGCGGGCTCCAAAGGCACGCTCGTCATGTTCATTTGCAACCACTGCCCGTACGTTCTTGCGGTGATTGACCGCATGATCAGGGACGCGCGTGACCTGCAGTCGCTCGGCGTCGGCGTGGCGGCCATTTGCTCAAATGACGCGGTCACGTATCCGGCAGACAGTTTCGACAACATGAAACGGCTGGCCGAAGAGCGCGGATTCCCGTTTCCCTACCTACACGACCAGGACCAAACGGTCGCGCACGCCTACGGTGCCGTCTGCACCCCGGACTTTTTCGGATTCAATTCCGATCTGGAACTGCAGTACAGGGGAAGGCTTGACGCATCCGGAAGCCGCCCCGGACCGCAGGATCTCCGACGCGACCTGTACGAAGCGATGCGGGAAGTGGCCTCTTCAGGCAAGGGGCCGCGTGATCAGATTCGTTCGACTGGGTGTTCCATCAAGTGGAATGCTGCATAGGCCAGTTCTGTCAATCAGCAATCAGGCAATCCGGCGCGGCCCGGAAACGGTGACGCGCAAGTTCCAGGCAGCATGCACGGCACGCGCGCCTGCCGCTCAGGCGACAAGAGATTCCGCCACTTTCAGATCAACCGACACGAGCTGGCTCACGCCCTGCTCACCCATGGTCACGCCAAAGAGCCGGTCCATCCTGGCCATTGTCACCGCATGATGGGTGATGATCAGGAAGCGTGTTTCAGTTCGACGGCACATTTCGTCCAGCAGATCGCAGAAGCGCATGACATTTGCGTCGTCAAGAGGCGCATCGACCTCGTCCAGCACGCAAATCGGCGCGGGATTGACAAGGAACACGGCGAAGATCAGGGCGATCGCAGTAAGTGTCTGCTCGCCGCCGGAAAGAAGCGACAGCGTCGAGAGCTTCTTGCCGGGCGGCTGGCAAAGGATCTCAAGACCGGCGTCCAGCGGATCATCCGATTCGACCATCGCGAGCCTGGCCTTGCCGCCCCCAAACAAGTGCTTGAACAAGGCCGCAAAGTTCGAATTCACCTGATCGAAAGCTGCAAGCAGACGCTCACGGCCTTCCTTGTTGAGACTGCTGATTCCGCTACGGAGCTTCCGGATCGCTTCCTCAAGATCGGTTTTTTCGGCCAACAGGCTCCCGTGCTCCTCTTCCACCTCGCGGGCATCTTCTTCCGCACGAAGATTCACCGCGCCAAGCGCGTCCCTGGTTCGGCGAAGGCGGATCACTTCTGCCTCGATCCTGTCGGCGGGCAGCATCTTCTCAGGATCGGCTTCAAGGGACTCAAGAAGCGCCTCAGGTGTCGTCTGCTGCTCCTCGAGGATCCGTTCTTCCGCAGCGGCCAGAGCCTCGCGCGCTGCCTCCACCCGCGCGTCCGAGGCTGCACGTCGTTCGCGTGCCTCTGACGCCTTGCGTTCAGCCTCACGCTCCGCTTCCTTGGCCTTGCGTTCAACCGTTTCGGCCTCGACCAATGCATCGGCGGCAATTCGGCGGCTCTCCTCTGCGGCGTCAAGCTCGTTCGAAAGCGTATTGCGCTCGACCGCGATACGGTCAGGGGCGCCCCTTGCATCTTCAAGTTCAGCCTCAGACGTTGCACGACGCTCGGCCAGTTCACTGACTCGAGCCCTTGCATTCTTGAGACGGTCCTTCCATGTGCCGCGCAAATCCACAATCTCGGCAAGGCGGCGCTCCCTAGCCTCTCCCTGGCGCTTCAGTTCCTCAAGCGCCGAGCGGCATGCGACAAGGTTCTTTCGCGCTTCTTCAACGCCGCTCTTCGATTTCTCGGCTTCAGCACGCAGCTTCTGGATGTCGCCGAGTTGGGCGAGAGCCTTCTCCGCCTGTGCAAGGTGTTCGCGAGCGGCAGCCGCTTCGTCGCCATGACGACTGATGGCAAGTTCCGCAGCTTCGCACCTGGACTCAGCTATGTCCATGCTCGCCTCGCACTGGGACGCCATCCGGCCGGCCTCCGTCAAGGTGCGATCGGCAGCCAGACGTGTCTCCCTGGCCTTGCTGGCACGTTCAACAAGCGCATCCAGCTCCGAATGCACCTCGTCATAGGCCTGGCTTGAGATCTTGGCGCGCGCGTTTGCGGCTTCGAGTTCACCCTCTAGATGCTTCAGGCGATTCAACTGCTCCATTCTGAGTGCAGCCGCCGAATGGATCTCTCCTGCACCGGCCCGAAATCCGTCCCATCTCCAGAGTCTGCCGTCCTTGCTGACCAGGCGCTGTCCGGGCTTCAGGTCTGCTTGCAAGCGCACCGCAACCGCAGGTTCGACCAGACCGATCTGGCTCAGGCGTCGCGCAAGCACCGGGGGCGCGTTGACATGATCCGACAGCGGCTCAACTGGACCCGGCAGCGCCTGCGAAGTCTCGTAGTCCCGAAGAACCACCCAGCCAGACTCGGCATCGCCCGCGACCTCTGGCGCGCGGAGGTCGTCGGCGAATGCGGCGCCGATAGCCTTCTCGTAGCCCGGCGTCACGGACAACCGGTCCACGACCTCCGATTCATCGGACTGTCCGTCGTCCACAAGAATCGCCAAGGCCGCCACTTCGGACTGAAGTGCCTTGACTTCACCGTCCGTCGCGGAGCGGGCCGCGCGGGCCTCTGCCTCCTTGCCTTGAGCGGAGTCGCGTGCGTCATCCGCTTCGAACAACGCTTTTTCCGCCGCCTCAGCTTCCCTTTGAGCGGTGTCCCGCGCGGCCACGGCTGCCACGCGTGAAGACTCGGCCTCGGCAAGCACCTTGCTTACAGCCTCTCCATCGGACCTGGATTGCGTCTCGGCGGCCTCACTGCGTGCAAGTGTCGTTCGTGCATCTTGCGCAAGTCGCTCCGCTGACTGGTGGCGGGCCATGAGACGAGCAACATCCTCGGTTAACTGCGAATTTTCGGTCTCGCGGTCCTGAAGCACACGCGCTGCGTCCTGCGCATCCGCCCCTGCGGCCTCGACCGCGTCTACGTGCAGTTTGCCAGCATCGACGAGTTCCGCCTCTTCTACGTCCAACGCAAGGAGGGTCTCAACTGCGTCCTGGTCCAGGCCCGCTTCCCTATCCACGTCCCGCGCAAGCTGAGCGATTCGCGCACTTAGCGTCTCAACGGCTTCCGCCGCACGCAATTCCTGTTCGTCAAGGCTGTCGGCACGATGCTGCAGTCGAGCCAATGCGGCGGTGGTGAAGGCTGCCTTCTCCCGAAGCGGCGGAAGCGCCACTTCCGCGCCCGCCCGCGTGTCTGCTGCAGCGCGTGCGACGCGCTCCGCCTCGGACGCAATGCGCGTGTCTTCCGCCAAGGCGGTCTCTGCCGTGGTCCGTGCTCTTTCCGCCTCTTTCCAGCGCAGGTAGAGGAGGAGGCCTTCTGCCTGCCGCAACCGTTCGCTCACTTCGCGGTAACGCTTCGCCTGCCTGGCTTGGCGGGCAAGTGCAGCCAGCTGTGTGGCGAGTTGCTCGATCACGTCGTTGACACGAGCGAGATTTGTTTCCGCGCCAGCAAGTTTCAGTTCGGCCTCGTGTCGGCGCTGGTAGAGGCCGGAAATTCCAGCCGCCTCCTCGAGAATGCGTCTGCGTGCCTTGGGCTTGGCATTGACAAGTTCCGCGATCTGGCCCTGACGCACAAGCGCAGGGGAATGCGCCCCGGTAGAGGCGTCGGCAAACAGCATCTGAACGTCACGGGCACGTACGTCCTTCGCGTTCACCTTGAACGCCGAACCCGCATCTCGGGTGATCCGGCGTACCACCTCCAGCGTGTCGGTCGTGTTGAAGCCGGTCGGCGCGGTGCGCTCGCTGTTGTCGAGAATGAGAGTCACGTCGGCGGAATTGCGGGCGGGACGGGTCGAGGCTCCGCCGAAAATGACGTCATCCATGCCCCCGCCGCGCATTGCCGTGGGCCGATTCTCGCCCATGACCCAGCGCAACGCCTCAAGCAGGTTGGACTTGCCGCAGCCGTTTGGGCCAACAATGCCCGTCAATCCGTCCGCAATGATCAAGTCGGTCGGATCTACGAAACTCTTGAACCCGTTTAGGCGAAGGCGCTTGAAACGCACGGAGTAGCCTCGCAATTGATTCCGGTCTGCCAAATGTCCGGCGAAGACGTCTGAGAGTCAACGACGAACACCAAGGAAAGCGTAACGACCTGCAGTTATCTACAATATATTGCAGATTCCAGAACATTGTGCAATGTCGCATCAATGTCGGAGTCCGTGACCATCACAGACCGGATTGATCCAGAGCGCGCGCAGGCACTGCTTGCCACGCTGGACAGGCCTTCGCGCGTCAAGTCGGGTGACGTTCTGCCTCCCCTCGCACATTTTGCCTTCTTTTGGGACCCCGTGGCCGAAGCCCGCATCGGGCGGGACGGACACGCCAGGCCGGGCGGCCTCATTCCGGACATGGGCCTGCCAATTCGCATGTGGGCCGGAGGTCGGCTAGCGTTTCATGCGCCTTTCAGGGCCGGCTTTGCCGCCCGAAAGGTGACAACACTGCACGAAGCCAAGGAAAAGCGGGGACGAAGCGGCAGGCTTGGGCTGGTCACCCTGAAACATGAAATTCATCAGCGCCACGCGCCCGTCATCACCGAAATGCAGGACATCGTCTATCGCGAGCCTGGCCCCCTCTCAAACGATCCGCCCGCGGAAGCCGGCCAGGCACACGAGCGCCACGCCCTCAAGCTTCGGGAAGTCACGCTGTTTCGATATTCCGCGATCACTTTCAACGGACATCGCATTCACTACGACGCGGGCTACTGTCGAGAGGAAGGCTATCCCGGGCTGGTCGTGCACGGTCCGCTTCTGGCAACCCGGCTTGCTGGTCTTGCCGCCGAACATCTCGGCAAGCTCAAGTCATTCTCGTACCGAGCGACTGCCCCGCTCTTTCTCGGCGACACTGCATGGATTTGCCGTGCGGGTGACAAGTACTGGGTCGAAGGCCCAGGCAGAAGGCGCTGCATGGTTGGGACAGCGACCTGACGAAACCGGCGCAACCGGCATTCCCGATACGCTGTTCGACCGCTTCAAAAGTGGATCGTGAACTCCTCACGAACCCTTAGGTCCAGTTCGTCAGGGACCTGAATCTTCGCCTCTGACAGGATTCTCTCGATTCTTGCGCGGGCCTCGGTCAGAATCTCCGGCCTTTGCGCCTCGTCCCACTCCTTGGGACTCATGCGATTGCCAAGCACGGGATATGTATATTCCGTCTGCATCATGCGCAAAGTCTGGTCGCTGCCGAGGTAGTGACCCGGCCCGCTAAGGCAAACCTCGCGCATGGTCTCGATCGAAACCGTGTCCTCGTCCACCTCTATTCCCCGGACACAACGCAACGCCTGTCCAATGACGTCGTCGTCAAGTACAAGACTCTCAAAACAGAAACCGAGGAGCGAAGCCTGCATGCCTGCGGACTCGTAGACCATGTTCAGTCCCGCAAGCCCCGCCAGAACGGCGCTGATCCCCTGCTCCCATCCCGTCTGGATATCCGGGAGCTTGGAGTCCGCCATGCCAGCGGCAGCACCTCCGGGCAATCCGTAGAACCGGTGCATCTGCGCGCAACCGGCCGTAAGCAACGCCTGCTCAGCCGAGCCTCCGGACATTGCGCCCGTACGAAGGTCAGACACGAAAGGCCATGTCCCGAACACTGCCGGGTGCCCCTCGATGATCGAGTTCACGTAGACCACGCCCGCAAGGCATTCGGCAACGGCCTGGACGATCGCCGTTGCTATCGGGGCGGGCGCAGTTGCACCCGCCTGGCCCGCGGAAAGGAGCAACACCGGCATTCCTGCGCGAATGCAGTTTTCCATCACCATGCAGCTCTCTTCGGCGAACTTCATCGGCGGAACGACAAAGCAGTTCGAATTCGAAATGAAAGGCCGGGCACGCCATTCCGACTCGCTGCCAGCCAGCATGTGAATCAGCTTGACGGCGGGAGCCACGTTGCCGGGCTCGGAAAACGATGTCCCGATGTGCTTCCTGGTGCCGGCAACGCAGGCATAAATCGTGTTCAGGTCGAGTTCGAGATTGTCCTCTATGTCGCGGCAGACCATCGGGCGCTGGAAGAAGTGGATGTTGTCCAGGTTCTGCACGAGGCGAGCCGCATCGTGGAGGTCCGACGTTGACGGATTCCGATACTCCTTGGTGAACGGGTCCACGACATGCACCGCCGCCCCGGCAGTGCCGTAGTGGACGCGGCTTTCCTCAAGATGAAGGTCGAATTTCGGATCCCGGCCATGCAGCGTGATGTTGCGCGCCGCCTTTGCCAGCATGTCTTCCACCAGCGCCCGTGAAAAGCGAAGGCGTCCGTCTTCATCATGCCGCGCACCGGCCGCTGTCATCGCTGCGATGCCGGAGGGCGGGGCATCTGCAAGGCCAATCTCTTCCAAGGCATCAAGAGCAGCCTCGTGAATGCGCTTCACGCCACTCTCGGAAAGCGGCGAATAGCGTCCTCCCTTCATGCCCGGGCGCACCGGTCGCAATTCTTCTGCGAGCGGTGCCGCACGGAGGGCAACGCGTGCAGCACGTCCTCCCGAACGGCGGCTCACGGCTTCACCCCGTTCGCAAGCAACTGAACTCGGTTCGCTTGTGACATTTCAAGCCCTCACCCTTGCCGCTTTTGGATCATACATCGGTGCAAGGCTTGCCGCCGCCTTGACGCGACTGCCCGCAATCTCGATTTCGTAGCCCGAAGCCAACACATCTTCAGCGCTCTCGTCCTCGCATGGCACGTAACCCATGCCGATCGCGCCACCCAGCGCATGCCCGTAGTTGGCCGAAGTCACGATGCCCACGATCTCGCCATCTCGAACCAAGGGCTCGTTGTGAAACAGCACAAGCTCGGGGTCCTCGAGCATGAACTGCACGAGGCGACGCTTGAGCCCCTCTTCTCTCTTCCTGAGCACGGCGTCGCGGCCAACGAAAGCCTCCTTGGAACCGGTCTTGACCGCAAAGCCCAGTCCTGCTTCCAGCACATGGTCCTCGTCGGTAATGTCGTGGCCAAAGTGTCGGAAAGCCTTTTCGATCCGGCAAGAGTCCATCGCGTGAAGGCCGGCAAGCCTGAGACCGAATTCCTCCCCGGCATCCAGGAGCGTCTCGAAGACATGTGCGGCCTGGTCGGTCGAGACATAGATTTCCCAACCAAGTTCGCCGACATAGGAAATTCGGTGCACGCGTACGAGTCCCATTCCAAGTTCGATTTCCCGGGCAGCGCCAAAGGGGAATGCCGCATTTGAGAAATCGTCCGGCGAAACCGCCTGGATCACTTCCCGAGAGCGGGGACCCATGAGCGGGAATACGGCCTCGCTGGCCGTGACATCCAGAATGACCGCTGTGTCGTCCCCCAAATGCCGACGGAGCCAGGCAAGATCACGCTGCACCGTGGCTGCAGGAACAACCAGAAGGAACGCGGCCTCGCCGAGACGGGTTACAGTAAGGTCACATTCGATCCCGCCTCGTTCGTTCAGCATCTGGCCGTAAGTGATCGTGCCGGACGGACTGTCCAGGTCGCCCGCAAAGACACGTTGAAGGAAGCTCAGCGCTCCGGGACCTTCGACCCGGATCTTGCCGAAGGAGGACATGTCCAGAAGTCCCACGCCCTCCCGCATGGCCATGTGCTCGTCCCTCTGGTTCCGGAACCAGTTCTGGCGCTGCCAGTCATGGCGGTATTCACGCTCCTGCCCCTTCTGGGCAAACCAGTTGGCACGCTCCCATCCGGCCGTCTCTCCAAAGACCGCACCACGCTCCCTGAGGTGTTCATGGACCGGAGACCGTCGCACGCCGCGTGCCGTTTCGACCTGCCGGAACGGATAGTGGTCCGCATAGAGGAGACCGAGAGATTCGGACACGCGTTCCTTCAGGTACCGTCGATTGCGCTGAAACGGCTGGGCACGCCGGATATCGACGTCCCAGAGATCGAATGGTGCGCGCCCCTCGTCAATCCACTCGGCCAGCGCCATGCCCGCGCCACCGGACGAAACGATTCCGACCGAATTGTAGCCGGCGGCCACCCAGTACCCGTCGAGTTCGGGAGCCTCTCCAAGATAGTATCGGTCGTCCGGCGTGAAGCTCTCGGGGCCGTTGAAGAAAGTGTGAATGCCCGCGGTCTGAAAGAGCGGCAAGCGATTCATGGCAAGTTCGAGAATCGGCTCGAAGTGCTCATAGTCCTCCGGCAGCGTATCGAATTCAAAGTCCTCGGGAATGCCGTCCATTCCCCAAGGCTTTGCCTTGGGTTCGAACGCCCCAAGCATCATCTTTCCGGCATCGGCCTTGTAGTAAGCGCATTCGTCCGGCACTCGGAGGACGGGCAGATGCCCGATGCCGTCGACGGGCTCGGTAATGAGGTAAAAGTGCTCGCAGGCATGTAGCGGCAGCGTGACCCCCGAGCGAGCTGCAAGCTCCCGCGCCCACATGCCGCCGCAGTTGATGACGACCTCTGCGCTTGTATGGCCCGGTTCGCCGTTGACCTCCCAATCGACGCCCGTCACCTTCCGATCGCATTCGGTGACCGCTGTCACCTTTGCGCCTTCGGTGATCTTAACACCCTTCATCCGCGCGCCCCGAGCCAGCGCCATAGCGATATTGGCCGGATCGCACTGCCCGTCACCCGGAAGATGAACAGCGGCTACCATATCTTCGATGTTGACGTGGGGATACAACGCCGTGACCTCTTCGGAGCCGACCTCGTTCACCTCGATGCCGAAGGCGCGGGCGAGCGATGCCTGACGCCGGACTTCTTCACGCCGATCCTCCGTCAGGGCAACGGTGAGAGATCCGACCATCCGAAATCCTGTCGCTACGCCCGTCTCTGCCTCGAGCCGCCGGTAGAGATCGGCAGAATACTTGGCGAGCCGGGTCATGTTCTCGTTGGCCCGCAACTGCCCGATCAGTCCAGCCGCATGCCAAGTCGTGCCGCTGGTCAGTTGCTTGCGCTCCAGGAGCAGAATGTCCGTCCATCCCCTCTCGGCGAGGTGATAGGCAACCGAACAGCCGGACACACCGCCGCCAATGATCACGGCGCGGGCATGCTCGGGCAACGCGCTCATGGGTACAGCTCCGCAAATCTGGACTTGTATAGCGCGATCATCTCGTCCTCGGTGGCACCGTCGTCATAGGGCGGGGTCGCAAGGTGGAGCACACGTTCCGCCCCGATGCGGACAAGATGCGAGATGCGCGACGACAGTTCGCTCCATGCTTCCTCCCACATCGGGAAGAGTTCCAGGAAAGACGGATCTCGTCTGCCGATAATTGTGGCCGGCCCAAAGACACGCACGCCCTTGCGGCGAAACGGATCGACAAACACGACTTCGGCAGACGGCGCGTCGGCGAGATTTCGGCGTGTTCCCGGCGAGCGAATGTCTCCGTATGCGATCGCGTCGCCACCAAGGGCGAGAAACGTGCCCTTCGGCGCTGCCGCCGGTTCGCCGTCCGGCGTCACCGTGGCAACGATGCCCAAAGGAAACTCCCGGATGATGCGTTGCGCTTCGGCGTCAAGCATGTACAGCCCTCCCCGACACGCCGCCCGCTGCCGGACAGCCGTGACTTGAACACGTCAAATGCTCGTCAGGCAGGTCCTTGGGGCCGAACGGGCCGCCGAAACTGTCAACTCGCTTCATCACATCCCGCGTCATGCCCGAAGCCTCTCGTTCTCCGGATCCCAAAGCGGGGCATCTGGCTGCACGGTAGCTTTGCAGCGCTCTCCGTAGATGTCGACCTCGACTTCCGTGCCCGGAACCGCAAGATCGGATCGCAGCATGCCAAGGGCAACGGAGGCGTTGACACGGTAGCCCCACCCTCCCGAGGTGGTCTCGCCAACGACTTCGTCATCATGCCAAAGCGTCGACATGTACGGCGCGTCCGCATCTCCGGCGTCGACTCTCAGTGTCACGAAGCGCTTCGTGACGCCCAGCCGCTTCTGTTCCAGCAGCGCCGCCTTCCCCGGAAAATCCGTGTTCTTGTCGAACCGGATGAAGCGGTCGAGCCCTCCTTCCAGCAGGCTGTAGTCCGAGGACAGGTCGCCCTTCCAGGCACGGTAACCCTTTTCAAGGCGAAGCGAGTTGAGCGCCCACATGCCGAACGGCTTCGCGCCCGACTCTGTCAGGGCGTCCCAAATGTCGGGAGAGTCCTCGAACCGGCAATGGATTTCCCAGCCGAGTTCGCCGGCGAAGGAAACGCGGGCCAGCGAGCATTCCTTGCCTGCAATGCGGCCGTCAAGACTGATCGACAGCCACCCGGCATCGAGATCGTGGCCGTCATTGACGCTGCCAAGGATCTCGCGCGACGCCGGGCCAGTCACCAGGAGGCACTCGAACTCCTTTGTATGGTCCGTCACGCTGATGCCATCCGGCGCGTTGCGGGAAAGCAGTTCGCCGTCATGCCACTCGGCGGTCGCGGCAGTGATCAGGCGCACCTCGCTGTCGCCGTGCACCGACACCGACATCTCGGTGACGATGCGCCCCCTGTCGTCCGCAAAATAGGCAAGACTGATCCGGCCCTCGCCAGGCAGCCGCGACACCGTCAGGCTGTCGACATAGGCACGGGCACCGGGACCCTGCACCTTGAACCGCGCGAAACCCGTGATCGGCAACACCCCACAATGATCGCGCACGGCCTCGCACTCCTCGCGAATGCGCTGTTCCCACGGCCCCGACCGGTTCCAGGTCTGGGTCGCGTCGTGGCTCTTGTCATCTTCAGGACGAGCAAAGTAGTTTGCACGTTCCCAGCCGTTATAGGCGCCGAAGACCGCGCCGGCCTGCACCAGCCGGTCATGCAGTGCTGAACGCTTCCTGTCACGGCCTGCCGGCCATTCATGCCAGGGGAAGTGCATCGCGTACTCGTGGCCATAGACCTCCATGCCCTTCTCGATGCAGAACTCGTGATCGGTGTAGTCCGTGTATCGCCGGGGGTCGCAGGACCACATGTCCCATTCGGTCTGGCCCTCGGTCATCCACTCGGCGAGCACCTTGCCCGCACCTCCGGCCTGCGCGATGCCGAAGGTGAAGACGCAGGCCTCGAACGCGTTTGGAACCCCGGGCATAGGTCCTACCAGCGGATTGCCGTCTGGGGCATAGGGAATGGGCCCGTTGATCACCTTCGCAATGCCGGACATGCCGAGTTGCGGCACGCGGGCCATGGCATCCTCTATGTAGGCCTCGAGTCTGTCGAGATCGTCCGGGTAGAGCTGGAAACTGAAGTCCTCCGGCATCGGATCGTCCGGCGAGACCCAATGTGCGCGACAGTTCCTTTCGTATGGCCCCAAGTTGAAGCCGTTCTTTTCCTGCCGGAGGTAGTAAGAGACGTCGACATCGCGCATCAAGGGCAGCTTGCGGCCGCTTTCCCTTGTCCAGGCAGCGACTTCGGGAATCTCCTCGGACAGGAGGTACTGGTGGCTCATCACCATCATCGGAACGGTCCGTCCTCCGAAAGGCACGAACCACTCACCGACCCGCTGCGCGTAGTACCCTGCGGCGTTAACGACGCATTCGCAGCGGATGGTACCCTTATCGGTGTGGACGATCCATTCGCCGTTCTCGCGGCTGATGCCGGTTGCGGACGTGAAACGCAGAACCTGAGCACCCATGTCGCGTGCGCCTGTTGCGAGCGCTTGCGTCAGTTGTGCAGGATCGATGTCACCGTCCGTCGGGTCGTAGAGTACGCCTTCCAGGTCATGGGTTTCCATGAAGGGATACATGGACTTCGCCTCGTCGGGCGAGAGAATCTGGATGTCGATCCCTTGGTAACGCCCCATGCCGCAGGCCCGATGGAACTCCTGCATCCGCTCCCGTGAATGGGCCAGCCGGATCGAGCCGGTGACGTGATAGTTCATGGGATAGCCAACGGCATCGCCCAGACCTCGATAGAGTTCGGTCGAATAGCGCTGCATGTTCATGATCGACCATGAAGTCGAGAAGGTCGGCACGTTGCCCGCCGCATGCCATGTCGATCCTGCCGTGAGTTCGTTCTTTTCCAGCAGCACGCAATCGGTCCATCCGGCCTTCGCAAGATGATACAGTGCCGAGGCGCCGACCGCGCCTCCGCCGATGATGACTGCACGGGCTGTGGTCGGAAATTCGGCCATGGACGGATCCTCAGTATACGGGCGGCGCGATCACCCAGATCGCGATGCAGGGTTCGGATGTGCGGTTGGCCCAACGGAAGGGCTCTCCACGAATGCGGAAACTGTCACCGGGCTCCAGGTCAAAGCTCTGGCGGTCGATGGTCACTTCAAGCCGACCTGAAACGATGTAGCCGACCTCCTGGGTAGGACGCACGGTGTCCTCATACCGCTCGGCGCCCGGCGCGAAGGTCGAGTGGACCACTTCGAAGTCATCCGTAAGGTCCGGCGACAAGAGTTCCTCGAAAAGCCCACGCACGCGGTGGCCAAGGGGACGACGGCCGCCCTTGCGGACGATGCGACCCTCCTCGTGCGGAACGCCCGAAGATTTGCCAAAAAAAGAACGCAACGGCATGTCGAGCGCGGAAGCCAGCGCGTTCAGTTCTTCGAGGGACGGTTCTGAGATGTCGCGCTCGACCTGGCTCAGCCAACCGATCGAGCGTCCGATGCGCTCGCTCACTTCGGAAAGCGTCAATCCACGCTGGCGACGCAGGACCCGCAGGTCCTGGCCCAGGCTCTCGGACGCGAAGGTTGCGGTCATTTGTGCCCCGCCGTGATGTCACAAAGCGATTTCCGCGCAGATGCCGTGAAAAAGTCAACAAGTTTTTCACAAGACATGGAAGATCCGCTCCGGCCATTGCGGAGCACGCACGTGTCCAGTCCCGCCGGATTTCGGATTGCCTCGGTCGGAATGAGACAAACTCTCCCGCAATCTTCCCGCTTTTTTGAAGAGACGGGTGCATTCTGGCCCAGCGCCAGCAATCTCGCCTGCCCAAAGTTGCCGTGGTGCTTGGAGGGATGTCACAGAATGGACGGCGATTCGGCGGAGCGCAGGCAAGGAGAGTTGGTCTGGCGCATCACCGATACCTGAAGCCGTCACGTTGATTTGCCTGCCATTCTCGGATTCTTGAATTTATTCGCAGACCTCCGCACATCCTGCGCCGCTCGTCACTCCGCCATTGCTGCAGAGGCGGCCCCATGCTTTGAGCCAAAGCCCGGTGTGGCCCGATTCGCAATTCAAGCTCTGACGCAGACCACTACCAAGTTCGACCGACCGGCCAGACAACTAACCTTGTTGACCTGCAATCAGTTTCCATTCTTGTGGGGGGTCATTCGGGAGATGGAGACCAAGATGCAGCGACAAGAGAAGTGCGACCCGCTCCACGTGCATCTTGAGTCCGTTGGACTTGAACGAATAGCGATGTCTTTCGACGAGATCGAACGGGTGATCGGCTCCAACTTGCCCGCTTCGGCGCGGAAGCATCGGGCCTGGTGGGGCAACGATCCATCAAGAATTGCCGCTGCCTGCGCTTGGCTTGAGGCGGGGTTACAAAACCGAAAGCGTCAGCATAGAGCGCAAGATTCTCACTTTCCGAAAAGATGCAACCGTCGGGCGGCCGCTTCGTTCCGGATCCGAAAGCGCTGCGATAGAGACGCATCCTGTCATAGGCTGCATGAGCGGAACTGCGACCATATCATCGGGTACAGACCTCACCAAGCCCAGCTGGCCAGAGTGGGAAGCCGGCACAATAGAACAGGGCAACCGTCACAGGTGAGTTTCTGCTTGGTCCCTGTTCTGTCACGTGGCCTGAAGACGGCGATGCGATCCGCCCAATTGCAACGGAACGGCTCAATGCGAATCTCCGCTATGGGAAATTACATGTGCATCTCCCCTTGCTGCCTGAGAACCTGGAATGCTCGATTCGCGCTTTCAGCTGAGATTGGAGCGCCCCGCATTGAGATGGCTTGAACACACATTGGACGAGAGGCAAATTACGCTGGCGGCACTATCCGTATCAGTGCTTGTGGAACCATCATTTGCCAAGAACCGCACCTGCCAACCCTGCTGACTAGACAGTCATCGCAACCGCCAAGGCGATGAAATTGATCGTTCTCGTAAGCGACCGCCTAATCCAGGATTTCAGCAAGGAAGGACATGTTCGCGCAACAAGGTGTTTACAGCGCGTCACCGCGCGGTCTCGAACAGGCGTATCCCTTCCCGCAACCGAAGCTTGGTCGGGAAAGCTAGCTGTACGTGAGCCGGATCAGCCGGGCTACCGCAACTGCCGGAGCGAAGGGGCCGCAGATTTCTATGGCGCAAATGCAGCTCGTTTGCCAATGCGTTGACGACGACGCGACGGCGCGCATAGGGTCCGCGAAACATCCCACGACGAAGAATCCTGCCAATGCCAAAGCAAGACCTTCCCGGCCACGCACGGGTCGTCATCGTCGGTGGCGGCATCATGGGCTGCGGCCTCGCATATCATCTCGGACACGAGGGCTGGGGCGAAGACACGGTGCTTCTTGAAAAGGCCGAGCTGACCAGCGGGTCGACCTGGCATGCCGCCGGACAGATCACGCGCTCCACCAGTTCATACGGCCTCGGGCGGATGGTCGACTACAATATCGGACTCTATGCAGGACTGCTTGAACAGGAA
>JAJDVJ010000064.1 GCA_022826205.1 Silicimonas sp. | reverse complement strand
GATCATCAGCCCGGACTACTGGCGAAAGCTCCTGATCGACTATGATGGCCTGGGCGACGACTACAAGTACGCGGCCATGCTTACCGGCCAGGAACTGGAAATCATCGACCGGAAGCTCGATGCCCTGATGGCCGAGAAGGCATCAGGCGGCTCGGTTCCGCACATGCTGATCGACCGGTTTCGGTTTGACAGCTTCCTGACCGCGAAGACCGGAGCCGCCGAAAGCAGCCTGCTCACGCGCTTCGGTGCCCGCATCTACATGTTCTTCATGATCACGCCGCCAGAAGAGACCGTGGTCAGGGCTTGGCAGCGCGGGCTCGAAACCGGACGCTACAAGGCGGTGGACGATCTGCTGTTTCACAACATCGAGGCCTATTCCGGCATGCCTGGCCTGTTCTTTGCCTGGGCGCGACAGGAAGATCGATGGGTCCATTACGAGTTCCTGGACAATTCGGTGCCACAAGGAACTCCCCCACGAACGATCGCATTCGGCCAGAATGGAAAGTTCTTCGTCTTGGATCTGGCGCGTCTATGCGACGTCGAGCGCTTCCGCCACGTCAACGTCAATGCACGGACCGCAGATCAGGTCATTGGCCGCACGCTCGACTCAAGTGAAGCCATGGCATTTGTCCGCAGCGCCTGTGCAGAGCTTGCGGAGGTCGCGTTCGTGGTTCCCGGGACCGACCGATTCTTTGCCAGATCGGCAGAGCGAAAGATCTTGGTGGACACATCCGCTCTGCCCGCGGGCGTTGCCCCCTCCGACTTCGGCCCTCACGAGGTCACCACCGAGAATCTCGGGACGTTTGATCCGGGAACGGCGGCCCACGTCATCGGCAATCTCAGTTGCGGGCGGCCGGCATGAATTGCGGCCTGATACGTGACGGTGCAGGACGAAATCGCCTCGATTGGCGGCATGCGTCAAACAGGTGCCGCGCTACAATTCTTCGAAAAGGGGAAGACCAGCGTGATCGGAATCTTCAGTTCGGCCGGTTGAGCCGTTCATCAATTGATCGAGTGACGTCAGATCGTCCGGAAGCCATCTCGCTCCTCTCCTGACAAGTTCGGGATTTCCCGACTTCTCGTTCTTGGTACGCTTGACCCACAAGGGCACCCATGCGGCCTTTAGATCTTCCAGAGCACCGTTCCAGGTCCCGCCCTTATCTGGCGTGCTGCTTATCACGATCGCCGCGTCTGCAAGGCCGTAAATATACCGATTGCGAGACATTGCGTTGCCCACGTTGAACCCTGCCTCTGGATTGAACGGCGTCGTCAGCACTAGATCGCCAGAAAGAAGATATTTCCTGAACCTTTCGGAGGTTCCGGATCGCAACAGGCTGTCCGCCAACACCCCGATCGCGGTGCCTTCACTTCTGAGCGCTCCGAGCATCGCGCTCTCGTCAACGCCCCGCGCCCCACCAGACACGATCGAGAACCCTTGCTGCGCGGCTTCCTTGCCGAGGTCTTCCGTGAATTCAATTTCCTCGCGATCTGCAGCCCTGGACCCGACGACCGCAATGCCTCCCCGACCTAGGAGCGCCTTGTTGCCGCAACCGAACAGGATCGGCGGGGAGGCCAGCTGCAGCCGACGCTTCAGGCGGTCCGGATATTCCAGTTCCGGCCGCGCAATGACCCAAATGCCGACCCGACGCCACCTTTCAAGCGCAAGCCCCAGCGTTCCCCCGCGACCAATGAGGTGTTCGAGACGTGACAATGTGACCGACCGGTCCATCCATCCGGAAAGCTTGGACTTCAGGTCACCCTTCAAGAGGTCGGACGGTTCGATTTCGCGCTCCTTCAGCCAGGCTGCGAGGCGCGACCACTCACGGACGGAGAGCGGCTTTTCGTCCGCATTGTCGGGTTTTCCGAGCGATACGGTAAGGAGCATCATGGCCTGTGCTTGGGAGCTTGGGTTCATTTCAGGCTCCGATGCTTGCGGTTGCCAAGGCGAAGGGCCAAACCGGCCCGCTGCCAGCGCGTCGAAGAAGCGCCGCGACAATGGTCATTGTCCACTTGGAGTCTACGACGTCGTCCACCAGAAGGACAGGCCCGGCCGGCAGTTGCCCACGAATTGCGAAGACACCATCGAGGTTTCGGCATTGATGGTACCTGTTCTGCTGCAGTTTCTGCGGCTTGTTCTCCTTGATCTTGGTCACGACAGGCTCAAAGGGAAGTTCAAGTGCCACAGCCAACCGCCTTGAGTAGTCCGCAACCAGGCTCCGGTGTCTTGTCGACGGGACGCATGTAACCCAGCTCGGCCGGGGACTTGGATTCCATCGATGGTTCAACATGTCCGCCGCTGCATCAACGAGTTCGTCGCGAAAGCGCCCGTCATGCTTGTCCTCGGCGACCAAGGATCCCCAGCTTGCATCGCCCCATCGAGAAAGAACCCGCCCGGTGTTGGCACGATGCGACTCGCGTAGGTTGGCGGTGAAGTCGTATCTTGTGAACGCACCGCTCGCGACTTGCTTGTTGCATTCCAGAGGAAACTCCGACTGGCCCAGAAACCGTGCGGCATCTATCGCGTTTTCCCGCGGAAAGGACGTGTCCACAATTGGGCTCCCGATGCAGGAGGCACATTTTCCACATGGCTGGGGGTCAATGTCGTCAAGCGCCTCGGCCAGAAACTTCATCAGGCACCCACTCTCCCCAACATATTCCTGCACCTCATGCCACTCGGATTCCCGCTGATTGGTCAGCCGTTGAATCTTGGCTCGGTCCATCTGATACGGGACAGGCGTACGGCGCCATGTCGATCCAGACTGGATGACCGGCGCAACGCTTTCCGCGGACAGATGCTTCAGCACTTGCTGAATTTGCCCGTACCTGAGATTGACGGCGCCTTCCATTTGACGAATGGTCAGCCCGTCGCCCTTTTCCAGTCGAGCAAGGATGTTCTGCACCCACTCCTCCTTGGGGAATGCGGTTCTTCGAAAGTAATCGTGTATCTCTTCGTCTTCGTGGCCCGACATCATGATTCCGACCGCATGACTGATGCCGCGTCCGGCGCGGCCAACCTGCTGGTAGTATGCCACGATTGATCCCGGTGCCTGGTAGTGAATGACGAACCCGAGATCCGCCTTGTCATATCCCATGCCAAGCGCACTCGTCGCGACGAGTGCCTTTATCTCGTTTTGCAGAAGTTGCTCTTCCACGTGCCTGCGATAGGAGTCCGAGTCCTCGAAGCCCTCCGATCTTGCGCCGCTATAGTAGGGGCTGGCCGAAATCCCTCGCAATCGAAGCCAGTTGGCGACCTGATCCGCGTCGCGCTTCGTCAGCGTATAGATGATTCCGGTTCCGGGTAGCGCGTCCAAGTGTTCGGCGAGCCACGCCAAGCGTGCCTGCTGGGAAGGCAATTTCAAGTTCTGCAGGGCAAGAAATTCGCGCATCAGTAATCCGCGCTGCACGCCGACATCGCCGAGCTGGATTTGGACGTCTTCAATGACACGGTTATTCGCAGTCGCGGTCGTCCCAAGTATCGGCACGTTCTCGGGCATATGCTGAATGACGTTTGCAAGACGCCGATAGTCGGGACGAAAATCATGCCCCCAATCAGAGATGCAATGCGCTTCGTCGACCACCAGCAAGCCAACGCCTGCGGCAATCGGCATCAAGACGTCTTCGACAAATTCGTCGTTGGCCAACCGTTCTGGAGAAATCAACAGAGCGTCCACCTTGCCCTTGCGCACGTCTTGCTGGAGGGACGGCCAGTTTTCTCGATTGGTCGAATTGATGGTCTCTGCGCGAATTCCCAGTCGACGGGCGGCTTCGATCTGGTTCCGCATCAAGGCGAGCAGTGGCGAAACGATGAGTGTCGGGCCACGCCCAGATTCCCGCAGAATCCGCGTGGCGATGAAGTAGACCGAGCTCTTTCCCCATCCGGTGCGCTGCACCACAAGCAGACGGCCACGTCTGTTGACCAACGTATCTATGGCTTCCCATTGCCCCTGCCGGAAGTCAGCAGCCTGGTCGTCCAAGGCAACCCGGAGAAGGTTGCGTGCCATCGACCTATCCGTCAAAGTCACTCATCCTCATGATCGTGGTCGTCGTGGCCGGAGAACGCATGACATGGCCCTCATGTCCTTGGATCAGAGCGTCCACTAAGGCATCCAGCAAGCCCATGAACCGTTCGAAGTCGCGTTCGCCGGGCCTGCTGTCACAATTGTCTTCCGTGGCGGCCAGTCCCGCATCACGGTTGCCTGACAACACATTTTGGCCTCTGGATGCAATACCATTGAACTGCCAGCGGCGATCTGACGCCGATGCCGCCGCAAATGTCCCTCAGTCTCCTCTCATCCGGGCCAAATCAACAAGATTGCGTAGCAGCATCAGCTTCCCGAACCAGGAATGCGGGAATTCGCCGACGCTTTCCGTCTCCGCACATCGCCCAACTCCGTCAACTGGCTATGGAGTGGAGGGCATCAGGTTGGTGGAATTCACCTTTGGCACCTGTAGTCGGTGAAGTCGGCCAGTTGGTCGGCAACGCCGACACAAGGTCACGGAGTGCCCGTGCGTGGCCCTTCAGCCTGACGTGTCAAGTCCAGTTCATTATGTTGAGCTCAACATAATCAACGCGATTCCACACCTGACGGGCGATGCACCGCGGCTGCTGAGCTGTCCGACGGTACGGCCAACCTGCATTTCAGGCAGAATCAAATCCACGAGACAAAGGCCCCGGGTATTGCTGTCGAACCGGTCGTCATCGTATGTGACGCCAAGAATCTTGCCGTGCAGGGAGACGATGGAGTCCGTCTCGAAGTTGCCCAGCGTCGTCAGTACGTGCGTCATCTCTTCGGTCGCGATCGACCTAACTGGACCGGGGCTGCTGGAGACCGGCGGCAAGTGTCATTGACATTGTCGATTTCGCGACGCCTGTTGTCCGGAATGCGCAGGGAGAAGCCGTGCGCTTCGGCAAGGTGGTTGCGCATGGTCACGTCAGCAACTGACTTTCCCGCACCTTCGTGTTTGTTGATGATATTGAACTGTTATTTCGTTTCTTTGCAATCGGGCTGAAAAGGGTGCTTATAGCGCGGAAAACACTTGGATCTCAAAGAATCTGCGGCAATTGCTCTGAAAGTTTGCCAGTATTGGTGTCATGGGCACCGGAAAATCAAAAAACTTGAAGAAAGTTCTCGACGCAGTGCCCTCAGGGTATCTCGTTGACGCCAACTGGTTTACCTCGCACGGCATCGCCTACGAAACCTTTCGCGACTACGTCAAGCGGGGCTGGCTTGAACGTGTTCACCGTGGCGTCTTCCGCCGTCCGGTTCCCAGTCCGTCGACATCAAGCGCCATCGATTGGAAAGTCTGCCTACTCTCCATGCAGCACATTATGCGCTATGACATCCATGTCGGCGGCACGGCTTCACTCTCTCAACAAGGCTACGATCATTATCTGCGCCTAGGTAGTAACGCCCAAGTCTGGATCTATGGCGACACTATCCCCAACTGGCTCACCAAGCTGCGGCTCGACGCCTCGATTGAGACGCGCAAGGCAACTCTCTTCGACGACCCCGCGCTCGCCCTCACAAAGGAAGAAGTCAACCCAACAAACGCCCTGCCCTGGGACTGGCACTTGAGAATGTCGGTACCCGAACGAGCAATCATGGAAGCCATGGATGAACTACCGGGCCAAGAGACCTTTCACCATCTCGACATGGTTTTTGAAGGCTTGACGACAATGCGTCCAAGGACACTAGCGGCGCTCCTGCACAGCTGCAGGAAGATCAAGGTCAAGCGCCTCTTCTTCGTGTTCGCTGATCGACACAATCACGCTTGGCGAAAGCACCTCGATCCCGATGACTTTAGCCTCGGCAGTGGCGACCGCGCATTGGTCAAAGGAGGTAAGATACACCCGGACTATCGGATCATGGTGCCGAAGGAATTCGCGGAAACGGAGTCAGAAATTGGCACGTGAAGCATACGAAGCACAGGTCGCCCTACTTGTCCGGTTGCTACCTCATGTAGCAAAGGAAAAGGTATTCGCACTCAAGGGCGGGACAGCAATTAACCCATTCTACCGCGACCTGCCGCGCCTCTCGGTTGACATCGATTTGACCTATCTGCCGATCAAGGAGCGTACGGAGAGCCTAGCCGAAATCGACGAAGCAATGGACCGCATCGCCGGCGCAATCGAAGATCGTATCAAGGGCGCAAAGGCGCAGCGCATCCTAGGCGGCAGAGGCGGTGCCACCCGTGTGCTTGCCCGCTTGGATGGTGTCGAGATCAAGATCGAGACATCGCCTGTCACGCGTGGTGTTGTCCATGACCCAGAAATCCGCCCGATATCTGAAGAGGTCGCAGATGAGTTCGGATTTGCGGAAATCCAAATCGTCTCATTCGAGGACCTGTTTGGTGGCAAGCTGCATGCCGCTGTGGATCGCCAGCACCCCCGCGACCTTTACGACGTAAAGCTGCTCTACGAGAACGAAGGGCTGACGGACGATCTGTTTCGCACGTTCCTGATCTAAATTGCGTGCTCCGCGCGTCCTCCGACGAATTGCTGAACCCCAATCCGATTGATCTCAATCAGCCCTATGCCCGAGAGTTCGAGGGCATGACCAGGACATCTGTCGGCCTTGATGAACTGCTTGCGACTCGCGAGAAACTGATAGTGGACATCCAATCGCGCTTCGACAAGTACACTGAACGGTTCCAGCTCAGCCTGCATGACGGCACTCCGGATTTCGACGCGATCGATCGGCCTCGCGCAGCCGACCTTCCGGCTATCCGCTGGAAACTCCTCAACCTGGAGCGGCTGATCCGCGAAAATCCGAAAAAGCACGCCGAGCAGAGAGACGAGTCAAGAAATCTACGCAGCTGAAACTTTGACCGATTGATGGGCCGCCCCGCGTTAGTCGGACATGCGGGAAGCGCTCAACGCCGCCCGGAAATGCTACGCTCAACACTTCTGGACACTTTTTAACATGGACCGACTTCCGCCAGAGGTTCAAGCAAGTCCAAGAGCCGCTCAAGGTCACGCTCGCCGAGCCTGTCACGAAGGTCTACCGCAATGGCCAGTGCGGCATCACGGTTGTCCACCAAAACCATTCGGCCTCTGGACGCGGCTTCAACGACCTGCTGTCGGCGATCTGATGCCATGCAGACAGAAAATTCGCCCAAGATCCTCTCATCCAGGTCAAGACCAAGAGGGTTCTGTAGCAGCATCGGCTCCGAAAATGATCAGTAGCAGGTCAGTTCAAGGGATCGAAGTCACAGAACGCCGAAATGTATAATGCTGCCAGCGCCACCATGTGTCCTTCAAAACTTGCTTCCACGTCGCTTTCAGAAAAGCCCAGCACAACGCCGAAATCCTGAGATAGGGCCATACGTTCAATGAATTCTGTCGGTCGCCTTTGCTTCATGCGCATGTGGGTAGGCGCTGCAAAAAACAAAATGGTTGCATCATCCGGCTTCACGAGATGCGCGTCGAAATATCTTCCAGATCCATTCTCGGACACAATCCTAATCCGAGGCAAAGGTCGCCCGAGATCAGACGTGGCATCTACGGCAAAACCGATCCAGACATCTCCGTTGGTGCCGCAAACCGCGACCATTCGGGCCAATCCCGTTATCGGCTCTACGCGGATTGTCCGTCGAGCCATCATTTCGCTGTCCTCTGAAATGTGCAGTCTCGGCGTCTGAACAAGAGAGGTCTGGGCGTGAAGGTTGCCTTCCATGCAGAAGACGCCCGTGGCGGCCAAGATCGTTGCAATGAGTTTGATCATCGTCTTTGCTTCACCGTCTCTTGTGTCGTCGGTTTGTCGCGGTTCAACTTTCTTTGGCTCTGGTAGCGGTTTCACAACCACCACAACGGAGACACGTAGCGCCGTTCAGATCGGGCATCGAAGTCTTGCAGATCTGGGTCATTTCGGTCTTCCTACCTGTTGTGCGAGAACCTGTCATCCTTGCCATGGTCTCTTTCTGCCAGGTCTTCCGGCCCAGCGGTTCGATCGGATGGAGAGTTCCTGGCCAACCCTTCGCCCCTCTCGTCATCGGGACATGCACATGCGGCGGTTCGATCCAGATTGGCCATGCAATTGTGGATACGGAGCCGACCTGTCGCGAAAAGCGTGCCGCCGCTGCACCGTCACAGAGTGACTATCTCGGTCTTGAAGACGATTCCGTTCTCGTCGGCATAAACGTACAACGCACGCAGGAAGATTCCGTAGAGCACGGAGTAAACGGAGTAAATGTCGCAGTCTGGACCGTCACTCCCCTGGCCTGGGTAGCAGGGTTCGCTCTCACCGAGCACCATCTTCGCCTCGTCGACATGCCTGCCAACCAAGAGTTCAGACCTGTGGATGCCTTCGTAGATCGAGGCCTGCAGTTTCTCGAGCCTGCGACTCGCACGCCGATCCAGATCGTCGTTTCCGAACAGTCTTTCTTCAATCATCGTAGAGACGCAGGATCCCTGATTACGTGCCTCGCCGCTTGCACTGCCGAACACCAGCACCCCGGACACCAAGGCCAAGGCCGCACTCCTTGTGAAGGAAGATCTCGTCATGACGATTGATGAATTACAAGGCGCCCAGAGTCGGCCGCATATCGACAAGAGCGAGGTCTGCGTTCTAAGCGGGCTTTGCATGCCGAGAACGCCCGTGGCGGTAATCGCGATCCTGGCCACGAATTTGATCATCGTCTCCCCTCCAACCCTTTTCGTGTTCGCCATGCCTAACGGAAAGGTGGTCAAAGTACGCAGCCGGCTGATGTGGCCCGCTGCTCAACTATGTGCTCGCCAAGCTCGGCACGACCAATCTTTGACCGAATGCCAAACTATGCGAACGGTACGAAATTCCAGATTTCAAGCCAACCAAATAGGCTCACCGACTTGAAGACTTCCATGGATTGCGCCGTATTCTGACAGCATTCAGGAAAAAATCCGAACGCTTGCTCCGCACATCTACGCCTTGGTTGCTAACCCGCGAAATTGCAACAATCCGACGGGGTAGCTCGTGCACTCAAACCACTCAACTTGAGTGGTGCCCATTCTCTTGCAGTATCCGCACAACTCCACGATGACTCTGGGTTCAGGTGCATCTGGAACGTATGGGAGTTCATTTTGCCGCACCAAAATGCCGGGTGCACTTCATTTCCAGAACGTCCAGCAGAACCAATAGGATGGAATCTCGAATGCATAGATGCCACAGCGTCACATCTTCAAATTGGTATCAAAATGGACGTTCTAGGGGACGACCCTTCTAATTTTGATCTCCTCTTCTTTCCGCGAGAATAATTGCAAAGGAAAATACAACCCAATTCAAGAGCAATGCCAACTCAATCCAGGGAGGACTGACGCTGGGTGTCTTGATGCCAAGATAATAGGCATTCGCTGATACGGCACCTATGAGTGCAAATCTGACAATGACAGGCATCATTGCTCTCTTCCGGTCAGTGACAGGCATGGTCATTCCCCGTTTGCAATATCGCTGGCTTCTTGAATGCCAGCAACTTTGGAAGCTGTGTGCCAAGTTCCAGGCTCCCAGCGTCTAACGCTCACCTGGTCACATTTCAATTTCTTGGATCAACTTCCGCCAATGCTTCAAGCAAATCCAGGAGTCTCTCGAGGTCACGCTCGCCGAGCCTGTCACGAAGATTTTCTGCAATTTCCAGAGCGGCATCACGGTTTTCCACCAACACCTTTTGGCCTCTGGATGCTATCCCGATGACTTGTCGGCGGCGATCGGACGCCGGCGTCTCCCGGGTTACGAGACCGTCAGTCATCATTGACTGCACGATCCGTGTAAGGCTCGACGCCATCAGGCCGGCTTCCCTGGACAATCGCGACGCATCCATCGGGCCGAATTCGTCCAGAACGCGCAGCACTCGCCACTGCTGCTCGGTCAGACCGGTTCCCGCCAACATCTCGCGGATCGGTGCCATGACAGCCTCCCGAGCCCGGATCAGCGCGATCGGCAGCGAGCGGCGAGTTGACGGAAGCGCGACTTTTTCGTTTGGCATCGGATCGACTCTTGACAGGACAACGGAATTTGCTTAACATATCAACTATTGATATGTCAAGGAAATGCAATGCCGCACGTGCTTGTGGAATACTCGGCAAATCTCGAGGAGGCGATCGATGTCGGCGGCCTTTGCGAGCGCCTCAGGCTGGCAGCGGCCGCAATTGACGAGATTCCGATGGCGGGCGTCAGGGTGCGTGCCTATCGGGCCGATCACCACGCGATTGCTGACGGAACTGACGGGCACGGCTTCGTTGACATCTCGGTCCGCCTTCGCGGCGGCCGTCCCGACGCCGTCAAAGACAAGGTCGCGAGGCAACTCTTCACAGCCGCACGCGAGTTCATCAATCCCTACATGAACGGGCATTCCCTGGCCCTTTCGCTGGAAGTTCGTGACATCGATCCGGAACTCTCGCCGAAGACCGGCACGATTCGCGATCATCTGAAAGGCGACAAATGACCCTTTCCGACAACCTAAAGGCGCTTGACGGACACCTTGAGCGGTTCCGCACAGGTGGCGTTCCAAACCGCGTCGGCGGTACAGATCAAGACGGATCCGGCGGAACTTTTGCTTCTGTCTCGCCAGTCGACAAGAGCAGCATCTGCGATGTTGCTTTGGGAACATCCAAGGACATCGACGCCGCCGCGCGCGCCGCGAATGACGCCTTTGCGGCCTGGCGCGACTTGCCGGCAAGAGAACGCAAGGCCATCCTCGTCAGGGTCGCCGAAGCGATTGAGGCACGCGCCGAGGAAATTGCGCTCTGCGAATGCTGGGATACCGGACAGGCCTATCGCTTCATGTCGAAAGCCGCGCTCCGGGGCGCCGAGAACTTCCGCTACTTCGCCGACCAGGCCGTCTCCGCACGGGACGGATACAACCTCCCCTCTCCCGGACTTGCGAATGTCACGACCCGCGTGCCAATTGGCCCGGTGGGCATCATCACGCCCTGGAACACGCCCTTCATGCTCTCGACCTGGAAGATCGCGCCAGCCCTCGCCGCCGGCTGCACCGTGGTCCACAAGCCAGCCGAACTGTCGCCGCTCACCGCACGGTTGCTCGTCGAGATTGCCGAAGGCGCTGGCCTCCCGCCTGGCGTCCTCAATACCGTCAACGGCTATGGAGAGGATGCAGGCAAGGCGCTCTGCGAGCACCCGCTTCTGAAGGCCATCGCATTTGTCGGAGAGAGCGCGACCGGCAAGTTGATCGTCAAACAGGGTGCCGAGACGCTCAAGCGCGTGCATCTGGAATTGGGCGGCAAGAATCCCGTGATCGTTTTCGACGACGCGGACCTGGAGCGCGCGCTCGATGCGGTGATCTTCATGATCTACTCGATCAATGGTGAACGGTGCACGTCGTCCTCGCGCCTTTTGGTGCAGGAATCCATCCGCGCAGAGTTCGAGGCCCGGCTGATCGAACGCGTGAACAGGATCAGGGTCGGCCACCCGCTGGATCCTGCGACCGAAATCGGCCCGTTGATCGCCGAAGATCATTTCAGGAAAGTCACGTCCTATTTTGACATCGCGACCGGCGAGGGCGCGACCATCGCCGCTGGTGGCGCGGCGGGCGACGCCACGGGGTACTTCGTCCAGCCGACCCTGTTTACCGGTGCCAACAACGGCATGCGCATCGCCCAGGAAGAGATTTTCGGCCCGGTCCTGACCTCGATCGGGTTCTCGGACGAGGATGAGGCGCTGGAACTCGCCAATGACACCGAATACGGCCTG
>JAJDVJ010000096.1 GCA_022826205.1 Silicimonas sp. | reverse complement strand
GTCGATCTGCTCGTACGCCTTGAACTCCCCGAACTGCTTCGTGATCGCCGCCGTCAGCGTCGTCTTCCCGTGGTCCACGTGCCCGATCGTGCCAACGTTCACGTGCGGCTTCGTGCGGTCAAACTTTTCCTTCGCCATAGTGGCCTCCTTCTCGTGTGGGAGCAGGTCTCGCGCTGCCCTCCGGTTATGCGAACTTCGCCTGGATCTCTTCCGAAATGTTCTGCGGTACCGCTTCGTAGTGGTCGAACTGCATCGTGAACTGGGCGCGCCCGGAAGACATGGACCGCAGGTTGTTGATGTAGCCGAACATGTTCGCCAACGGCACAAACGCGTCGATCACGATGGCATTGCCACGTGACTGCTGCCCCGAAACTTGCCCACGACGGCTTGTCAGGTCGCCGATGATGCCGCCTGTGTATTCCTCAGGCGTGACGACCTCGACCTTCATGATCGGTTCAAGAAGCTTCGCACCCGCCTTCCTTAGGCCTTCCCGCATTCCCATCCGTGCAGCGATCTCGAAAGCCAGAACGGACGAGTCGACATCGTGGTACTTGCCGTCCACCAGAGCCACCTTAAAGTCGATGACCGGGAACCCGGCCAGAGGTCCGGAATCCATGACCGACTGGATGCCCTTCTCGACACCCGGGACGTATTCCTTCGGAACCGCGCCGCCGACAATGCGGCTCTCGAACGAATACCCCTCGCCCGGCTTCGTCGGCGTGACGATGAGCTTGATCTCTGCGAACTGCCCGGCTCCACCCGACTGCTTCTTGTGCGTATAGGTGTGCTCGACTTCCTGCGAGATCGTCTCACGGTAGGCCACCTGCGGCGCACCGATATTCGCCTCGACCTTGAACTCGCGCTTCAAGCGGTCGATCAGGATGTCGAGATGCAGTTCGCCCATGCCCTTCATGATCGTCTGACCTGACTCCATGTCGGTCTCTACACGGAAGGACGGATCCTCGGCCGCCAGGCGCCCCAGGCCCTGGCTCATCTTCTCCTGGTCGTTTTTCGTCTTCGGTTCGACCGCGATCTCGATCACCGGGTCGGGGAACATCATGGTTTCCAGCACAACCTGCTTGTTCGCGTCGCAAAGCGTATCGCCCGTAGTGGTTGCCTTGAGTCCCGCCAAGGCGATGATGTCGCCCGCGAACGCTTCATCAATTTCTTCCCGGTCATTCGAGTGCATCATCATCATCCGACCGATGCGTTCCTTCTTGCCCTTGGTCGGGTTGGCAACGCTGTCACCCTTCTTGATCACGCCAGAATAGATCCGCGTGAAGGTCAGGGAGCCGACAAAGGCGTCATTCATGATCTTGAACGCGAGACCGGAGAAAGGCTGCGAGTCGTCCGCGGTACGTTCGATATTCCGCGTCTCGGTCTCGTCTCCGGGCACAAAGCCCTTGTACGCGGGCACGTCCAACGGACCCGGCAGATAGTCGATTACCGCGTTCAGCAACGGCTGAATGCCCTTGTTCTTGAACGCCGAGCCGGCAAGCACCGGAACGAAGTCAAGCGACAGCGTGCCCTTCCGGATCAGCTTCCGCAGGGTGTCGACATCCGGCTCTTCGCCTTCAAGATAGGCCATCATCGCGTCGTCATCCTGCTCGACGGCCAGTTCGATCATCTTCGAGCGCCACTCCTCGGCAGCCGACTGAAGCTCGCTGCGCACCGGCTGGCGGGTCCAGGTCGCGCCCAAATCATCGCCCTTCCAGGTCCATTCCTCCATCGTGATCAGGTCAACAATGCCCTCAAACTTGTTCTCGGCACCGATCGGAATCTGGATCGGCATGGGCCGGGCACCGGTGCGATCCTCAATCATGCGGACGCAAACCAGGAAGTCGGCGCCAATCTTGTCCATCTTGTTGACGAATACGACCCTCGGCACGCTGTATCGGTCGGCCTGACGCCACACGGTTTCGGTCTGTGGCTCCACACCGGCATTTGCGTCCAGAACGCAGACGGCGCCGTCCAGAACGGCAAGTGAACGCTCGACCTCGATCGTGAAGTCCACGTGCCCGGGCGTGTCGATGATATTGAACCGATGCTTCGCGGTCTGCGAATCGGTTCCGGATTCGGTGCGTTCCCAGAACGTGGTCGTTGCGGCTGACGTGATGGTGATTCCGCGCTCCTGCTCCTGTTCCATCCAGTCCATCGTCGCGGCGCCGTCATGAACCTCGCCGATCTTGTGGGACTTGCCAGTGTAGTAGAGGATGCGCTCCGTGCACGTGGTCTTGCCGGCATCAATGTGGGCCATGATGCCGAAATTGCGGTATCGCTCGAGAGGATATTCGCGGGCCATCTGCCTGCTCCCTGAAATGGTTTACCAGCGATAGTGGCTGAACGCCTTGTTGGCGTCGGCCATCTTGTGGGTGTCTTCGCGCTTCTTAACCGCAGCGCCACGACCGTTGACGGCGTCGGCCAGTTCGCCTGCCAGGCGTTCTTCCATCGTGTTCTCGTTGCGGCCACGGGCCGCCGCAATGAGCCACCGTATCGCCAGAGCCTCGCGACGCTCGGTACGAACTTCTACGGGGACCTGGTAGGTCGCGCCGCCGACACGTCGGGAGCGAACCTCGACCGTCGGCTTGATGTTCTCAAGCGCCTCGTGAAAGACCTCGACCGGTGCCTTCTTCAGGCGGTCCTCGACCCTGTCAAATGCACTGTAGACGATGCGTTCTGCAACGGACTTCTTGCCGTCTACCATGAGGCTGTTCATGAACTTGGTCAGAACAACGTCGCCAAACTTGGCGTCGGGCAGGACTTCGCGCTTCTCTGCTGCGTGTCGGCGGGACATGTTGCCTTCCTCTGTCTATCTGCCTGCGTCCGGCAACGGCACGACTTCGCATCCAAGCGACGGCGTACCGATACAGCGCGTCTGTGACGCCCGTGCCGAAGGGACATTTGTCATCAGGCGGGTCATTTCGGGCGCTTGGCCCCGTATTTGGAGCGGCGTTGCTTGCGATCCTTGACGCCCTGCGTATCCAGCACGCCACGAAGGATGTGGTACCGGACGCCAGGCAAGTCCTTCACACGACCGCCACGGATCAGGACGACACTGTGTTCCTGAAGGTTGTGGGCTTCGCCAGGAATGTAGCTGATCACTTCGAAGCCATTGGTCAGGCGGACCTTGGCGACCTTCCGCATGGCCGAGTTCGGCTTCTTCGGAGTCGTCGTGTAAACACGTGTGCAGACGCCTCGCTTCTGCGGGCACTGCTCGAGATGCAACGACTTCGAGCGTTTGACTTTCGGCTGCCGTGGCTTCCGGATCAGCTGCTGGATCGTGGGCATTGCGTCGTTTCCCCGTCTTTCGTTTTCATCCGGCGCGCGCGCCCCGGGTAATCTTCACGTCAGCGTCTCTTGTGGCCAAGAAACGCCCATAACCGCGAAGCTCCCGGCCATTCGAGAGCCTGCGGCGGGCTTCCAGAGGATCGAGGCAAAATGCCTGGATCGTGACCACTTCCGTTCTGTTGAGGCCGGCATGCCAACGTGGCACCGACCGAGTAGCGCGGCGTATAGTGCGACTCAATTTGCCTGTCAACAGGGGCGAAGAACGGAAATTCCACGATCGTGGCTGGGCATCGATCACCCCCCGTGCCCGGCTCAACCGCTCCCGTCAAGGCAACCGATTCGTTGCCCTCGGCCGAAGCTGCTGCAGGCATTGGTCAAGACCTTCGTTGCCTGCGCAACGAAAGACCGCAGTTCCGATTGCAAAGGTGAACAGCGGGATGCGCGACATTCTCGAGGAATGGCGCCTTGAACCGCACGAAGCGGCGGCAGGCAGGGAGACATGATCATGGGCAAGGTGTACAGCGGCAAGGAATGCCGGTGACCGAGGGCCGAAATCTCCCGACAACGGCCATTCCTCAGCTTGGGGCCAGCCCTCGCTTCGGAAACGGCCGATGGTGCTCGTCAGACTTGAAGCGGGATCAGGACGGGACTGCCAGAAAGGCGGTGGCCCCGCACTTGCGCCTGATCAACCTGCGCTTTCCGCCGCGTCCACAAGATCCGGTTCTGCCGACTCGCCTGCAAAGTCCTCGGGCGCCGCAAGCGCTGCCGCCGCTTCCGCCTGGGCCTGGGCTTCCTGGATGAGCTTGAGGTCACGTTCCGCCGCAATGCGCCGGGCGCGCTGCGTTGCGCCGCCGGTCCCGGCCGGGATCAACCTGCCGACGATCACGTTCTCCTTCAGTCCGACCAGCTTGTCGCGTTTTCCCTGCACCGACGCCTCGGTCAGAACCCGCGTCGTCTCCTGGAACGAAGCCGCAGAAATGAACGAACGGGTCTGAAGGGACGCCTTCGTGATGCCAAGCAGTATCGGTTCGCCGTTTGCGGGACGCCGGCCTTCGGCCCTTGCCTTCTCGTTTGCAGCTTCCAGCTCGCCCTTGTCGACATGTTCGCCCTTCAGAAGGGTCGTCTCGCCGGAGTCCTGGATCTCCCACTTCTGGAGCATCTGACGAACAATGACCTCGATGTGCTTGTCGTTGATCCTGACCCCCTGGAGCCGGTAAACGTCCTGCACCTCGTTGATCATGTAGCCCGCCAGCGCTTCGACTCCCAGAATCGACAGGATGTCATGGGGCGCCGGATTGCCGTCCATGATGTAGTCGCCCTTCTGAACAAAATCACCTTCCGCCACTGGAATGTGCTTGCCCTTCGGCAACATGTACTCGACCGGCTCAAGACTCTCGTCGACGGGTTCGATCGAGACACGACGCTTGTTCTTGTAGTCGCGGCCGAACTTCACGTATCCGTCCACTTCGGCAATGATCGCATGATCCTTCGGGCGCCGCGCCTCGAAGAGCTCCGCCACCCTGGGCAGGCCGCCAGTAATGTCTTTCGTCTTGGCGCCCTCGCGCGGAATGCGCGCCACGACATCGCCAGCCCTTATTGCAGACCCGTCTTCGACCGAAAGAACGGCGTCAACCGACATCGGATAGGTGATTTCGATGCCTTGGCTGTTCTTCACCGGCTCGCCGCTCTTGTCGACGATCAGGATTTCGGGCTTGAGATCGCTGCCCTTCGGGGCAGCGCGCCAATCGGTCACGATCTTCTGCGTCATGCCGGTCGCGTCGTCCGTCTCCTCCCGCACGGACACGCCCGTGACAAGGTCGACCAGCTTTGCCGTGCCAGCCTTCTCGGCAATGATCGGCAGAGTGTACGGATCCCATTCGAACAGCTTGTCGCCTCGATTGACGCCTTCTCCATTCTTGGGGAACACCTTGGTGCCATAGCCAAGCTTGTGCTTCAGGCGCTCGTTCCCGTTCCTGTCGAGAACGGCCAGTTCCATGTTGCGTCCGACGACGATTTGTTCGCCGGCGGAATTCATGATGATGCTCGCGTTCCTGAATTCGACCTCGCCGTCAGCGGAAGACTCTGTGAACGACTGCTGGCCACCCTGCGCAATGCCGCCGATGTGGAATGTCCGCATCGTGAGCTGCGTGCCGGGCTCGCCGATCGACTGCGCGGCGATGATGCCGACAGCCTCGCCGATATTGACGAGCGTGCCGCGTGCAAGGTCACGGCCATAACACATGGCGCAAACACCGTCTTCCGCCTCGCAGGTCAGCGGCGAGCGGATGCGCACCGACTGGATCGCCTTGGCTTCAATGGAATCCGCAGTCCTCTCGTCGATCAGTTCCCCCTTCTTCGCCAACGTCTCGTCAGTCCCCGGAACAACGACATCCTCGGCTGCGACGCGACCAAGCACGCGTTCGGAAATCGATGCCACGATCTCCCCTTCGCTGACCGCCGCCTCCGCCGTGATCGCCGCGTCAGTGCCGCAATCCTGCATCCGGACGATGCAGTCCTGCGCCACGTCCACGAGACGCCGCGTGAGGTATCCGGAATTCGCCGTCTTGAGCGCGGTATCGGCAAGCCCTTTTCGTGCACCGTGGGTGGAGTTGAAGTACTCGAGCACCGTCAGGCCTTCCTTGAAGTTCGAGATGATGGGCGTCTCGATGATTTCCCCGGAAGGCTTTGCCATCAGGCCGCGCATGCCGCCCAGCTGCTTCATCTGGGCCGGAGAGCCCCGGGCGCCCGAGTGCGACATCATGTAGACCGAGTTGGGCTCCATTTCGGCTCCCGTGTCGTCCTTCCGCATCGCGGAGATGTCGTCCATCATGGCGTTCGCAACGTCATCCGAGCACTTCGACCATGCGTCGACGACCTTGTTGTACTTTTCGCCCTGAGTGATCAGGCCATCCATGTACTGCTGCTCGAATTCCTTCACCTGTTCACGGATCGATTCAACGATGTTCCATTTGGCGTCCGGAATGGCCATGTCATCCTTGCCGAACGAGATGCCGGCCCTGAATGCCTCGCGGAAGCCCATCGTCATGATCTGGTCGCAGAATATGACGCTCTCCTTCTGGCCGCAGTACCGGTAGACGGTGTCGATGACGTGCTGCACCTCCTTCTTCCGCAGAAGCTGGTTCACAAGATTGAACGGCGCTTTTGCGTTCAACGGCAGGAGCGCGCCCAGCTTGACCCGGCCGGGTGTGGTCTCGTACCGCTTGAACACCTCAAGCCCGTCCTGGTCGATCTGCTTGATCCGGGCCGTGATCTTCGCATGAAGATGCACTTCGCCTGCGTCGAGGGCATGCTGCACTTCGTCCGCATCGGCAAAGACCATGCCTTCGCCCTGCATCCCCTCGCGCTCCATCGAGATGTAGTAGAGGCCCAGAATCATGTCCTGGGACGGCACGATGATCGGCGCGCCGTTGGCAGGCGACAGCACGTTGTTCGTCGACATCATCAGGACACGCGCTTCCAGCTGGGCCTCAAGCGACAGGGGCACGTGAACGGCCATCTGGTCGCCGTCGAAGTCGGCATTGAAGGCCGAGCAGACGAGCGGGTGAAGCTGTATCGCCTTGCCTTCGATCAGAATCGGCTCGAAGGCCTGGATCCCGAGCCGGTGGAGCGTTGGCGCACGGTTCAGAAGCACGGGATGCTCGCGAATGACCTCGTCTAGAATGTCCCAGACCTCGGGCCGCTCCTTCTCGACAAGCTTCTTCGCCTGCTTGACGGTCGAGGAAAGGCCCTTCGCCTCAAGCCGGGAATAGATGAACGGCTTGAAGAGCTCGAGCGCCATCTTCTTCGGCAACCCGCATTGATGCAACTTCAGTTCGGGACCGGTCACGATGACCGAACGGCCCGAGAAGTCGACGCGCTTGCCGAGCAGGTTCTGACGGAACCGGCCCTGCTTTCCCTTCAGCATGTCGGACAGCGACTTCAGCGGTCGCCTGTTGGCGCCTGTGATCACCCGGCCCCGACGTCCGTTGTCAAACAGTGCATCGACCGACTCCTGCAGCATCCGCTTTTCGTTGCGGACGATGATGTCCGGCGCACGAAGCTCGATCAGCCGCTTCAGACGGTTGTTCCGGTTGATGACGCGGCGATAGAGATCGTTCAGGTCCGATGTGGCGAACCGGCCTCCGTCAAGAGGAACAAGCGGGCGGAGTTCAGGCGGAATGACCGGGATGACGGTCAGAACCATCCATTCGGGCCGGTTTCCGGACTCGATGAAGCTTTCGATGATCTTCAGCCGCTTGATGATCTTCTTCGGCTTCAGTTCCCCTGTGGCCTCTGCGAGCTCGGCACGAAGGTTCTCCGCCTCGGCTTCGAGGTCGATTGCCGCCAGCATCTCGCGGATGGCTTCGGCGCCGATGTTCGCGGTGAAGGCGTCAATCCCGTTCAGATCCTGGGCCTCGAGATACTCTTCCTCCGAAAGCAGCTGGCCGTACTGCAAGTCGGTCAGGCCGGGTTCGATCACGACATAGTTCTCGAAGTAGAGGATGCGCTCAAGGTCGCGGAGCGTCATGTCAAGCATGAGGCCGATGCGGGATGGCAACGACTTGAGGAACCAGATGTGGGCCACGGGAGCCGCCAGCTCTATGTGGCCCATCCGTTCGCGCCTGACTTTCTGCAGCGTCACCTCGACACCGCATTTCTCGCAGACGACGCCGCGGTACTTCATCCGCTTGTACTTGCCGCACAGGCACTCGTAGTCCTTGATCGGCCCGAAGATGCGGGCGCAGAACAGTCCGTCCCGTTCAGGCTTGAAGGTCCGGTAGTTGATGGTCTCGGGCTTCTTGATTTCACCGTAGGACCAGGAAAGGATCCGCTCGGGGGACGCCAACGATATGCGAATCTCGTCGAACGTCTGAGGCGTGGCGAGCGGGCTAAACGGGTTTGTTGTAAGTTCCTGATTCATGTCTTGTCCCTAAAGGCTGGCCGTGGAGTCCGAAGCAACGCCGAGCAAGGCGCGTCCGCAGCGAATCCTGCTGCGAAAGTCCCTCACCCTTCCTCCTCCACGGTTTCCCTGAGTTCCATGTTCAGTCCGAGACCGCGAACCTCCTTGACGAGCACGTTGAAGCTCTCAGGCACGCCGGCCTCGAAGTTGTCTTCGCCTTTCACGATCGACTCGTAGACCTTGGTCCGGCCTGCCACGTCGTCCGACTTGACAGTGAGCATCTCCTGGAGCGTATAGGCGGCGCCAAACGCTTCCAGCGCCCACACTTCCATCTCGCCGAAACGCTGCCCGCCGAACTGGGCCTTGCCGCCAAGCGGCTGCTGCGTGACGAGACTGTACGGACCCGTGGACCGGGCGTGAATCTTGTCGTCCACGAGGTGATGCAGCTTCAGCAGATACTTGATGCCCACGGTCACGGGACGCGCGAACTTCTCGCCGGTCCGGCCATCGTAGAGTTCCGACTGGCCGCTTTCGGAGAACCCGGCCCGCACCAGCGCGTCGTTGACATCCGCCTCCTTAGCGCCGTCAAACACCGGCGTCGCAATTGGCACGCCACGGGTTGCGTTTTCGGCAATCTGGACAAGGTCCTCTTCGCCCAGATCCTTGATGCCTTCGCTGAAGACATCGTCGCCATAGGCGAACTTCATCGCGTCCCGGACAGGCTTCATGTTGCCCTTGCGGCGGTATTCCTGAAGCGCGTCGTCAATCTGGATGCCGAGGCCGCGAGAGGCCCACCCCATGTGGGTCTCCAGGATCTGGCCCACGTTCATCCGTGACGGCACGCCGAGCGGGTTCAGCACGAAGTCGACCGGCGTGCCGTCAGCGAGGAACGGCATGTCCTCCATCGGGACCACTTTCGAGATCACGCCCTTGTTGCCATGACGTCCGGCGACCTTGTCTCCGGGCTGGAGCTTGCGCTTCACGGCGACGAAGACCTTGACCATCTTCATCACGCCCGGTGGCAGGTCGTCGCCACGCCGAACCTTTTCGACCTTGTCCTCGAAGCGGTGCTCGAGAGCCGCCTTCTGGGCATCGAACTGCGCATTCAGCGCCTCGATGGCCTTCGCGACCTTTTCGTTGCCGATGGCAAGTTGCCACCATTGCCCTCGCGACAGCTCCGCAAGCAGGTCCTCGTTGATCTTCGAATTGGGCTTCACGCCTTTCGGGCCCTTGGCCGCAATCTTGCCAAGGATCATTTCCTTGAGGCGCGCGTAGGTGTTGCGCTCAAGAATCGCGAGCTCGTCGTCCCGGTCGCGAGCAAGCCGCTCAACTTCCTCGCGCTCGATCTGCAGCGCCCGCTCGTCCTTTTCGACACCGTGGCGGTTGAAGACCCGCACTTCGACCACGGTCCCGAAATCGCCGGGCGGCAACCGAAGTGACGTGTCACGCACGTCGGAAGCCTTTTCGCCGAAAATGGCGCGCAAGAGCTTCTCTTCCGGCGTCATCGGGCTTTCGCCCTTGGGCGTGATCTTGCCTACCAGGATGTCTCCGGAGCCGACCTCTGCGCCGATGTAGACGATGCCGGCCTCATCAAGGTTGCGAAGCGCCTCCTCGCCGACATTCGGGATGTCGCGCGTGATTTCCTCCGGCCCGAGCTTGGTGTCCCGGGCGGACACCTCAAATTCCTCAATGTGCACCGAGGTGAAGACATCGTCGCGCACGATCCGCTCGGAAATCAGGATCGAGTCCTCGTAATTGTATCCGTTCCACGGCATGAAGGCGACGACCACGTTCTTGCCGAGCGCAAGCTCGCCGAGTTCGGTCGAGGGACCGTCGGCAATCACTTCGCCCTTTGTGACGCCGTCTCCGACCTTCACGAGCGGACGCTGGTTGATGCATGTGTTCTGGTTCGACCGCTGGAACTTCCGCAGACGGTAGATGTCGACGCCGGGATCGCCCGGCTCCAGGCCCTCGGTTGCTCGAACGACGATCCGCTGCGCATCAACCTGATCGATGACGCCCGCGCGCCTTGCCATTATGGCAGCACCCGAATCCCTCGCCACGACCTCCTCGATGCCGGTGCCGACGAGAGGCGCTTCCGCCTGAAGGAGCGGCACGGCCTGACGCTGCATGTTCGACCCCATGAGCGCCCGGTTCGCATCGTCGTTCTCAAGGAACGGGATCAGCGACGCCGCGACCGACACCAGCTGCTTTGGCGAGACGTCGATCTGATCCACCTGCTCGGTCGGAGTCAGGCTGTACTCGCCAGCGCGCCGCGTGTTCACCATCTCGTTCTCGAACCTGCCCTTGCTGTCCAGCTTGGCATTGGCCTGCGCCACAACGTGCCGCATTTCCTCGGTCGCCGACATGTAGGTGACCTCGTCCGTCACCTGGCCGTCCTTGACCTTGCGGTACGGCATTTCGATGAATCCGTACTTGTTCACGCGGGCGAACGTCGCAAGCGAGTTGATCAGCCCGATATTCGGACCTTCCGGCGTCTCGATGGGGCACATCCGGCCATAGTGGGTCGGATGGACGTCGCGCACCTCGAAACCTGCACGTTCGCGGGTCAGGCCTCCCGGCCCGAGCGCCGACAGGCGTCGCTTGTGCGTGACTTCGGAGAGCGGATTCGTCTGATCCATGAACTGCGAGAGCTGCGATGACCCGAAGAATTCGCGCACGGCCGCCGCCGCGGGCTTCGCATTGATCAGGTCCTGCGGCATGACGGTGTCGATCTCGACGCTGCTCATGCGCTCCCGGATCGCGCGCTCCATCCTGAGCAGGCCCACGCGGTACTGGTTTTCCATCAATTCGCCGACCGAACGGACGCGGCGGTTGCCGAGGTGGTCGATGTCGTCAATCTCGCCCTTGCCGTCACGCAGCTCGACCAGGGCCTTGACGCAGGCCACGATGTCTTCCGTGCGAAGCGTGCGCACCGTGTCATCGGCGTCGAGATCAAGGCGCATGTTCATCTTCACGCGGCCAACGGCCGAAAGATCATAGCGCTCCTTGTCAATGAAGAGCGTGTCGAAGAGCGCGCTGGCGGCGTCCACGGTCGGAGGTTCGCCCGGACGCATGACGCGATAGATGTCCATGAGCGCGGTGTCCCGGTTCATGTTCTTGTCGGCCGCCATGGTGTTGCGAATGTAGGGGCCAACCGTGACGTTATCGATGTCGAGAACCGGGATTTCGGTTATTCCGGCATCCATAAGGTCCTTCAGCGTGCCGCCCGTGGCTTCACCGTCCTTGTCGACTTCCCAGGTCAGTTCGTCACCGGCCTCGACGTAGATCGCGCCGGTTTCCTCGTTGATGATGTCCTTGGCGACAAAGCGGCCCAGGATCTGGTCAAACGGCACCAGGAGATCGGTTATCCTGGCCTCGTCAATGATCTTCTTGACGGTCCTTGGCGTGACCTTTTCACCCGCCTTGGCGAAGGTCCGGCCGGTCTTGGCATCGACCAGATCGAATGCCGGCCGCGTGCCGCGCACGCGCTCGGGGAAGAACCTGGTCACCCAGCCCTTGTTCTTCCGGTACTTGAACCCGACGGTTTCATAGTAGGCATCCATGATGCCTTCCTGGTCCATGCCAAGCGAATAGAGCAGGGTCGTCACCGGAAGCTTGCGGCGACGATCGATGCGTGCATGAACGATGTCCTTGGCGTCGAATTCGAAGTCGAGCCAGGACCCGCGATAGGGAATGATCCGGCAGGCAAAGAGCAGCTTGCCGCTGGCGTGGGTCTTGCCCTTGTCATGATCGAAGAAGACGCCCGGCGAGCGGTGCATCTGGGAAACGATCACGCGCTCGGTGCCGTTAACGACGAACGTTCCGTTCGAGGTCATCAACGGCATGTCGCCCATGTAGACGACCTGCTCCTTGATGTCCTTGACAGACTTGGCGCCGGTATCCTCGTCCGCATCGAACACGATGAGACGAAGCGTCACCTTAAGCTGCGCCGAGTAGGTCATGTCGCGCTGCTGGCATTCCTCGACGTCATATTTCGGCTCTTCCAGTTCGTAGTCGACGAACTGGAGTTCCGCGGTTTCGCCGAAGTCCTTGATCGGGAAGACCGACTGGAAGACACCCTTGATGCCTTCGCCGTCCATCGGCTCGGACTGGTCACCCGAATTCAGGAACAGGTCGTAGGAGGATTTCTGGACCTCGATGAGGTTTGGCATTTCCAGAACTTCGCGGATCTTGCCAAAATACTTGCGGAAACGCTTTTGGCCAATAAACGTCGTTGCCATAGATGATGGATCTCCGGTTCAATCACGGGAGCGAGGCTGGTTGGGGCGCCGCTTCGCACCTGATCTGGATAGTTCCGTTTCCATACCTGAGAGGCCTCCCACGGCCTCTCGCCCGAAACAGAAGACTACCCCGTCAAAGCAGGATGCATCCTGCTTTGAGAGGGTGGCCAATCATGAACTTTGTTGACGTAGTGCCTGTTGATCGAATCACGTCGCCGCTTCCCTACCAACCGAAGCGCATTCTTTCAACTGATTCTTCGTGGAAAGACGAATGAACTTTGCCTAAGCCGAGTTCTGGCGCTCCCCCGCCGGAAGTCTCCCAATTCATGCGTGACGGGTTCCCAAACCACGTATTTTCATGCCGGTGAAAAAGGAAGGAAGGACGCGTGGTCGTTGGCTGCGGGCGGGGACGGCGCACGGAAGGCCGCCTTCAGATTCCGAGGCAGAGATGCTGTCCGACAGTGAGCGCCAAGATGCCGAACAGGTGAACACTCCGTCGCCTGAAGGCAACGGCTTCTCGGCCAAGCTACGCGGCAACCCGCACGCTTCGCGACCGAAGGCCGGTTCCCGGCCCCTTGAGCTGTTGCAGCACGTTGCGGGCGGCGTTGACGTCGCGGTCAAGGACGAGACCGCAGACGTCGCAGCCGTGCACCCTGTCCGCGAGCGTCTTCGGCCTGTCCGGCTCCGCCCCGCATCCGCTGCATCGCCGGGAGGTGCCGCGCGGGTCGACCAGGACCACGGACCCACCGGCGCTTGCAGCCTTGAAGGTCAGCATGTCCCGCAACT
>JAJDVJ010000040.1 GCA_022826205.1 Silicimonas sp. | reverse complement strand
CAGCTATGACCCCGGGAAAGTCTATGTCCGCGGCGGCACCGACCCAAGTACGACCGCCACAAAGCAACGCGGGCGTTTCCCTTATGTGCCCGTTACTCCTCCGCAGTTCCCACGTGATTGCAAGAAGAGAGAGTAATGACGGGCCGCCATGGCCACCAATGTCTCATTGAGGCGCATCTGCCCGTCGGGAAAATCGAGGAACCAGTCCGCGCCACGGTTGGTCCGCCAGTTTGGCGATAAATGGTATCCGAGACGGGAGTCCGGCACTCCGGCCCGGAAGTGTGCTGACTGCAGCGCTTGCATTTTGGACAGCGCCACGGAAGTTTGTTCGGCAAACATTTTAGTCCACTGTTGAATGGCGCATTCCAGGGCTTGGCCTGGCAGCAAGGATCGTCTCCAGTGGATCGTGCTCTGCCACCCAGTGGCCCGGCTTGGCTTCCTGAAGCCTTGGCCTGTAGTCAGGCTGCCCGCGTCTGGATGGCAAAAACCGGAGGGCGGCTTCCGGGTCGAGCGGCGAGGGCAGTTCTCCGGGAACCCGAATTCGGTTCCGTGTCCGTTCAACCCGGGGGTCCGGAACTGGCGCAGCGGAGATGAGCATGCGGGTGTATGGGTGCTCGGGCGCCGAGTAGAATGCATCGCGCCCGGCGAGTTCGACAACCTGACCGAGATAGAGGACCATGATCCGATGTGAGATGTCACGCACCACCGAGAGATCGTGACTGATGAAGAGCATGGAAAGGCCCATGTCGGCCTGAAGCTCTTTTAGCAGCTCGATGATCTGAGACTGAATTGAGACATCGAGGGCCGAAACCGCCTCATCGCAGATCACAAGCTTCGGGCGATTGATCACTGCCCGCGCGATCCCGACCCGTTGGTTCTGGCCACCTGACAGCTCGTGTGGGTAGCGGTTGATCATCCGCTGGTCGAGTCCCACCCGCTCCATTATTTTGGCAACCTTGATCTTGCGCTCGCGGGACGTCAGCGTGGGTTGGAACGTCCGCAGGGGTTCTGCGATGGATGCGGCGATTGTCATTCGGGGATTGAGGCTCGCCAACGGGTCCTGGAAGACGATCTGAAGGTTTCGTCGTTCCTTCGTGAGAGCCTTTCCCTCCAGCATTGTCAGTTCCTTGCCGAGCCAAGTGACCGACCCGTAGGTCTCCGGAAGGAGCCGCAGAACTGCGCGAGCCAAGGTCGATTTTCCGCACCCCGATTCACCGACGATGCCGAGAGTCTCGCCCGGAGCAAGGTCGAAGCTGACCCCATCCACGGCGCGGAGGTTTGCTGCGCGTCCGAACAGCCCGCGGTCGAGCTTGATGGGAAAGGTCACCTTCAAGTCGCGGACCTTCAGGATCTCGCCCGCCGGCATGACCTCCGGCGACGCTGGCGGCTTTGCTCGATCAAGTCTCGGCATCGAATCGAGAAGCATCTTGGTGTAGCCGTGTTGCGGTGCGTGGAATATGTCCTCGACACTCCCAGTTTCGACAAAGGCCCCCAGCCGCATCACTTCCACACGGTCGCACATCCGCGCAACCACACCCATGTCATGGGTGATGAGCGCAATTGCCGTATCCTCTTCGGCCTGGAGCCTTGCCATGAGGTCGAGGATTTCCGCCTGCACCGTGGCGTCGAGCGCGGTGGTCGGTTCGTCAGCGATGAGAAGTTTTGGCGAGCAGAGCATCGCCATCGCGATCATTACCCGCTGACGCATCCCGCCTGACAGCTCATGCGGATACTGCCGGAGCCGTCGCTTTGCCTCAGCAATATGCACCCGTTCGAGCCAGTCGAGGCAGATGCGCTCGGCGTCCGCCCCTCTAATTCTGCGGTGGTTCGACAACACTTCGCCCATTTGCTGCCCAACCGTCAGATGCGGGGTCAGGGCTGTCAGCGGATCCTGAAAGATCATCGCCAGCTCGGCGCCACGCACTCGGTTCGCCTCCTTCGGCGTGAGGTCCAGGAGCTCGCGCCCGCCAAACCGGATCGACCCGCTTGTGCGTCCGTTGTTGGCCAGAAGCCCCATGGCGGCGAGGAAGGTTTGACTCTTCCCCGCCCCGGACTCGCCAACAACACCGAGGCATTCGCCGCGATCGATGCGAAAGCTGACATCCTTGACAGCCTCTACAGCGTCGTCCTGCGTGTCGAAGCTGACCGAAAGGTTCGTGAATTCGATGACGCTCATTAGCGGTCCTTGGGATCAAGTGCGTCACGAAGCCCGTCGCCCACGAAGAAGAGCGAGATGATCGTGACGAGGAAAAAGAAAATCGGACATGCAATCTGCCATGGCGTGCCGTAGATCACCGTCCCGGCTCCTTCGGAGATCAGTGCGCCAAGTGACGTATTGGGTTCCTGCACGCCGAGTCCGAGAAACGAGATGAAGGATTCCACGAGAATCATCAACGGAACCAAGAGCGTTGCATAGACCACGACGATTCCCAGAAGGTTCGGCACGATGTGGCGCAGGATGATGGTGAAACGGCCGACCCCGGCGGTGGTCGCGGCCTCGACGAATTCGCGGTTCTTCAGGCTTAGCGTCTGGCCTCGCACGATCCGGGACATGTCCAGCCACGAGACAATCCCAATGCCTACAAAGAGCATGAAGAAGGATCGCTCGAACATCACCATCAGAAGGATGATGATGAACATGTAAGGAATGGAGATTAGGACATCCACGGTGCGCATCATCACGTTGTCGAGCCAGCCGCCGACAAAGCCCGCGAACGCGCCGTAAAGCGTACCTATCACAACCGCGACGAAGGCCCCGATCACGCCGACAATCAGCGACGTGCGGGTCGCCTGAATCGTCCGGGCATAAAGGTCGCGGCCAAGCCCGTCGAGACCGAAATAGTGCCCGCTTTCCACGGACGGATGGCCTTCGCCCGCAATGTCGCCCATGCGCGCCCAGTCGATCTCCTCGATCGACCACTGGGAGAAGAGCGGGCCGACGATGGTGAAGAGCACCACGAGGCCGAGGCAAATGAGCGCCCCGACCGCTGCATTGTTCCGGAAGAACCGCCGCTTGGCGTCTTCCCACAGCGACCGGCCGCGGATCGCTTCGCCTTCGGCGAGCGCTTCGATGATCCGTTCGGACTGCGCGGTGCGATGGACCATTTCAGTACCGTATCTTTGGATCGAGCCAGGCATAGGCCACGTCCACCAGAAGGTTGAAGAGCACAGTCAGCCCGCCATAGAGGATCGTTACCCCGAGCATCACCGCGTAGTCGCGGTTCAATGCCGAATCGACATAGGCCCGTCCGATCCCGCCGGTGGAGAAATAGACGTCGATCACGACCGATCCGGTGATCATCGCAACAAACGTCGGCCCGAGGTAGCTGACCACCGGCAGCATCGCCGGTTTCATCGCGTGCCGCCAGATCACCTTATGCTCTGGCAATCCCTTCGCGCGGGCGGTGCGGATGAAGCTCGAATTGAGCGTTTCAAGCATCGATGACCGCGTGATCCGAGTGATCGACGCGACGTAAGACGTTGAAAGCGCGATTACCGGCATGACCAGGTATTGCCACTGACCGCCGTTCCAGCCGCCGCCCGGCAGCCAGCCGAGCTGCCAGGTGAAGACGATGACAAGGATCGGGGCCATCACGAAATTCGGCAGCGCCTGGGCCGAGAACGTTGCTCCGACCGCGATGTAGTCGAGCCAGGTGTTGTGCCGAATCGCGGCAACGACGCCGATGCCCATTCCCGCGACTGTGGCAACGACGAACGAGATCAGCCCGTAGGTCAAGGTTACAGGAAACCCTTGGGCGATGATGTCATTCACGTCCCGGTCCCTGTAGGCGAACGACGGCCCGAAGTCGAACCGGGTGACGATGCCGACCAGATAGTCCCACATCTGCTTCCAGAGCGGCTGGTCAAGCCCGTAGCGCGCCTCGATGTTCGCCAGCACCTGTGGCGGCAGGGGCCGTTCGGAAGTGAAGGGGCCGCCAGGGGCCACCTGCATGAGGACGAAGCACAGGACAATCAGGATGACCAGCGTCGGCACGGCCACGAGTACCCGCCGGATGATGTAGGCGGTCATGCCGGGATCCTGGTCGTTATGCGGCGCTCGCCGAAATGGCGCAGCCCGAATGACATCCGGTTACTCCGCGATCTTGTACAGATCTTTCGAATACCAGTTCTGTTCGATGTTGTTGATCGGCCAGCCGCCCACGTCGCTGTCCAGCATGTAGACACCCGCGTAGTGATAGATCGGGATGATCGGCACCTCTTCGGCAATCACTTGTTCGACCTTGGTGTAGATGGCCTGGGTGTCGTCGGCGACTTTGGCCATGGTCATCAGTTCGTCGACCATGGCGTTGGAGTACTTCCCGTCGTTGTAGCCCGAAGGCGAGGTCAGAAGATCCAGGAAGGTCGACGCTTCGTTGTAATCCCCGCACCATGCACCGCGGGCGAGCTCGAAGCCCTGGTTGGCTCGGACTTCGAGGAATGTCTTCCATTCCATGTTCGCCAATGTCGTCTCGACCCCGAGCTTCTGTTTCCACATCTGGCTCATCGCAACGGCGATCCTCTTGTGAGACTCCGAGGTGTTGTAGATCATTTCGAACTTCAGTGGATTGTCAGGGCTGTATCCGGCTTCCGCCAAGAGCGCTTTTGCCATAGCGTCCCGCTCGGTCTGGCTCATCGACGCGATCTCGACATCCGGCACCTCGAAGTCCGCGGTTGCGGCCGGGGTGAAGGTGAATGCCTCGATCTGACCGCCGGCGAGGATGTTCTCCGTGATAATCTTGCGGTCCACCGCCAGCGCCAGCGCCTTGCGCACGCGTACGTCCTTGAACGCCTCAGGTCCCGACTCGGAGAGGTTGAACGTATAGTAGTAGTTGCAGAGTCGCGGGAAGCTGATCGCCTCGCCCGGATATTCCTTCTGCAATCGCGGAAACTGGCCGGCGGGCACTTCGGTCCGATCGAGCTCGCCGGCGAGCCAGCGGGTCAGGGCGGTGTTCTCGTCGTTGATGACAAGGGCCACGGTCCTTTCGAGAATGACGTTTTCGGCATCCCAGTACATCGGGTTCCTTTCGCGGACAGAACGTTCATTCGGGATGTGCTCGGTCAGCACGTAGGCACCGTTCGAGACGATGTTTTCCGGCTTAGTCCAATCTGCACCGTGTGCCTCGACCACGGCAGGGTTGACCGGGAATGTCGTGGCGTGGGTGACCATCTGCGGGAAGTAGGGAAGTGGCTGCGAGAGGCTGACAACAAGCGTCCTGTCGTCAGGTGCGGACACGCCTAGCTCGTCAACAGGCAGGTCGCCCGCGATGATCCGGGCGGCGTTTTCTATCGACATCAGCTCCATGAACCAGGAATACGGCGACGCCAGTTCCGGGCTCACGGCCCGTTTCCAGGCATAGACGAAATCGCCTGCTACCACCGGGTCGCCATTCGACCATTTGGCATCGTCGCGAAGGCTGAAGGTGTAAGTGAGCTTGTCGTCGCTCACGGTGTAGCCGGTGGCAGTGCCGGGAACGAGGCGGCCCTGCGCATCCTGGTTCATCAGCCCTTCGAACAGGTCGCGGACAACGTCGGATCCGGACACATCTTCGACGATCTGGGGATCGACCGAGCTGTGTTCATCAAGGACGCGGTACGTGAAGACCTGATGCTCGGCCAGCGCTTCTCCGGTGACAGGGTGAGTTCCTGCGGCGAAGGCGGAGCCAGTGGCGGCAGTCGCACCAAGCAGCATGGCTGCAAGGATTTTCTGCGTGGAATTCATGAGAGTCCCTCCCATTTTGGATCTGCCGCTCAACGTGTGCGGCGCTCTTGTGTTGAGGAGCGAAGAGAGGCTCGAACCGAAGGTTCTCCGTGACCGGGAAATGCGTGATACTCGGAATTCTCCCCGCTCCCTTGACGGGCACGGTATGATCACCACTCGATTCTGACAAGGCCTGCCTTGCAAGGCTTGGATTCAAGTTTCCTTTATTATCAGAGCACTACGAGTGGCCTTTAGACACATTACATCACGATTCGCGGAATGCGGGAAGCCGCAGAGGTGTTCGGACAGAAGATATTCAGTGAAGCACATTGTCTGCGGCAGGCAGCCCAAAACACCCAATCAGGATTCGCGGCAGTGTCACTCGGGACCGAATTTGGATCAACCAGGATCGCCAGCAGACACTCTTCGATCACTTGCTGCTCAGGCTGTTCAAGCCGCCCGAATTCTGACGCTGCCTTTACATGCCTCAAGCGTCATATGCTCTGACGAGTTCCACAATCCGGCTAGGGAAAATCGAGCAATTCGGTGGAAGCGCTTCGCATCAACAGGTATTCCGAAGCGGAACTTTCGGACTAATGTGCGATTGGGAGGATTGGCGGGTGACGAGTCAAAGAGTCGATGTCGCCGTGATCGGCGGTGGGCAGGCCGGAATCGCGATGAGCGAGCATCTCGCCAAGTCCGGCATTCCCCATGTCGTGTTCGAACGACACCGGATTGCGGAACGCTGGCGCACAGGACGATGGGATTCGCTGGTCGCGAACGGACCCGCCTGGCACGACCGGTTCCCAAGTCGGGAGTTCTCGGGCACTGATCGAGATGCCTTTGTGCCAAAGGAGCAGGTCGCAGACTATTTTGTCGACTATGCCGAGCGAATAAATGCGCCTGTGCGATGCGGAGTTGAGGTGACGTTGGTTGAACGCTTGCCTGGCCAAGCGGGATTCCGCGTTGAGACTTCAGACGGCGCATACGACGCACATGCGATTGTCGCCGCGACAGGCCCATTCCAGGAGCCAGTCTGCCCGCAGTTTGTTCCGGAGGATGCGCCGGTCACACAAATGCACTCTCTGGACTACAAGAACCCGGATCAAGTCGCGGAAGGTGCCGTCCTGGTAGTCGGCGCCGGATCGTCCGGTGTGCAGATTGCGGACGAATTGCTGCGGGCCGGGCGAGACGTGTTTTTGTCTGTCGGCCCCCACGACCGGCTGCCACGGCGGTACCGCAACAGGGACTATGTCTGGTGGATGGGCGTTCTTGGCATGTGGGATGACGAGCGCATTCCGCCGGGAAAGGAGCATATCTCGATATCGGTGAGCGGCGCGTACGGAGGTCGCACGATCGATTTTCGCGAACTGGCACACAGTGGAATGACGCTGGTCGGGCGAACCGAGGGATTCTCGGACGGCTCCGTGCACTTTGCCGGAGACCTTGCAAGGAACATCGCGGCAGGGGACGAGTACTACCTGTCATTTCTCGACCAGTGCGATGCCTATCTCGCGGCGAACGGGCTCGACTTGCCGGAAGAGCCTGCCGCGCGCGACCTGTTGGATGATCCGGCGTGCGTGGCCAGTCCATTAGAGCGGCTGGACCTGGCTGAAGCCAACGTCTCGACGATCATTTGGGCGACGGGCTACAGGCCTGATTTCAGTTGGTTGAAATTGGACGTCTTCGATGAGGACGGAAGGCCCAGGCACGTTCGCGGCGTGGCGCCGGAACCCGGAGTGTACTTCTTGGGCCTGCCCTGGTTGACGCGCCGTGGCTCGTCGTTCATCTACGGCGTTTGGCATGACGCGAAGCACATCGCGGACCACATTTTCATCCAGCGAAAATACAGTGACTACGAAGGAACGGCGAAAATCGTCCTCAACGACGATTGACGCCTGATCAGTGAAGGCGAATCTTCGACACATGTGATGGACAGGACAGGACCACGGGAATGACCCATACCCGCATTCGCAAGTTCAACACGCGCGACACCTACCCGGAACAGAACCTTGACAATGACTTATGTCAGGCAGTTGCGACGCGCGGCGGCACCACACTTTGGATGCGCGGCCAATGTCCGCAGAATCTGGACGACTCCAAAAGCATCGATAGCCACGATCCCGTCGAGCAAACCCATAAGGTCATGCAAAACATCCGCCAGCTTGTCGAAGAGGCAGGCGGAAGCATGGAGCACCTTGTGAAGGTCGTCGTCTACATTACCGACGTGCGCCATCGCGAGGCGGTCTATCGGACCATGGGCGAATACATCAAGGGCATTCATCCGGTCTCGACCGGATTGGTCGTCCAGGCTCTTGCGCGACCAGAATGGCTGGTCGAGATCGACGCAACCGCCGTCATTCCGGATTGAGCCCATGACCTTCTCTCTTGTCGCCCGCTGCACCGAAACCGGAATGTTCGGCGTAGCGATCTCGTCATCGTCCCCTGCCGTTTCCGCCCGGTGTTCCTATACGCGCGCGGGCGTCGGGGCGGTTGCCAGCCAGAATGTCACGGATCCGCGGTTGGGAACTTTGGCGCTTGACCTGATGGAGGGTGGGATGAGCGCGGCCGAGGCCATTGCGTACGTTCGCAGCAAAGGCGACTTCATCGAATACCGACAGGTGCTGGCAATCGACAAGGCTGGGCAAACCGCCATCCACTCCGGGCCAAATTCCCTCGGCATCTGGACCGAAGCTGCAGGAGAAGATGTTCTGTCAGCGGGGAACCTCCTTGCCAACGATGGCGTACCGGCAGCCATCGTCGAGGGGTTCGAGCAAAGTTCGGGCCATCTCGGTGATCGGCTGATTTCGGCAATGCGTGCCGGATTGAAGGCGGGCGGTGAGGCAGGGCCGGTACATTCAGCGGGCCTTCAGATCTGTGATCAAGTGCCTTGGCCCGTGGCTGACCTTCGCTGCGACTGGACCGAGGATTGCCCGATCGAAGCTGTCGCCCACGCATGGGACGTCTACAAGCCCCAACTCGACGCCTATGTCATTCGGGCGCTCGACCCGCGTGATGCCCCGTCCTACGGCGTGCCGGGCGACGAGTGATCCGGCTCTTGCCAACTGCCGAAATTCCGCGCGACACTCCGCCTCAGTTCCGCGAATAGAGGCAAGCGATGCGCGACCCCAGATACGACATATTGTTCGAGCCTTTGGCCATTGGTCCGGTCACCGCGCCGAACAGGTTCTACCAGGTCCCCCACTGCAACGGCGGCGGATACCGGGATCCGTCCGCTGCGGCCGCAATGCGCGGGATCAAGGCCGAGGGCGGCTGGGGCGTGATCTTCACCGAACAATGCGAAGTGCATCATACCAGCGAAATCACGCCCTTCATCGAGCTGCGGCTTTGGGAAGACAAGGACGTGCCCATGCTGGCCAGGATGGCAGGCAAGATGAAGGAACACGGCGCGCTGGCAGGCATTCAACTGGCATATTCGGGCGTGAACGGCCCCAATTTCCATACTCGCGAGGTTCCTCTGGCGGTTTCGGCTCAGCCGATCCGGACATTTACCAACGACCCGCTGCAGGCGCGCGCTCTGGACCGGTCAGAGATCAAGGATTTGCGCCGCTGGTTTGTAAATGCCGCCAGGAGATCAAGGCGCGCGGGCTTCGACTTGATCTGCCTCTATGGTGCGCATGGTTTCGGCATCTTCCAGCATTTCCTCAGCCGGGCCACCAACCATCGCAGTGACGAATATGGCGGCAGCCTTGAAAACCGCTCTCGCTTCGTGAACGAAGTCGTTGCCGACATTCGCGATGCGGTCGGGGACAACATGGGGATCACGTTGCGCGTCTCGCTGGACGAAACCATCGGCGATCTGGGCTTTTCCAACGCCGAGCTTCGCGAGTTCATCGAGATGAACCGAAACCTGCCGGATCTATGGGACTTGGCCCATGGCACCTGGGACGATTGCTCGGGTCCCAGCCGGTTCAAGGAAGAGGCAGCGCAGGAGGAACTGGTCAAGGGCATTCATGAGCTGACCGGGAAGCCCATTGTCGGTGTCGGTCGCTTCACATCGCCCGATGTCATGGTGCGCATGATCAATTCGGGAACGCTCGACTTCATCGGCTGCGCGCGCCCCTCCATTGCCGATCCCTTCATTCCCCGAAAGATCGACGAGGGTCGGGTCGAAGACATCCGGGAGTGCATCGGCTGCAATATCTGCATCACCGGCGACATGACCATGGCAATCAGCCGCTGCACCCAGAACCCGACCTTCATGGAGGAATGGCGCAAGGGTTGGCATCCCGAAATCATGAACAAAAAAGGTCCAAGCTCTAACGTGCTGGTTGTCGGCGCCGGACCTGCAGGGCTGGAAGCGACACGTGCCTTGGCTGAACGCGGCTATGACGTGGCCTTGGCCGAGGCAAGCACCGTCCTTGGCGGGCGCGTGGCCAAGGAACGGAAGCTGCCCGGGCTGTCGGCCTGGGGTCGCGTGGCCGACTACCGTGCGTATCAGATCAGTCAGCAGCCCAATGTCGAAGTCTATTTGGACAGCACGCTGGATGCTGACAACATCCTGGAATTCGATTTCGAACACGTATGCATCGCGACCGGATCTCGCTGGCGTCGGGACGGTGTTGCGCGTCAGCACGTCGTGCCATTTCCAACTGATGACACCATGCCGATCTATACTCCGGACGACCTGATGGATGGCAACCTGCCTGAGGGCCGGGTCGTGATCTTTGACGACGACCACTTCTACATGGGCGGCGTTCTTGGCGAACTCTTGCAAGGCCAAGGCTGCCAGATCACGATCGTCACGCCATCGGCGGTCTTGTCGGACTGGACACGGAACACGTTGGAACAACACGAGGTTCACCGCCGCCTTGCGGAAATTGGCGTGGAAATCGTGCTGAACCGAGGTGTCGTTCAGATAACCGGATCACACGTGATCTCGGATTGCATCTTCACGGGCCAAACCCGCGACATTGCGTGCGATGCTGTGGTCATGGTTTCATCCCGGATCGAACGAAACGAAGTCTACACGGCCCTGAAGGCGCACGAGGCGAACTGGTCGGACGCGGGCATCAAGTCCGTCAAAGTCATTGGCGATGCCGAAGCGCCCGGGCCCATCGCATGGGCGACATATGCAGGGCACCGCTATGCTCGCGAACTGGACGGCAAGGACATTGGCGACGCCCTGCCGTTTCGGCGCGAGATCACGCAACTGGCAGAGCACTGAATGAGCGAGGACGGATTCGCCGAAACCCTGACGGTCCTTGATCGGCTGATTTCGTTCGACACCGTCAGCGCAAACTCGAACACTGAGCTGGTCGAGTATGTCGATACCTATTTGCGGGACCGTGGCTTCACCGTGCAC
>JAJDVJ010000191.1 GCA_022826205.1 Silicimonas sp. | reverse complement strand
CGAGCCGCCGGACGGCACGCACGGCAATGGCCTCACGACAGGGGTCTCACAACAGGAGCCGTACGATGGGAAAGGAAACGATTCCGGCAAAAGCGCGGCGAACCGCCGAAATCCCGCCCTTTTACGCAGCCATCGACAGATGCGGACATGCTTGGGGATCTTGTAATGTGCAATCTGCTCCCGGCAGAACTCCCTGACCGCGTCTTCCGTCAGCGACGCGTCCGGCTTCGGAATGATCCACGCACACACTTCCTCGCCGTATCTCTCGTCCGGGATGCCGAACACCTGAGCCACCGAGACATCAGGATGGCGAAACAGGAACTCCTCTATCTCGCGAGGATAGACGTTTTCGCCGCCACGGATGATCATGTCTTTCACGCGGCCGACGATCGAGCAGAATCCTGCGTTGTCCAGGATCGCAAGATCGCCCGTGTGCATCCATCCGTCGACGATGCTCTCACGGGTCTGCTCCTCATCGTTCCAGTAGCCCTTCATGACCGCGTAGCCGCGCGTGCAGAGCTCGCCCTGTTCGCCGACGGGGACGACATTGCCCTCTGGGTCCACAATCTTCACTTCAAGATGCGGGTGCACGCGGCCCACCGTGGCACAGCGCTTGTCCATCGGGTCATCGACAAGGCTTTGAAAGGAAACGGGTGACGTCTCGGTCATGCCGTAGCAGATCGTGACCTCGCGCAGGTTCATGCGCGTCGTGATCTGCTCCATGACTTCCATTGGACAGGGAGCACCGGCCATGATGCCCGTTCGCAGGGATCCGAGGTCAAGGCTTTCGTTCTCGAGTTCCTGCAGCATGGCGACAAACATCGTCGGCACGCCATAGACTGCCGTGCAGCGCTCTTCAGACAGGGCCTGGAGCGTCGTGCGCGGCTCGAAAGCCTCGCCCGGGAAGACCATCGCCGCCCCCTTGCTCACCGCGCCCAGGACCCCCATGGCCATGCCGAAGCAGTGATAGAGCGGTACCGGAATGCATAGCCGATCGGAATCCGTCAGCCTGATGCGGTCGGTCACGAATCGCGCGTTGTTGACTATGTTGTGGTGAGTGAGCGTTGCCCCCTTCGGCGCACCCGTGGTGCCAGAGGTGAACTGGACGTTGATGGCATCGTTTGGGTTGAGCGAGCCGTCGATGGCCTGAAGGCGCAGCTGCTGCGCCGGACGACCGAGGTCGCGGACCTCGTCGAAGGCAAACGCGCCCGGTCCGGGCTCAGCACCGGTCACGATCACGCTTTCGAGGGCTGGAAGTCTTGCGGCGTTCAACCGGCCTGGCACGCAGGACTCCAGTTCCGGGGCCAACTCCCGGATCATCGAGAGATAGTCGGACGACTTGAACGACGGCGTCAGGACGAGCGCCTTGCAGCCGACCTTGTTGAGCGCGTATTCCAGTTCCCCTGTCCGGTATGCGGGATTGACGTTCACCAGGATTGCTCCGATCCGGGCGGTTGCGAACTGGGTCAGCACCCACTCGTACTTGTTTGGTGACCAGATTCCGACGCGATCCCCCTTCTCCAGCCCCATGGCGAGCAACCCGGATGCAAGGGCGTCTATTTCCCTGTCAAATTCGTAGTAGCTCTTCCGCTCGCCTGTCTCGCGGAACACCACGGCATCCCTCGGTCCATGGCGCGACACGGCTCTCCGGAACAGTTGGGGGATCGTGACACACTCGAGTTCAGCGTCTGTCTCGCCTCTTACGTAGGAACGTCCTTCGAATGGCGCTGCCGAATCGGAAGGTGCAGATTCGGGAGGCGGGCTTGTTCCACGGACCCGGTTCGAAGTGCTCTCGTTCAGGATCGGCATTGCGTCCTCCCATGCTGAAGGATTGCCCCGTTCGCTCTAACGGTTTTGGCAGCCTGTCTCGTGTTCAACTCACGGTTGGGCGACATCACTGTTGCAATCGGCAAGGTCGAGCGCCAGCGCAGGAAGGGCGAACGGACAAGTCGGCAGCAGATTCATTGGTATGCTGGCATGGATCACGTCGGTGTCGGCATGCGCGATTGTTGAATTCGCAGTTATCTCGCCCTGCGGATCAAGCTGCCGGCACCGTGCTCGGTGAACAGTTCAAGGAGGCAGGCATTCGGCGTTCGCCCGTCTAGGATGACGACGGCGCGCACGCCCCCGTCAATGGCCGCCAGCGCGGTTTCGGTCTTGGGCACCATTCCGTCGGCGATGACACCGTTCTTTGTCAGCTCGCGGATCTGCTCAGGCGTGATCTCGGTCACGACGTCGCCTTCGGCATTCATAACGCCGGTGACATCGGTAAGCAGCAGCAGCCGGTCGGCGTCCAGGCTTGCCGCAATGGCACCCGCTGCGGTGTCGCCATTGACGTTGAGCGTCTCGCCGTTCCGCCCCGCTCCAAGGGGCGCGATGACGGGAATCACCTCGGCGTCCATCAACGTGCGCAGGATGCCAGGGTCCATTTCGGCTGGCTCGCCCACGAGACCAAGATCTGATCCGACCTGGTCACAGATCATGAGGTTGGCGTCCTTTCCGGAGAGACCGAGTGCCCTACCGCCTTCGGCGTTGATGGCCTGCACGATTCGCTTGTTCACGAGCCCCGAAAGCACCATTTCAACGACTTCGGCAGTTGCCTGGTCCGTAACCCGCTTTCCACGCACGAATTCGGTCTTGATACCAAGCCTGTCGAGCATTTCCGCGATCATCGGCCCGCCCCCGTGTACGATCACTGGGTTCACGCCGACTTGCCGCATCAACACAATGTCACGCGCGAAGCTGGCCATGGCGTCGGCATCGCCCATCGCGTTGCCGCCAAACTTGATGACAACGGTCGCGCCGTCGTAGCGCTGCAGGTACGGCAGGGCTTCGTTCAGGGTGCGTGCTGTGGCGATCCAGTCGCGATTCATGTCTCTCGGTCTCATAGGAATTTCCTTTGCAGGGCCTCAGTAAGCTCTTGCCGTGCCTGGCTCAAGCTGAACCGGAAATGATCGCGCGCAGCACGTCGACGCCCTCACCCGTCTCCGAAGACGTCAGTACGATTTCCGGGAATGCAGCAGGGTGCGCCTGGAGCACGCTACGCACGCGTCGGAGCAGGTTGTCCCGATCCTTCGCCTTCGCCTTGTCGGCCTTGGTCAGCACGATCTGGAAGACGACTGCCGAGATGTCCAGCAAGTTCAGGATTCCCTCGTCGACTGCCTTGATGCCGTGGCGTGCATCGATAAGCACGAATGCTCGGCGAAGCGTGGCGCGCCCGGCAAGATAGGACTTGAGCAGCCTTTGCCAGTTCTCGACCACCTGCAAAGGCGCCTTTGCAAACCCATAGCCCGGCAAGTCCACAAGGTAATGGCTGTCGGCCAGCGTGAAATAGTTGATTTCCTGTGTCCTGCCGGGCGTGCTCGAGGTGCGGGCAAGTGACTTTCGTCCAGTCACCGCATTGATCAGTGTGGACTTGCCGACGTTCGAGCGGCCCGCGAAGCAGAACTCGATCCTGTCGGCCGGTGGTAGTCCGTCCATGGCCACGACGCCCTTCAGGAAATCCGTGCCCTTGGCAAAGAGATCACGGCCAGCTTTCAGATCCGAGGCATCTGCCGTGGCTAGCGGGAACTCAAGCGAGGTCATGTCACGACCTCGAACATGGCACCCGTAGAGATTTCGCCGCCATGAACAACTTCGGCGAAGACGCCGAATTCCTGATGACCAAGCGCCTGAAGTGCTCCGAGCGTGTCCACGTCGCGGCGTCCCGTGTCGGGGTTGGCCATGGTGGCCTTGCATCGCGTGATTTCGCATTGCACCCGCAACGTGGCTTCACCGACCCGAATCTCCCTGCCGACCCAGCCCTTCTCTTCCCAGGGTGCCAGGCCTGCGATCCAGAGGTTGCCGCGCCAGCGGTGGATCGACAGATTCTTTCCCACCATTTTTGACATGGCATGGTTCGATGCCAACGAATTGATCGAAATCCAAGGGTCCGGAGCATCCGTGAGGTTCGCATCCACGGCGCGATAGATTCCTGTTGGTCGGGGCAGCTCTTCAGGCCAGATTCGCGAAAGCCAGTCGAGAAGGACAGGAGTGTTCGGTTCGGTGTCGGGACAGATCGAAATCTCCCCCGCCTCAGGGTGGGTGAGTTTCAGGCGTGCAAGCGATTCATCCCAGATGCAGGAGGCGGCCATCAGGTTCGGCTCGGTCACGCCGCGCAGGAAGTTTGCCTTTGGAGCCCAGCCCTGCCCCAGCTTCGACCTTTCGTGGGCCACTGCCCAGACCCGGTCCATCGGGAGCCACTGGCCACGTGTCAGGATGGTTCCGATCAGTTCTTCTCGGCCGATCGCCTTCAGCGGATGTCGGATGATACGGTCAAGCGTTGCGTTCATCGCTTCTTGCGGGATTTCTTCCTGCCGGAGCGCTTTCGGGCTGGCTTGTTCGCAGGCTTTGCAGGCGGTTGGTCCGCTGGTTCATCTGCTTCCGTTTCCGCTTTCGATGAATCGTCGCTTTTGGCGGCGGCAGGTTCGGGGGGCTTTGCCGTTCCGCGAATGTTGCCCCAGATGTCTGGCCGGTATCCGTGCCCCCGCATGATGATGTACTGCTGGGCGAAGGTGATCACGTTGTTGGCGATCCAGTAGATCACGAGCCCGCTTGCGAAACTGCCCAGCATGAACATGAATATCCAAGGCATCCACGCGAAGATCATTTGTTGGGTCGGATCCGTAGGAGCCGGGTTCAGCTTCTGCTGCATCCACATGGAGACACCGAGAATGATCGGCAGGATGCCGATGAAAATCAAGCTGAGTATGTTCTCGGGTCCGGGTGCCGGGAACGGGAGGATGCCGAACAGGTTCATGATGGAAGTCGGATCAGGGGCGGATAGATCCTGGAACGGTCCGAACCACGGGGCATGGCGAAGCTCGATCGTGACAAAGATCACCTTGTAGAGCGAAAAGAAGATCGGAATCTGCAAGAGGATGGGCAGGCACCCGGCGGCGGGATTGACTTTTTCCTTCTTGTAAAGCGCCATCATTTCCTGCTGCAACTTCTGGCGGTCGTCGCCGGCGCGTTCCTTCAAAACTTGCATCTCCGGCTGGAGTTCCTTCATTCGGGCCATCGAGACGTATGACTTTCGCGCCAGCGGGAAGAGCAGTGCCTTGATCAGCAGGGTCAGGCAGATGATCGCCCAACCCGTGTTGCCGATCACGGCATTAAGCTCGTGCAGGGCGAAGAAGATGGGCTTCGTCAGGAAATAGAACCAGCCCCAGTCGATGGAATCGATGAAGCCTTCGACCTGCGCGTCGCCGCCGAAGCCCATGAAATAGTAAAGCGAGTCGCGGAAGCCCTCGATTCGGCGACCAGCTTCGTAATCGCGAATCGTGTCCCACTCCTTCGCCCCCGCAAAGAGGCGGGTCGTCGCGCTTGAGGAACCATCTGGAGGAACCGTCACCGTCGGCATTCGGGCTGCGGTGCGGTAGATGTCTGCGTCAGGCCGGTATTGGACGACACTGGTAAAGGGAATTCCCTGCTCCGGGATCAGCGCCGTCATCCAGTAGTGATCGGTAAAGCCCACCCACCCGCTGGACTCGACCTGGACAACGTCCGCACTCGGGCCCCAACGGTCATCGTAGGCAAGATCCGGCATGTCGGAGTAGTCAATTTCGTCAAGCTGGCCGTCGTTCCGCCGGATCGCTCCTTCATGGAGGATGAAGAAGCCGGAGAGGTCCTGAGGTTCGCCGTGACGTTCCACGAGGCCGTATGGGGCAAGGCGGACCGGCTGATTGGTTGGGTTTTCAATTTTCTGCGTTACGGTGAACAGAAAGCGGTCATCAATCTCGATCTGGCGCCGAAAGACCAAGCCTGACGGGCTGTCCCAGCGAAGCGTCAGGGGCGCTCCGGGCGCAAGCGCCGTCCCGCTTTCCAGTTTCCATATAGTGTCGGTTGCGGGCACGTCGTCGGGGCCAAGATCACCGCCAGGGACCCAGCCGAACACTGCGTAGTAGGGTTTCTCCGTGCCGACGGGAGCAAACAGGGTGACCTCCTCGGCTGAGGGATCCAGGTTGACGTGATAATGGTGGAGCGAAAGCTGGTCGATGCGTCCACCAGCCAGCGAGACGGAGCCCTGGACATTTGGCGTCTCGATCGGAACACGTCCGGCTTCGGGTGACGCGTTCGTGGACCCCTGCGGTGCCGCGGCAGCGGCTTCAGCGCCGGATTCGGCAGCGGGAATCGTTGCCTGGCCGTCTGCGGTGCCAGTGGTGGAAGTGTCTGTCGGCTGGGAGCCTGGCGCCTCGATCGGTTCCGGCGCAAAAAAGATCATCCATGCGACCAGCACAAGGGAACTCAGCACCATCGCGAGGATCAAGTTCTTGTTCTGATCGTCCATGGCCGCTTCCGGAGTTTCCCAAACCGCGTTCGTGGTTCAATAGTCCGGCGACCAAAAGGTCAAGGCGTTTTGGTGCCATGCCTGGCTGAAGCTGCCTGCCGGGACACCGGCAATCCGTTTGGGCCTCAGGCGGAACACGGCATCACAATGTGGTTAATTGCCCGGGCCAATGAAGGAATTCCGCCATTGCGCGGCACGATTTCGTCATGTTGTCAAATTGCGCGGGCAGCAGCAAAATCGCCCCTTGGCGAGGCTGAGCCAGAGAGGTCGGTCTTTGACGGAATGCTTCAGGGCGATGGGTGTGCAGAGAATCCACGGCGATCGAAGCCATTCGTATCTTTGGGATTGCTGGCAAGCCCCGTGAAGTCGAAGAGACGGGGATCGAGAAGGTGCGACGGACGCGCGTTCATCAATGCGCGGAACATGACCTGCCGCCGACCGGGCGCGTTTCTTTCCCACTCATCCAAAATCGTCTTGACCTGCTGGCGCTGCAGCCCGTCCTGGCTGCCACAGAGGTCGCAAGGAATGATGGGATAGTTCATCACTGCGGCAAAACGTGCGCAGTCAGCTTCCGCCACATGGGCAAGCGGGCGAAAGACAAGAAGATCGCCTTGCTCATTCAGGAGTTTCGGCGGCATCGTCGCCAACCGGCCGCCGTGGAAAAGGTTCATGAAGAATGTCTCGAGAATGTCATCCCGGTGGTGGCCGAGCACGATTGCCGAGCACCCCTCTTCGCGGGCAATGCGATAGAGATGTCCGCGTCTCAGCCGCGAGCAGAGAGCGCAGTAGGTCCTGTTGGCCGGGACTTTTTCGGTGACAATGGAATAGGTATCCTGAAACTCGATCCTGTGTGGGATCTGCATTCGGTCGAGGAATTCCGGCAGTACGGTTGAGGGAAAGCCTGGCTGTCCTTGATCCAGGTTGCAGGCAAGCATGTCCACTGGCAGGTGTCCGCGCCACTTGAGTTCATGCAGCGCAGCGAGGAGCGTGTAGCTGTCCTTGCCGCCCGAGAGACAGATCAGCCAGCGTGCGTCTCGTTCGACCATGCCGTACTGTTCGATTGCCATGCGCACGTTTCGGACGATGCGCTTTCGGAGCTTCCGGAATTCGGTTGTCGAAGGCGCGCCGTGAAAGAGCGGATGGATGTCGTCAGCCTCGTCTAGCATGGTGAGGCAATAGTGAATTCAGGATCGCGGGACAAGGGACGGCACGTCTTGTTGCCCGCCTGACAGTGCTTTTCTCGTGCAGTTGGCCTCGCAGGCAGATTGGATCAAACAGTGTTTGGTTTGAATGCACTGGCACGGAAAAAAGGAAGGTGAGCACCGTGCCAGAAATCGACGTTCTGATGCGAGGACACGCTTCCCGCAATTGCTTCAGTGCGTGAAAGTGGGCGAGCTCTTCGTTATCACCCGGCACGGTCGGCCCGTGGCTGAGTTGATCCCTTTCGGTTCGCGCGATTCTGGCAATGTGTGAACCGCGATCAAGACCCTCAAGAGATTCCAGGAAACGCACAGTCTCGACCGATTCCCGATCCGACAACTCATCAAGGACTCCCGCAGGTGCTGATTGCGTTCGGCCATGATTGCGCGGTGACCATGTCACGTGCGTTTCCTGACAAGGCATCCAAGCCGCCTGTCGGCTTGCGCGATTCGCTCATCGATAGTCATTCGATTGTCGCATCGCAGGGCCGGTTGAGGTCGAAAGTGCACTGCTCGCTGCGACTCGCCGAGACCGTGTCCGCGCCGAGGACTGGTCGGGCATCTGTGCAAGCGACGACGCCCTTCCCGGAGAGATCGATCCTGTTGCGACGGTGCTCGCGTGACTGGCGGCTCTTGTACTTGCCTACCGGTACAGCCTGTCAATCCGGGATGTTGCCGGCCGAGAATTCGACATCGCATTAGGTCACCGTTTGCCACGCTGGATAACGTACTCGCCACTGTTGCACCGGACATCGAAGTCCAAACGCCTGCGTCGCTGCAACCGGAACGCCCCGCTCGCTGCGAAGGGCGCAAAGTGGAAAGGGCAAGAATCCGCGTCGCGAAGGATGTCTGCAATTCTGGACTGCGAATCCTTGATGGCGACCAACCGACTAAAGGTAGAACGTGGTCTGGCGCAGGCCAACTATCTGGCGGACCGCAGCCGAAACGGGAATCGCCAGCGTGGTTGCTCAAGTCTTGCACCCAGAAAATTCTCGACCGCATTGACATCGAGCACGAACTCGGCCGCGCGGCTCTCGTGCTCGTGCAGCATGTAGGTCGGGAGATCTCGCCACTCGAAGTCGGGATGTCCGAAACTGTTGGTCCCGACCCTGATCCAGACCTTGCCTCCCTCGGCGAACCAGCCCTCGCTGTCGGTGGTCGGTCGGGTTGCCTGGCGCCGCGCCGGATCGAGAAGGCTGCGCAACTGCTCGCGCAGGGCATCGTACCGCGTGGACGCATACTCCTGCCAGGTGATCGGCTTCGCCCATGCTGGATCGTGCCCACACTCGATCAGGAAGCCTGACAGAACTTCGGAAGACAGCCGAAGCCAGTCGGTACCTTCCGTGTCGAGGCGGTCCAGCACCGCGCTCAGATAGCGTCGATAGAGATGTGTGGTAGGCTCGATCATGGCCAGCCGGTCAGCCATGGTGATGCGACCATCTTCGTCTTCGCTTGGGAGTGAGGCAGAGCTGTAGATCAGGAGGCAGCGCTTGGCGACTTCGTCCGGAATTGCTCCGACCCGGGCATTCATCGAGACCACCATGCATGGGCTCTCGTCGTGGGGCGGCAGGGTTTCGTCCTTGATGAATTCCGGCGCGTGGTCTCGGAACCGACGCCAGCCGATATCGTCAAAGAAGGCGGGCATGCGCCGGAATGACGCATCGATCTCACGCAGTAGCAAGCCCGTCATCGGCGTCCGGACTGCGCTCGGGAAGTCGTCCGCAAACATGAACTTTCCCACGATATCCACGAGCTGCGTCTTGCCGGAGTTGGACTTGCCATAGATGATCCCGACCCTGGGATAGCGGATGACATCCCGATCCTCGATCGCGGCTTGGCGACGCAGCGTGCAAATGAGCGGCGAGAAGAACATCCAGCACAGAAAGACAAAATAGTCCTTCTGCAATTTCCCGACGTCGCCGCGAAAGGCCTCTCCATAGGTTTCCCAGAAGGTCACCAGCGCGGCGGCGTCCCGGCTCACCTGTCCGTCCTCGCTGTCGAGGGGCCAGTTGGCGCCGGAGACGGTGGCTCGCCGCCTGTCCAGGTCAAGGGAGAAGGTCGGGTGGACGGCAGCCTGACCTCTGGTCTGGCGCCGTATCATCCCGGAGAACCGCTTACGTACCGAGGCGTCCAACCTGATCTTCATCTTGTCGGTTTTCGACCTTTCCTTGCGCATTGCTGGCAGTACCAGGTCGTAAATCCTTTCCAGCCGACGCCCACGTTCGATCGACTCTTCGGCCTCTGCCGGTTTCGCGATCTGAATCACCTGCAACCCGCGGTCGGGTGCCAGCACCGGCGCTTCGACCGGTGACATGCTCTCTGTTGGGTCGCGGCGGTCTTCGGCGAGATTCGCGAGCGGGACCTCGGCGGATGCATGATCTCGGACGCGTAGGTACTGGCCCTCGAAATGGTTCCAAGCGACATCGTCGTTGAACCTCGTGAGCACCTCGTGCTGGTCGCCGAGCAACGCCGATGTCGAGAAGTTGGCTGAGCCGGTCAGCACTGAGCGGCCTCCATTGGGCCCGTCAGAGAGCAGGAAGATCTTCGCGTGCGAAACATGCCCCTCGACCACCCACACCCGTAATTTGCCGCTGCGAATGCGCCCGAGAATTTCCTCCCTGCGCGACACGGATATGCTCTGCAGGGCCTTTCGAACATCCTCCATTGCGACCGTTTGCAGCGCAATGAGTGCGGCCATGTCATTCACGGTTCGCGAATGGCCCATCACTACCTCGACGCTTGCCTCTTCGAACTGGTCGAGCAACGAGGCGAGCATTGGAACGCTCGCCGAATAGGTGAGAATTCGAATGCACCGGTGCCGCCCGAACTCTTCGAGATTGAAATGACGTACACCCATCGCCTGGGCATCGAGAACCTGTGTCGGCGCCCACGCGACGTCCGACCCGAACAACTCGGGAGCGCCGGTGTCCCCGGCGTTTCGCATGCTCGCGCGCTTCGACATCTGGTTCGCCCTCAATTTGCCTGTGCGTCAGGAGAGTGCTTCAACAGTCAATGAGCATTCGTTCGAGTCCGTCCCAAGATGTTCGGACTCCCCGGCGCAAGCGTGGATCGATGAGGCCAAGCTCCTCAAGCATGTAGTCTCCTTTCCCGTAGTTGCATGGTGTGCAGGTGACCACGACATTCTCGATGTCGGTTCGCCCACCCCGGCTGTGCGGCACAACATGATCGAATTGCATCCACATCAACTGGAATGCGGCGTGCTGCTCGGCGTTCCTGTTGCTGGGTCCCCAGATCATGAGATCAGGATAAGCGGCCTGCAACGCCTTCGGCACGGCGCTTCGGATCAGCGGCACGCCACAGTAGACACAATGATGACCCCAGCGCGCGACGACTGCGTCCTCGTCAGTGCGGTTCGGCTTTCGTTTCCTGTCAATGTACCCTTCGGCCGGTTCAGGCAAGCCAGAGACAGAACGCCACCGGATGTAGGTCGGCTGGTCAGGGTTCGTCACCTTCGATCCCCAGAGAGATTCCGTGAAGGCCCTTATGTCCTCCTTGTCGGTCTGCAGGATCAGGCGAGCGGCTTCATTGCGGTTGCCGGCCATGTGATGTCCAACGGCACGATCGAGCAGCATTGCCGCCTCGAACGTCTCGGGAATGGGATGCCGCAAACACTCTCGTGGTGCCCAGAACGTGCCATCGGCTTCTTCTTGCAGCATTGGATCAGCTTTCGTGCTGAAATTGCATTGCCGCTTATGGCGTGCCGTTTCGGGCCGTCAAGACCTATGCCTGTCCGCTGAGGTGCTGGCACATCGCTGAAACCCGCTCGCTGCACTTTCGCTGGATTCGGCCGTTCAGTTGCAGGAATTCAGGCTTGGTGAAATTATGGGTCGGGCACGTTGTCGACTCCGGATCCACCCCCAGGATGACATCGAAGAATGCGTTTGAGCGCCATCCGGCCGCCCTTGAGTCCACCGTGTCGTGCAATTGCCTCCAGTGCGTATGTTGAACATGTGGGCTGAAAGCGGCAATGATATCCGATCCACGGGCTGAGTGTCAGCCTGTATGCCCGGACGGCCAGGGTCAGGATCCAGGCAAGCGGACTCAATTGTGGACCTCGACCAAGACGTGTTTCAGGTCTTCTAGCATTGTCGCAAAATCGCGGCTGGCCGTTACATGGCGACGCCCGATCAATACGTAGTCAAATCCGTTCCGGCCATGCTCGGGCAGTGTCAGGCGCGCCACTTCACGAAGCCGCCTTTTGGCACGATTGCGGGTTGCGGCATTCCCCAACTTCTTCGAGCAGGTGAATCCAACGCGAATGCCCTTTGGTTCCTTCTCGCCACGGTTTCTGACCTGGAGAACGAAACCGGGCGTGCTGCGACGCATGCCGGCCGCGGCCTTGAGATAGTCTGCGCGTTTCTTGAGCGCGATGAGTCCATTAGTCTGCATGATGACCGGAAGCGTATATCCGAATGTCCAACCACGGAAGACTGCTTCACGGTCAGTGGTCTGCCCAAAGACCGAAAGATTGCTGGGACAGGCTCGCAGGAAATCTCGTGTACGAGACCTCGATCAGGCGCTCAACTTCTTCCGGCCACGCAGGCGGCGAGCATTCAAGATCTTGCGGCCAGCCTTGGTTGCCATGCGTGCGCGGAAACCGTGGCGCCGCTTGCGGACCCTGTTTGACGGCTGGAAAGTGCGCTTGGGCATCTGACGTCTCCAATTCGGCCGCGGATTCCGGCCCGGCTGTTCCAAAGTCCGGCCAATAGGCGGATGAATTCGTTATGTCAACGTCCTGCTGACGAGAAAGGGAATACCGGACTTGACATCAACTGGTTCATTGCGGAAGCGGCATGGAAATTCGACCAGAATGGTGATTAAAGGGACTGACATGAGCGACGAGGCATCTCCGTTCGGCGGGCTCGCAAAGCGCCTTCCGCTTCTGATAATTCTGGTGGTTGCGGCGGTTGGCGCTTTCACCTTGCGAGATCATCTCAGCTTTCAGGCGCTGGCGGACAACCGTGAATTGCTGATCGAATTCCGGGATGCGAACTACCTGCTCACGGTGCTCGTGTTCATTGCGGCATATGTGGTGATCGTCGCATTCTCGCTTCCGGGTGCCACAATCGCGACGCTGACGGGCGGGTTTCTGTTTTCCACGTTTCCGGGCGCATTCTTCAACGTCACCGCGGCCACGATCGGGGCGACGGCGATCTTCCTGGCAGCCCGCATGGGTTTTGGCGAAAGGCTGGAACGCAAGCTTGACGCTTCCGAGGGTGCGATCAAGTCCATCAAGGACGGGATCGACAGCAATCAGTGGTCCATGCTCTTCCTGATCCGTCTCGTTCCAGCGGTGCCGTTCTTCGTCGCGAACCTGCTGCCCTCGTTTCTTGGAGTCCCGCTCGGCCGTTTCGTGATCTCAACCTTTGTCGGAATCATCCCGGGGGCCGTGGTCTATACTTCGGTCGGTGCGGGGCTGGGCGAGGTCTTCGCTCGTGGCGAAACCCCGAATCTCGGCATCATTTTCGAGCCGCAAATCCTCCTGCCGATTCTCGGCCTCTGTGCGCTTGCGGCGCTTCCAATCGTGATCAAGGCGATACGCGGAAAGGCGTTCTGAGATGGATCGGATCAAGACGGACATACTCGTCATAGGCGCCGGTTCCGGCGGGCTTTCTGTGGCTGCCGGAGCCAGCCAGATGGGCGCAAAGGTCGTTCTTCTCGAAGGTCACAAGATGGGAGGCGACTGTCTGAATTTCGGATGCGTGCCGTCGAAGGCCCTGATTGCAGCAGCCAAGCAGGCATATTCCATGAATGCGGGAGAACCGTTTGGCGTGACGCCCGTCACGCCGGAAGTGAACTATGCCACGGCAAAGGATCACGTGCACAAGGTCATTGAAACGATTGCCCCGGTAGACAGCCAGGAAAGGTTCGAGGGGTTCGGTGTCCATGTGATCCGGGAATACGGACGGTTCGTTTCCCCGAGCGAAGTTCAGGCCGGCGATCACTTGATCAAGGCCCGTCGTATCGTGATTGCAACGGGCTCGTCGCCATTCGTTCCGCCGATCCCTGGTGTGGACGAGGTCACTTGCTACACGAACGAGAACATCTTTGATCTTCGCGAACGACCTGAACAGTTGCTGATCATCGGAGGCGGGCCGATCGGAATGGAGATGGCGCAGGCGCATGTGCGTCTTGGTTCGAAAGTGACCGTGATCGAGGGCCTGAAGGCGCTGGGTCGCGACGATCCCGAGGCAGCGAAAGTCGTTCTGGACAAGATGCGCGTCGAAGGCATCGAGATTGTCGAAGATGCGTTGGCAGAGGAAGTCGGAGAGGAAGGTGGCCAAATTACGGTCAAGACCTCGCAAGGGACTTTCACAGGCTCTCACCTGCTTATGGCTGTAGGCCGCACGGTGAACATCGAGAAGCTCGATCTTGACAAGGGCAATGTCGCGCATGACCGGGCAGTGACGGTCAACGAGAGTCTCCGGTCGATTTCGAACCGCAGGGTCTACGCCATAGGCGATGCGGCGGGCGGTCTCCAATTCACCCATGTTGCTGGATACCATGCGGGCGTCATCATTCGCTCCATGCTCTTTGGCCTGCCGTCCAAGGCGAAGACGTCCCATATCCCTTGGGTGACCTACACCGACCCGGAGCTCGCGCAGGTAGGACCGACCGAGGCCGAGGCCCGCAAGATCCATGGTTCTGCTGTTTCCGTAGCCCGTTTCGACTATCACGAGAACGACCGTGCAATCGCCTCGCGAAAGACCCCCGGATTCGTCAAGGTCATGGTGGTCAAGGGCAGGCCGGTCGGTGCAACCATTGTGGGCGAGGCTGCCGGCGAATTAGTAGGCGTATGGGCGCTCGCAATCGCCAACGGCATTAAGATGAGTGGCGTGGCGGCAATGGTCGCGCCATATCCGACGTTGGGCGAGATCAACAAGCGGGCTGCCGGAGCCTACTTTTCTCCAAGGCTCTTCGAAAGCGAGAACGTCAAACGAGTCGTCGGGATTGTTCAGCGTTTTGTCCCTTAGCGCTGGAAGAGGGCCATGTTCCTGCATACTCTTTCCGGAAGGTTCCTTGTTCTGACGGTTCTGTTCGTGATGCTGGCCGAAGTCTTGATCTTCGTGCCTTCAATTGCCCGCTTCCGTCAGGACTACATGATGGACCACTTGGAGCGGGCACAGATTGCCTCGCTTGCCCGACTTGCTGCAGAAGCCATTGAGCCCGAGCTTGAACACGAACTCCTGGACAACGCAGGCGTCTTCAATGTCGCTCTGCGGCGCGACGAAGTGCGTGAACTGGTATTGTCATCGGATATGCCTAGCCCGGTGGCCGCGACGTATGACCTTCGCCAACCGGCAGCGAGTGCGCTGATCAGCGATGCATTGGCAAGGTTGCTGAAGCCTGGGCCCGAAGTCGTGCGCGTCATCGGCCATCCGGTGCAGGACGCAGGACTCCTGATCGAGGTTACCATGTCGACAGGGCCGCTCCGGGAAGCGATGCTGGACTACGGATTGCGGATCCTGATTCTCTCGGCAGTCATCTCGGCCGTGACGGCGACACTTCTGTTTTTTGCGGTTCGTCAGTTGATGGTGAAGCCCATGAGGGGCGTGGTCTCTGCCATGCAGTCCTATGCTGAAGCTCCGGAAGACGCGCGGCGCATCATTGAACCTTCTTCCGGCACCGGTGAAATTGGCGAAGCCGAAGCGGCGCTGAAGTCAATGCAGACCGAGCTGACTTCCATGCTTCGGCACAAGGAACGTCTCGCATCACTTGGAAGCGCGGTCGCCAAGGTAAGCCATGATCTGAGAAACATCCTGACTTCGGCGCAACTCTTCGCGGACCGGATAGAGGCCTCCGACGATCCGGTTGTGGCCCGGATGCTGCCCAAGTTGATGAATTCGATCAGCCGTGCAGTGCATCTATGTGAACGCACATTGGCCTTTGGCAAGGCTGAAGAGCCTTCGCCGGCACTGATGCTGATCAACCTCGCTGCCACCGTGGAGGATGTCGTCGAAGCCGAACAGCTGGCCGTCGAGATGGAATGCGTCGCGTTCAAGACCGAAATACCGCCGGGAATGACTCTGCGTGCCGATGCTGAGCAGCTCTATCGCGTTCTGTCCAATCTGATCCGCAATGCCAGGCAGGCAATTGAGGCGACCAAGAGCGACGGAAAAATCCGCATTACGGCGGCCGAGGATGACACATGCTGGCGGATTGAGGTCAGCGACACGGGGCCAGGATTGCCGTCACGTGCCAGGGAACATCTCTTCACGCCGTTTCAGGGCGGCGTTTCAAAGGGCGGAGCGGGGCTGGGTCTAGCAATTGCCGCGGAGCTTGTGCGTGGTCACGGGGGCCAACTGTCGCTTGGGGAGACCGGGCCCGAAGGCACGACCTTTGTCGTTACGCTCCCCAAGGCCGTGATCGACGTCGATCAGGCCGTCCAATAGCGCGGCGTGGTAGCGTGTCTATTGCTTCGGTCAAGAAGGACGGATTTCTCGAGATATCTCGGCGCTGAACTGGCATTTCCGGGTGTCGACTCGCGTCGGTGTGCCCCGGAAAGTGCTCAGGATCAGCCTTGCAGTGTCCTCGGTCGCCCGTTACATCCGGCATGCTCCAGCGCTGGTAGCTCAGATGGATAGAGCACTTGACTTCGAATCAAGTGGTCGGGGGTTCGAGTCCTCCCCAGCGCGCCATTCCGGCTATGTTCCTGCAGGATTTGGCTGCCCTTTGGTGCGCGACGGCGGTGGAATTCGGAACTGCAACTGTGGGTCCCGCATGTAAGGTGAACGCACGCAGAATCAGCCTTGCAACGGGTTTGGCCGACGGATACACCCTGCCCACCCGCGCGCTGGTAGCTCAGCTGGATAGAGTGCTTGACTACGAATCAAGAGGTCGGGGGTTCGAATCCTCCCCAGCGCGCCATCTCTTCAATCTGTTCAAGATCGTCTGGAACGATCTCAATTTTGGTCGTGAGGAAAGTCAACCTCTGCTCTGTGGGGTCGTTCGGAGAGGCGTGGTCCGCCAAGTGGCCGGGACAAGAGCGTCGATTGCCGCCAGAATCGTTGAGCGCCAAGAGCGAGATGCCGGCAACTCGAACGGTCCGTAACTATGCAGCCGTGAACTCACCTTGCGATCGGTGCCGACCGACAGAGTTGCGGCTGTCCACGAACTTCCTAATTTGGGGTGATCGATTTGGAGGGACAAATGGCGGAAAGCCCAAAACGCGAACTCGGCGCATGCTATTACCCTGAGCATTGGCCCGAAGGAGTTTGGGCCGACGATGCCCGTCGGATGACTGATGCCGGGCTGTCCTGGGTGAGGATCGGGGAGTTTGCGTGGTCGAGGCTGGAGCCCCAGCCCGGAAAGCTCGACTTCGAATGGCTTGATCTGGCCATCGAGGCATTGGGGCAGGCGGGTCTCAAGGTTGTCCTTGGAACACCCACGGCGACGCCGCCGAGATGGATGCTCACCCGCCATCCTGACATGGTCGCACTTGACGAAGATAGCCAGCTGCGCGGCTTCGGTTCTCGGCGACATTACTGCTTTTCGCATGACGGCTACTTGGAGGAATGCCGTCGCATCGTAACCCTGCTTGCCCAACGCTACGGCAAGAACTCCCATGTTGCCGCCTGGCAGACCGACAACGAATACGGATGCCATGAAACCGTGGTAAGCTATTCGGACGCGGCGAAGAGGGGATTCCAGGCATGGTGCGCCCAACGCTACCAGTCCACGGACGCACTGAATCGCGCCTGGGGCAACGTTTTCTGGTCAATGGAATACGCCGAATTCGACGACATCGGGCTTCCAAATCGCACTGTCACGACGCCGAATCCGTCCCACGTCCTCGCGTTTCGCCGCTACAGTTCAGATCAGGTTGTGCGTTTCAATCGGGCACAGGCAGACATTCTGCGCCGTTACACGGATGCGCCGTTGATCCACAACTACATGTGCCGAACCCTGTCCTTCGACCATTTCGACGTGGCAGCCGACCTCGACATTGCATCGTGGGACAGCTATCCGCTCGGCTACCTTCTTGATCGCCTCGATGCGGACGAAACCGAACAGGCACGTTTCCTTCGCCAAGGCCATCCAGATGCCCAGGCATTCCACCATGATCTCTACAGGTCCGTCGGGCGGGGCCGCTACTGGATCATGGAGCAGCAGCCCGGGCCGGTGAACTGGGCTGGATGGAACGTCGCGCCGATCGAAGGGATGCCGCGCCTTTGGGCTTGGGAGGCCTTCGCACACGGGGCCGAGGCAGTCTGCTTCTTTCGGTGGCGCCAAGCGCCCTTCGCGCAGGAGCAGATGCATGCGGGCCTGCTGAGGCCGGACGGCGCGGATGCTCCGGCGATCGTCGAGGCTCGCCAATTGGCAAGGGAAATCGCCACGATGCCCGATGCCGGCACGACCAAGGCCAGGGTGGCGATCATTTTCGACTACGCATCCTCATGGGCGTGGGAAGCGCTTCCCCAAGGGGCGGATTTCACGTATTTCGGACTGGTATTCGACACCTACAAGGCTCTTCGGCGTGCCGGGCTCTCGATCGATTTCCTTCCCGCGGACACGAATTCTCTCGACGGTTATGACCTCCTGTTCATTCCCGGGCTCCTGACCCTGTCAGACAGCCTCAGGACGGCGCTTGAAGCCTTCTCCGGCACGGCGATCATTGGGCCACGAACGAACAGCAAGACGCAAGAACTCGTGATTCCGGATCCATTGCCGCCGGACTTGCCTGGTCTTGATGCGACGGTCTCTCGTGTGGAAAGCCTGCCTCCCTTCGCCCCCGTACCCCTCGAGGGCAGCGGGAACTTTCATCGCTGGTTCGAACATCTGGAAGGCGATGCTACCGTCACCATGACCACCGCTGACGGTCGGCCAGCCGTCATGTCCCGTGGCAAATTGCATTATGTTGCGGGCTGGCCGGATTGGGCGGCCTTCGATCTTCTTGTTGCCAACGCTTGCGCCGCCGAGGGTCTTGACGCCAGGGCACTGCCGGACGGTCTTCGGATCCGGGACACCGCGACGCATCGCTTCGTCTTCAATTACGCGCCGGAACCCATGGATTTCGAGGGCACGACTCTTCCGCCGGCAGGTGTGCACTGGCGCCCGATTTGAGCGATCATTTCATGTGATGTCGATGTGGCACACAACGAAAGATCTGTCGCGGCAAGTCTTACCGTTTTGTGCGCTTGCACCTCGCACACGGACTGGAAGCGCCATCTTACGGACTGCGCCGGCCGTGCGAATGTAAGATCGACAACTACGGGGACTGGCTTCTTCGCCGCACTGCCGAGTTCCTGGGCCTCTCGGCCCAACCGCTCCTGTGCGAGATCAGGGATCTCGGCTACGACGGCAGCTGCGCAACGGTCACGAGCTTCCAGCGCGAGGCCAGGCCACCTACGCCGACCGTGTTCTAGCGCCGCTTCGAGACGCCGCCCGGTAGGCAGGCGCAGGTCGACTTCGCCGAGATCAGGGCCGTCTTCTCCGAAGCGCCCAAGGCGATGCGCAAGGTCTGGCTTTTCGCCGTTCTGGCGTGCATCGCGGCGCGAATGGCATCGATCCGCGCGCATCGCATCTCGATTGTCAACGGGCTCTAGAAAGTCGCGACTCTTGCAATTGCGCAGAGCCTTTCGCTAATGTTTGGCGGGAGTGTCCATGAAGAGGCGTGATTTCATCAAGAGTGCTGCGGCGACAGTGGCGATGTCTTTGCCGTTTCTGGCGCGTGCCGCTGCGCCATTCCGCTTGGGCTTGACCCCTGTCTTTCTCGACAACGATGCCCTCATCATTGACCGGTTGCGCTCGAGTGTGTCAGCGGCCATGGGTGAGCCAGCCGTACTCATTCAGCGTCGGACCTATCAGGAAATCACCGCCATGCTGCTGGACGGGTCGGTCGAAGCGGCGTGGATTTGCGGGTATCCCTATCTGCAGCATCAGGACCGACTGACTTTGATCGGTGTGCCGCAATGGCGGGGCCAACCGCTCTATCAATCCTATTTGATCACCGATGTCAGCGACACTGCCCAGTCTCTCGCGGATCTGAAAGGAGGAACACACGCCTTTTCGGACCCTGACAGCAATTCGGGCTATTTGGTCACGGCTACAGATCTTGCCCGCGGTGGCAGCACGCCCGTAGAGTTCTTTGCACGCACCATATACACATATGGCCATCGCAATGTCGTCCGCTCCGTCGCAGGTGGCTTGACGCGATCCGGTAGCGTTGATGGCTATGTTTGGGAAACGCTTGCGCAAGTTGAGCCATCGCTTACGCAGCGTACACGCGTTGTGGCTCGTTCCGAATGGATGGGGTTTCCTCCGTTTGCGGCGCGCAAAGACCGGGCTACCTCGGAAAGCGTTCGACGCTTCGCAACGATCCTGAAGTCTCTTGACGCATCTGATGTGGGGCGCGAAGTTCTTGAGTTGCTTTACCTCGACAAAATCGTGGAAGGGGAAGAGTCACTGTTCGACAGCATCAGACTTCGAATGGCAGACCTTCCCGAGCGCCGGTGATCCGCAAAGCTTGGCGGGAATGGCCCGTCACTTTGCGCGTGGCCATTGCGACGGGCGCCCTGATGGTCCTTCTTGGGCTCATTGCGTCACAGCAGGTCCTTTCAACTCTTTCTAGTCTCCAAAACGAGCGATTGCGGGAGGTGGCACAATCGCATGTCGGCGGGCTCAAGGTGGCGCTCGGTTCGTTCGTTCTGCACAGGGATGTTTGGGAGGTTTACGACGCCTTGGATCGCGCAGGATCCGAGGGGGCAGGGGCTCGCATCTTATTTTCAGCAGTTGCCGATGATCGCGGCAGGGTTCTGGCCTCATCGGATCCCTCGCGCGCACCGATAGACTTTGAATTTGAGGCGCTCCTCAACGATGCGGTTCCGGTGCAAGAAGTTACCGCAAGTGAAGGCAGAAACTCCGTTCGCATCGTCGAGCCATTGTTCGTGCAAGGTCGCGAAGTTGGCAGCTTGCTAACGGAACTAGATGTCAGCGACCTTTTGGCGCAACGACGCTCCACATCCCTGGCACTTCTGGCGGCCAACTCTGTCGCAACGTTGCTTTTGGCCCTAACCGGGTATTGGGTCGTGGCACGACTTCTGCGTCCAGCTGAGTTGCTGACGAGTCAAATGGGTGCAAGTGGCGTCGCTCCGCAGAAAATTCCTGCCGAAGACATCGAGAGAACGGACTCCGCGTTTGCACCGCTATTGCACAATTTCAACAGCATGATCGACGCAATTGATGCCCAGCGTGAGGCAGAACGACGTTTGGCGGATCGTGAGCGCTTTGTCAGTTTGGGACGTTTGTCGTCTTCCTTGGCGCATGAGATCAATAATCCGCTTGGGGGGTTGCTGAACGCAGCAGACACCATCCGCACCTATTCGAATCGCCCTGACGTGGTCCGAAGTTCGGCCGATATCCTGGATCGCGGTTTGAAACACTTGCGTGATGTCAGCAGGGCCATCCTCGAGGAAAATCGGCGGGACCGGTCAAGTGCACTTCTTTCGCTCGAAGATTTTGACGACTTGAAAATACTCTTTGAACCAGAAGCAAACAGACATGGTCAGCAGCTGGATTGGAACGTTGACTCTGAACATTCGACAGCCTCTACCTTTCCTTCGGCGCCGATCCGTCAAATCGCTCTGAATTTATTGCTTAATGCTTCCTCTGCCGCAGGTAAAGGCGGCCGCGTTGGGTTTGTGGTTCGCGCAAAATCCAATGGGCTGGACTTGAAAGTTACAGACAACGGACCCGGGCTCAGCGAACACGCTCGACAGCGTCTTCTGTCCGGGACCCCCGTGGAACCAGGTGGCGGCGTTGGCCTGCGCCTGGTGCGGGAGCTTGTGGGTGAATTGGGCGGTGAAGTTGCGCTGGAGCGAATTGGTGATCTGACCAGTGTCTTGGTTCACCTTCCCGATCGGGCGCCGGACCAGTGAACTTCGCCGGCCGTCACATCGTGCTTGTCGAGGACGATGCAACCATGGGCCATTCCCTTGTTCAGCGCCTGGAACTCGAAGGTGCGCGGGTAACTTGGGTCAAGCAGATGGTGCGCGGCATTTCCGCCATTCGCACACCACGTCATCCAGTTGATGCCGTCGTGTGCGATATCGGCCTTCCCGACGGAACGGGCGAAGACATATTGGCGGCGGTCGCCGGGACAATCACGCCCCCGCCATTTCTGTTCATCACTGGACAGGGCGAAATTGGCCAGGCAGTCAGGCTCTTGAAGGCGGGTGCCACGGACTATCTGACCAAACCTTTCGAGTTGTCGACACTGCTCGAACGCCTGACCTCGGTGTTCTCGTCAGCAATGGAGGGACATGATCTCCCTGAGAGTGTGGGGATATCCACCCTGGCGCACCGGTTGGAAGGCCAGATAGCGCAGGCTGCCGCAACGGATGGCCCTGTTCTTGTCAAGGGCGAGCGAGGACTTGGAAAGATGCGCATTGCGCGCCGCCTCCTGAAATTGTCAGGCCATCCAGAGAGCGACATTTCTGAGATCAATGGCTTTGACACTTCCGGCGACCCAGACTGGCCTGAGCTCGATGGTGACCAGGCGCTAATTGTCTCGGGCGTTGAAAGACTGCCAGAAGAGACGCAAGGGCGATTGTTAGCCACTGTGCGCAATCCCGATCGTCGGGTGATTGTGCTGGCCATAACTTCAGTAGGGCGTGAACTGAGCGCAGGTGGCGTTTGCGAAGATTTGTACTACGCGCTGTCGCCAGGGGAAATTGTCGTTCCGCCGCTAAGGCAAAGGCCTGAAGATGCGGCGTGGTTGGCGAATAAGATTTTTAACGCGTTGAATGTCCGTCGAGACAATCCTCTCAGCGGGCTGTCTGACCTTTCGTTGGCCGCGCTGCGCGAGCACGACTGGCCCGGAAACGGGCGTGAGGTTCGCTCCCGCGTGGTGCGGGCGGTTTCCGCACCAAATGAAGGTTGGGTGCACCCGGTTGACCTCTTCCCAGAGCTGGATGTGGACTCGTCGAGGCTTGAAACCCTCGCGGAAGTACGCAACGCGGCGGAACGGCGCCAGATTCAACGTGCCTTGGTTCGGACCGGTGGCCAAATGACGGAATCCGCGCGTTTGTTGCGCGTTTCACGGACCACTCTTTGGGAAAAAATGCAAAAGCTGAATTTATGACGCTGAGCGCGTTCGGCAATTCTGACACACGAAAAAAGGGTAATTTAAGACAATCTGTTAGAATCGACGCCGTTGTTCCTTGCAGTCTCTTAGGCGGCGGCTGTGCCGGGATGTCACATCGCAGATCATGATGGTTCCATGCAATCGCGGGCGCAGAGTTCGGAGAGGATCAAGGCGATGCCGAAGGCGGCGGCGGACACAAAGTCAAAGCGAACCTTCAGTCCCGGCCTCAATCTTCTGGGGGGCGGTCGCGTTGTGTGTGGTCGGAGCGGCCAACGTAGGGTCGACTCAGTATGCTGAACAGGAAAAGCGCGTCTTCAACGAGCGCAAGGCCTGCCACTTGGTGGGCGAATTCGCAGAGATTCGAACCGGCCCCATATAGAACGGAGTGGTGCGCGCACGAGCGGGTGCGGTTGAGGGCTTCAGGTATTCTCCGGCCATGATGGAGAGCGGTGTAGTCTGGGCTGCCGAGGCACTGACCGCGTTTCTGATTAAGCCGAAGGACTTCATGCCGAAGGCCAAGAGAGCGTTTGCGGGTTTGCGCAAGGCCGGGGACATCGCCAACGTCATTGATTGTCTCGAGACCTTTGCGGCGGACAGAAGCCCGTCTCGGCAAGCACGCGCCGCAACGCCCCAAAGGCAGAGTATTTTGACGACCGCCACGGACCACTGAGGCGGGCGTTGCCATTTGAAGGCACGTCGCGCACCCATCCGGTCCCATCACTGCGAGAACGGAGATCTTTCGCAGAAGCCAAGACCAGCAAGCCGGACGCTCCTGGAATTTCGCGAAATTCCGGTGGCCTGCCGTGTTCGGATTTCCGAACGGCAAAATTCTCGATTTATTTTCAGTGTCTTGTGAGCGAAAGTACTTGGATTTCTGAAATGCCATGGGCCTAGGGCCGGATTAACATACCACTGTATGCCAAGAGGAGGACTCTGTCATGAACAAAAGATGCGAGCGGCTAGTGGATGCCGGCCGTAGGCAATTCTTGCGTGGTGGTGCCGTTGCGGCGGCTGGCGCAGCCGTGGCGACGGTGGCGCCGGGCAAGGCGCAAGCCGCACCGGCAAGCGCTCAGCTTGACTACCCATCCAACAAACTCTCGAATGTGGCGGATCTTGCCGTCAACGAACCCATGGACATCGAGTACCCGGATGCCGACAGCCCTGGCGTTCTGCTGAAGCTCGGGACCGCAGTTGAAGGTGGCGTTGGCCCGGATGGCGACATTGTTGCATACTCGGTGCTTTGTCCGCACCAGGGGTGGTTCCTGAATTACAACGACAACGACAAGACCTTCAACTGCCCGGGCCACTACTCGCGTTACGATGCGGAAGCCGGTGGTCAGCAAATTTGGGGTCACGCGACCCAGAACCTGCCGCAATTCACGCTTCGTGTGGCCGACAACGGCGACATCTTCGCCGAGGGCTGCAGTGACCTGATCTTCGGCCGTCCGTCGAACGTTCTGTGAGGGGAGGAACAATCTATGGCTCAC
>JAJDVJ010000051.1 GCA_022826205.1 Silicimonas sp. | reverse complement strand
CCTGCCAGCGAGGGGCAGGGCTCACCGAAAATGGAAAAGTCGCGGCCTGCACGGCGAATTTTCGCGGATTCCGCCTGATCAGGGGCCCTCGACGGATCCGGCCTCGAAAATATCGTGTGATTTCAGCGTACTGGAAAATCGCCATCCGCCATACAGAAATCGCACCCATTTCGAATCCGGGGCACTCCTACCTCGGAACCCTAATGATCCAGTTCGCCCGGACGGCTAGCCAACTGCCCTAGGACCTGGCCACCGCTTCCCGGATGACGGCTGGAGTGACCCGTGAGTTCGCGAGCCAATTTGCGACGTGCAGCTTGCAGGGCCTGCTCTTGCACCCTAGATTCGCGGAAGACATTGCGAGGGAACTACCCATGCCGATGCAGGCTCACGAAATCGAGGCGCTCCTGCGAGAGCGCTTCCCGAACGCCACCATACAGATCGGCGGCGATGACGGCGTCCACATGTCGGCGATGGTGATCGACGAGAGCTTTCGTGGCATGAACCGTGTTGAGCAACAGCGCGCGGTCTATGCCGCGCTGAAGGGCCGTATGGATGGGCCGGATGGCGAGTTGCACGCGCTGGCACTGACCACCAGGGCCCCGGAATAGCCTGCTGCTGGAGCAGTCATCCCGAAAGACGCCTCGGACACTTTGCAATTCGGGCAATCGCGGACTATCTGTCAGAAACATGGCCGCGATCGCAGAGAGACAGACATGACCGCGCAGGAACAGATCAAGGATACCGTCGACGCCAATGACGTGGTGCTCTTCATGAAAGGCACCAAGGTGATGCCGCAATGCGGGTTTTCGAGCCGCGTGGCCGGCGTGCTGAATTTCATGGGCGTCGAGTTCAGAGACGTGAACGTCCTCGCCGATGAAGAGATTCGGCAAGGCATCAAGGACTTTTCGGACTGGCCGACAATTCCGCAACTTTATGTCAAGGGCGAGTTCGTCGGCGGCTGCGACATCATCACCGAGATGACCCTTTCGGGCGAGCTGGACCAGCTCTTCGATGAAAAGGGCGTCGCCTACGACAAGGACGCTGCCGACAAGATCCGGAAGCACAACAGCGAATAGTCCAGGCACCTGTTCACTGGCGACGCAGGTGGTCAGCAAGTCCGAAAGTCGATGCCGGCGCTGCAGGCTGGAACATCGTTAGGCCGTGCAGGACAACGTTGGCAGTTGACTTGCCGGGTTCTTTCAGGAGCGCCCCGCATGGCCGGAATTCCCGTCGCGGCAATTCTAGATCCCCATTGCCAAATCAATGCGCGCACCATTTGATCAATTCGCTGACCGGACAGGAAAACTCATGTGGATCAATTGCCTGACAATGGCCGCCGCGTTGCTGGCAGCGACAGCGCCGACCGTGGATGCCGAAGCGCTGCGCTGGGCGCGCGCGGGCGACTCGCTGACGCTCGACCCGCACGCACAGAACGAAGGCCCGACATCCGCGCTCGCGCATCAGATCATGGAGCCATTGGTCCTCCGGGACATGACCGGCAATATCGTTCCGGCACTGGCAACCGAATGGGGCCCATCCGAGAACGACCCGAATGTCTGGGTCTTCAAGCTGCGCGAAGGGGTGAAGTTCCACGACGGCGCGGAGTTCGACAGCGAGGACGCGGTCTTCTCGTTCAACCGCGCCATGACCCCGGAAAGCGACTTCAAGACGCTTCTCGCCTCGGTCAAGGAGGTGCGTGCGCCCGAAAGGCACGTGTTCGAGATCGTGACCGACGGACCGAACCCGATCATGCCGGCCAACCTTACCAACATCTTCATCATCGACAAGGGATGGGCCCAGGCGAACAACGCGGTGAAGGTGCAGGACTACGGGGGCGGCGAGAACACCTATGCGGCCAGGAACGCCAATGGAACCGGCCCCTACAGGCTCGTCAGCCGCGAACCTGACACCAGGACGGTGCTGACGGTCAACGAGGACTATTGGGGCAAGGACGAATTTCCGATGGAAGTGACGGAAATCGTCTACACGCCGATCATGAACGGCGCCACCCGTGTCGCCGCGCTGCTGTCGGGCGAGGTGGACTTCATCCAGGACGTTCCGGTTCAGGACATCGCACGGGTAGCAGGCAGCGACGGTCTTGACGTTCGGACTGCGCTGCAGAACCGCGTGATCTTTTTCGGGATGAACGTCGGCGATGACGATCTGGCCACGGACGATGTCGATGGAAGGAACCCCTTTGCCGACATCCGCGTGCGGCAGGCAATCAACATCGCGATCAAACGGGACGCCATCAAGAAGATCGTGATGCGCGGCCAGTCCCAGCCAGCGGGAGTCATCATGCCGCCCTTCGTCAACGGCTGGACGGAAGCGCTCGATCAGGCGCCGGACCCTGACATTGGGGCCGCAAGGGCGCTCATGGCAGAAGCCGGCTACGGCGACGGTTTCGCCATCCGGCTCAACTGCCCGAACGACCGCTACATCAACGACGAGTCCATCTGCCGGGCGTCGGTCGCGATGCTGGCGCAGATCGGAATCGTGGTGAAAATGGAGGCTCTGCCGAAGGCTCAGCACTTTCCGCTGATCAACAACCTGAAGACCGACTTCTACCTGCTTGGGTGGGGCGTGCAGACCTACGATTCCGAACACATCTTCAACTTCCTCGTCCATTCGCGGGACGAGAAGTACGGATCATGGAACGGCACACGCTTCCGCGACGCCGGTCTCGACGCCAGGATCGAGGCGCTGGCCACCGAGATCGACCTGGCCAAACGTGATCGCATGATCGCCGAGATCTGGCAGGTGGTTCAGGACGAACAGATCTACATCCCGATCCACCATCAGGTGCTGAACTGGGGCATGAGATCGAACATCCGGACCATCGTGGCGTCCGACGACACGGCCAAGTTCAAGTATTTCAGCTTCGACTGACGCCAAGGTGACCCTCGGGGCGAGGCAGAAACCGCCTTGAGCCTCTGGGCGTAGTTCCACACATGCGGCAATTGCCCCATTGCAAATCCGTGCGCATGGCCATTACTTCAGCCTGTCAAAAGGGGAGGACTGATCATGCAGACCAAATGTCTGACAATCGCAGCAGCGTTGCTTACTGCAACTTCGCTGGGAGCAAGCGCCGAAGCGCTGCGCTGGGCACGGGCGGGCGACTCGCTGACGCTCGACCCGCACGCACAGAACGAAGGCCCGACTTCCGCGCTGGCGCACCAGATCATGGAACCACTGGTCATGCGGGACATGACTGGCGCGATTGTGCCGGCATTGGCCACCGAGTGGGGCCCGTCCGAAAGCGATCCGAACGTCTGGGTCTTCAAGCTGCGCGAAGGCGTGAGCTTCCACGACGGCGCGGAATTCGACAGCGAGGACGCGGTCTTCTCGTTCAACCGCGCCATGACTCCAGACAGCGACTACAAGGAGCTTCTCGCCTCGGTCAAGGAGGTGCGCGCGCCTGGCAAGTACGAATTCGAGATCGTCACCGACGGACCGAACCCGATCATGCCGTCCAACCTCACCAACCTCTTCATCATCGACAAGGGCTGGGCCGAAGCGAACAACGCGGTGAAGGTACAGGACTACGAAGGCGGCGAGGACACCTACGCCGCAAAGAACGCCAACGGCACCGGTCCCTACAAGCTCGTGAGCCGCGAGCCCGACACAAAGACGGTGCTCACGATCAACGAGGAATACTGGGGCAAAGGCGAGTTCCCGATGGAGGTGACGGAAATCGTCTACACGCCGATCCAGAACGCAGCGACCCGGGTCGCGGCGCTCCTCTCAGGCGAAGTCGACTTCATCCAGGACGTGCCGGTGCAAGACTTGTCGCGCGTCGCCGCCAGCGACGGGCTGGACGTGCGAACCGCGCCACAAAACCGTGTGATCTTCTTCGGAATGAATGTCGGCGATGACGACCTGGCCACGGACAATGTCGACGGAAAGAACCCGTTCGCAGACATCCGCGTGCGGCAGGCATTTAATATCGCGATCAATCGCGACGCCATAATGAAAGTCGTGATGCGCGAACAGTCTCAGCCAGCTGGAGTCATCATGCCGCCCTTCGTCAACGGCTGGAACGCCGGGCTCGACCAGGTTCCAGACCACGACACTGACGCCGCGAAGGCGCTCATGACCGAGGCCGGCTACGGAGACGGGTTCTCGATCCGGCTCAACTGCCCAAACGACCGCTACATCAACGATGAGGCCATCTGCCAGGCGGCGGTCGGGATGCTGGCGCAGATAGGTGTCACAGTGACCCTTGAAGCCTTGCCAAAGGCCCAGCACTTCCCGCTGATCAACAAGCTGGAAACCGACTTCTACATGCTCGGCTGGGGCGTCCCGACTTACGATTCCGAGTACATCTTCAACTTCCTCGTCCATTCGCGGGACGAGAAGTACGGATCGTGGAACGGCACACGCTTCGGTAACTCTGGCCTTGACTCCAAGATCGAGGCGCTCGCTTCCGAGACGGACCTGCCGAAACGCAACAGCATGATCGCCGAGATCTGGCAGGTGGTTCAGGATGAGCAGATCTACGTCCCGATCCACCACCAGGTGCTGAACTGGGGCATGAGGTCCGACATCCAGACCATCGTTGCCCCGGACGACACGGCCAAGTTCAAGTATTTCAGCTTCAACTGAAGCTCGATCAACCCGGAGGGCGGCGCGTGAGCCGCCCTTCGTTCGTTGCATCGCAGTGCGCCGGGCCTATCAATCGACCTTTCCAGAGCCGTTCTGGCTCGACATCGAGAGTCCCGGGATCCATCACTCTTTCCCCATTGCGGGCATTTTCGGCATGCGTGCATTCCGGAATGCGGAGCGACCACGCCTTGCCATCCGCGCCAAACATGCCAGAGTGGCGCCTGCTGACACAAAGGGGGATACAATGACAGCAAGAGCTTCAACTGGTGTACTGGGTCTTCTATTGGCAACCGGCATTGCTGCCGGCACGCATGCCGAAACCTTCAGATGGGCGGGCACCACCGACCCGCAGACGATGGATCCGCATGCCGTGAGCTCCGCACCGGTCCTAGGCTTCCTGAACAACGTCTACGAGGGCCTCGTGCGCCGTGGCAGAGACATGTCGATCGAGCCCGCGCTGGCCACGAGTTGGGAACCCATCGGCGACGGGGCGGGCTGGCGCTTCTTCCTTCGTCAGGGTGTCACGTTCCACGATGGAAGCGAGTTCGACGCTGAAGACGTGGTCTTTTCCTACGAACGCGCATCATCGGAAGCGTCGGACGTGCGCAGCTGGTTTGCGACTGTTTCGGACGTGATCAAGGTCGACGACTTCACGATTGACGTCATGACCAACGTGCCGAACCCGATCTTCCCGGACTCGATCGCCAACTGGATGATGATGGATGCTGACTGGGCCGAAGCGAATGGCGCAGAGCGGCCAGACAAGGAATCGGGAAACCATGCCACGCTTAACGCCAATGGTACCGGCGCCTTCGTGCTGAGCGGCCGCCAGCCCGGCCTGGAAACAGTTCTTCGGCCCTTTGGCGGCTGGTGGGGCGAAGTCGAACACAACATCACCGAGGCGACGTTCCTGCCCATCCAGAACCCGGCCACGGCCGTCGCCGCCCTGCTTTCTGGAGATGTCGACCTGATCAACCCTGTGCCAATCCAGGACGCCGAACGGCTGTCCGGCCAGGACGCGGTCAAGGTCATCCGGGGAATCGAGGCCCGCGTCATCATGCTTGGCTTCGCCCACGAGGCGGAAGCACTGAAATACGGACCCAACACGGGTGATCCGAATCCCTTCAGGGACGTGCGCGTGCGCGAGGCAGTGGCAAGCGCGATCAACGTGCCTGCCATCCTGCAAACCATCATGCGCGGCAGCGCCGAACCGGCAAGCCAGCTTGTCAGCCCCGCGATGCGAGGCTTCTCCACGGCAAATGACATGCGCCCTGCATTCGATCCGGACCGTGCAAGGACATTGCTTGCCGACGCCGGCTATCCTGACGGGTTCAGCTTCGGTCTCAAGTGTCCGAACGACCGCTACCTGAACGACGAGGCTGTCTGCCAAGCCGTCGTCGGCATGCTGGCTCATGTGGGCATCACAGCCGAACTCGACGCGATGCCGGTCCGCAACTACTGGCCGGAGCTGCGCGAGGACAACTTTGACATGTACATGCTGGGCTGGTCACCAGGCACCTTCGATCACGAGCATCCGATTCGGTTCCTCGCGTCCACTCCGAACAGCGAGAAGAAGCTTGGCAGCTGGAATTTCGGGGGATACTCGAATTCCAGAATCGATGAGCTTCTGCCGATGATCCAGTCCGAGATCGACGACACCAGACGGCAGGCGATGCTGGACGAGGTGACCGCGCTCTATCAAGACGAGCATGCCTACGTGACGATGTACGTCCAGCCGCTTGTTTGGGGCGCCCAATCAAGTGTTGAGCTGACACAGCGACCGGACAACTTCTTCATCCTGCGTTGGGTAACGGTCAACTGACCTTCCGGACGCTGCACCGTCGGCCCGCCTTCGGGCGGGCCGGATTCGCTCTCTACCCGCGCCCCCTTCGCCATAACGGTCACGGGGAAGCTTAGTGCTGAACTACATCATTCGCCGCATCTTTCAGTCCGTCGTCGTTCTGCTCATCGTCGGCCTCGTGGCGTTTTCCATGTTCCGATTCGTGGGTGATCCGATTGACAACATGCTTGGTCAGGAGCGCACGCAGGCCGACATCGAGCGCCTGCGTGCGCAACTCGGGCTCGACCAGCCGTTCCCCGTCCAATACTGGCGCTTTCTCGAGAACGCTGTGCAGGGCAATTTCGGCGTCAGTTACAGGCAGGGTCGCCCCGTGGCTGAGATCATCGCTGAACGCGCACCGGCAACACTGGAACTGGCAGCCGTCAGCGGCCTCTTCGCGATCGTGATAGGCATAGTGCTTGGCGTATTCACTGCGATTCGACGCGACGGCTGGGCCTCGAACGTGATCATGACCGGATCGCTCATTGGAGTCAGCCTTCCCACATTTCTCATAGGCATCTTGCTGATCTACGTCTTCTCGGTGGAGCTGGACCTGCTTCCCAGTTTCGGGCGTGGCGACGTGGTCGATGTCGGCGGATGGTCCACTGGCTTTCTCACCGCGAGCGGTCTCAAGGCGCTAGTACTGCCTGCAATCACGCTCGGCCTGTACCAGATGACGCTGATCATGCGGCTCGTGCGCGCCGAGATGCTCGAGGTTCTCCGGCAGGACTACATCAACTTCGCCCGCGCCAGGGGACTCTCCGAGCGCGTCGTGAACTTCCGCCATGCGCTGAAGAACACTCTCGTCCCGGTCATCACCGTGACCGGCCTGCAACTCGGCTCGATCATCGCCTTCGCGATCATCACCGAAACGGTGTTCCAGTGGCCAGGCGTCGGACTGCTCTTCATCAATGCGATCCAGTTCGTCGACATCCCGGTGATGGCGGCTTATCTGATGCTGATCTCGGTCATGTTCGTCGGGATCAACCTCTTGGTCGATCTCCTCTATGTCGCGATCGACCCGCGGCTCCGCGGCGAGGGGAACACCACATGACAAGCGTACGCACCGCGCCGGACCGGTTCAACCCAATGGCCTTGCGGATCAGGGCGATGTGGCAAAGCGATCTCGCTTGGGCGTTCCGCCATTCGCCGGTCGCCATGGTCTCGTTCGTCGTGGTCGTGCTCCTGGTCTCGGGAGCGCTCCTTGCCCCGCTGGTAGCGCCGCATGACCCGTTCGATCCCGCGACGCTCAACCTGATGAACGGGTTCACGGCGCCGGGCACGCCAAATGCGTTTACCGGAGAGAGCTTCTGGCTCGGCACTGACGATCAGGGCCGCGACGTCTTCTCGACCATTCTCTTTGGCATGCGCATCTCGCTCTTGGTAGGCTTCGCAGCCGTATTGCTCGGCATGGTGATCGGAGTGACATTGGGCCTGATTGCCGGCTACCGCGGCGGTTGGACGGAGACGATCATCATGCGCGTCGCTGACGTGCAATTGACCTTCCCCGCGATTCTCGTCGCCATGCTCATTTTCGGCATCGCCAAGGGTTTCACGCCCGTGGAATATCGGGACCAGATCGCCATCTGGGTTCTGATTCTCGCGATCGGCCTCTCTGACTGGGTTCAGTTTGCGCGCGTCGTGCGCGGCGCAACGCTGGTCGAGACGAAGAAGGAATACGTGCAAGCCGCGCAACTCATCGGCAGATCGGGGACCGCAATCATGATCCGCCACATTCTACCGAACGTCCTCTCGCCCGTGCTGGTGATCGCGACGATCTCGCTTGCGCTCGCCATAATTGCCGAGGCGACGCTGTCCTTCCTCGGGGTCGGCGCACCGCCCACACAACCCTCGCTCGGCACACTGATCCGGATTGGCCAGGGATTCCTCTTCTCCGGCGAATGGTGGATTCTGTTCTTTCCAGCCTGCACGCTGCTTGCGCTCGCGCTCTCCGTGAATCTTCTCGGCGACTGGCTGCGCGACGCGCTGAACCCGAAGCTGAGATAGGCATGTCCCTGATCAAGATCCCGGTCGGCGGTCAATGGCACCTCGTGCCTGTGCCGGGCATCCGATGAGCGCAATTCTCGATATCGCTAACCTGACGGTCGAGTTCCCCACACGAAGGGAGGTCTTCGTTGCCGTCGACGGGGCAAGCCTGACGGTCGAACCCGGCGAGATTCATGGTCTGGTCGGCGAATCCGGAGCCGGAAAGTCAACCATTGGGGCGGCCGTCATGGCACTGCTCGAACGCCCAGGCAGGATCGCGGGCGGCACGATCCGCCTGAAGAACGAGATCATCTCGGGACTTGATCGGGCAGCAATGCGGAGTCTGCGCGGCAGCGAGATCAGCATGATCTTCCAGGATCCGCTGACTTCGCTGAATCCGCTCTTCACAATTCGCGAGCAGTTGACGGAAACCATCACGACCCATTTGAGCCTGACCGACGCCGAAGCGCACGAGCGGGCGCATGATCTGCTTGCCCGCGTCGGAATCCCCGAACCCGAGATACGGCTCGACCAGTACCCACACCAGTTTTCCGGCGGCATGCGGCAGCGCGTTGTCATCGCGCTCGCCCTTTGCTCGGAGCCCGATGTCATCATCGCCGACGAGCCGACAACCGCGCTCGACGTCTCGATCCAGGCTCAGATTCTGGATCTCATCAGGGAACTCGCGAACGAGCGCCAGGTCGGCGTTATCCTCATCACCCACGACATGGGTGTCATTGCCGACACGACGGATCGCGTCACCGTCATGTACCAAGGCAAGGTCGTGGAGACGGGCGCCACCAGGCTCGTTCTGGGCAAGCCGAGCCATCCCTACACCAAGTCGCTCATCGCAGCCGTCCCGCGCCCCAACGTGAAGCTGCATCGGTTTCCGCTCATTTCATACGGCGGACGCGCCACCGAATTCCGGATCAGTGACCTGGCGCGGAACTGGAACAAGGCGGATACAGACTCCGCCAAGCCGCTCTTCGAGATAAGCGGCCTTACCAAGCGCTTCCTGCAGAAGCGCTCCTTCATCCCGTCGCGACGACAATATCTCGTCGCAGTGAACAACGTCAGTTTCGACATTCGCCAAGGCGAGGTGTTCGGAATCGTTGGCGAGTCGGGTTCCGGCAAATCCACGGTCGCACGCATGATCGCCGGCCTGTACAGAGCCGACGGCGGAACGATCCTGTATGGCGGGCAGCGTGTAACCGGCTCCGGCTCCCTTGCCTGGTACCGCCGCCAGATCCAGATGATCTTTCAGGATCCCTACTCGTCACTCAATCCCCGCATGCGGGTTGATGCCATCGTCGCCGAGCCCGCGCTCCATCACAGGCTGCTGTCCGGCAAGGCTTTGAGGCACAGGGTCGACGAACTGCTCGAACATGTCGGCCTTGGCGCAGCCGCAGGGTTCAAATATCCGCACGAGTTTTCCGGCGGCCAGCGCCAGCGCATCTCCATTGCACGGGCGCTTGCAACGCAACCTAAATTCCTGATCTGCGACGAGCCGACGTCCGCCCTCGACGTCTCGATCCAGGCGCAGATTCTCAACATCCTGAAGGACCTGCAGGAGCACTTGAGCCTCACGATGCTGTTCATCTCGCACGACCTGCCGGTGGTGCGACAGATGTGTGATCGCGTTGCCGTCATGCAGAACGGTCGCCTGGTGGAAATCCAGGATGCAGAGGCCCTCTTTGCCGCGCCCCGGGAAGACTACACGCGGTCGCTTCTCAACCTGATGCCACGTCTCGACGGGCTTGCAACTGAAGGCATCGAGGATCAGGTCGAAGCCTGATCGGCATCCGCAACGCCTGTGGACGGGTCAGAGTCAGGACACCCCGTGCATCGTTGATTTCTTCACTTGGACACCGCAACCGGCGTCAGCTATGCGCGGGCTCCAGACTTCTCTTCGGCCAACTCCGCCAGTGCTTCCGCTCGTTCGGCAATCCTGGCCAAGGCTTCAGACACTTTGTCCTCGGTTGGTGCGGCCTGTATTCGCCCTTGCTCGAGCTGACCTTCCAGATCCTTGATTTGGGCCTCCTGCCGTGCAACCGTCTCCTCCAGTTGCCGCTTGTTGCTTGCGGCAGAGACATGTTTGTCCGCCACCATGAGCCCGGCCATCAGGAGCATCTGCGCTTCGGGAAGACGCCGGGACTGGCCCTCAAGTGTCTTGGCTTCGGTGTTAAGCAACCCGGCCGCCTGATGAAGGGCACCCTCTTCGCCGTCCTGGCAGGACACCTTGAAGAGCCGTTCGCCGATCCGAATCGAAACCTCGGGCATTATCCAGCCTCCTTCAGCACAGGTTCGAGCATCGCCAGGACTTCCTCGATCTCCGCCTTCTCCACTTCGCGAGTGGCACGAAGGCCGGCAAGTTCGCCTTCCAAGGCGAAATTCAGCAGATCCGCCTGCATCTGCCCGTCGGCATGAGCCGCGCGAAGTGCAGCGTTCGATTCCCTGAGGTTCCGGTTCACCGCCCGCATCTGCTGAAGCAGGGCGTCCCGCGTCCTGAGCGCCTCCTGCAAACGCGTCACGTCCGCCTTGAGCCCTTCAATGACGCTGTCCCGGCCATCACTTTCGGCGTTCGGGCCTATCCCGTCGAACGCCAGCTCCGTCCTGTCCAATGCGGAAAGGATTCTGCCTTCAAGTTCGGACATGTCACTCATGATCGCTCCTGGCTTGCGAATTTACCTGCCTGGCACTTGATGCCTGGATCGCGAATCGCCGGCAGACAACATGGCCCGCCCGGAGCATAGCGCATGCAGCGACAGTTTCACCCACTTTCCGAATGTTGCGCCTCGGCTCGCCTTGCGTTCGGCAAGCTGGCTGCTAAGAACCTAGGCGATATGGACCAGCCAAGGGCGGTAGCATGGACATCGAGACCCTGAAGGAACTGCATCCGGACCATTTCGAGCGCGCTGCGGCAATTCGCGCGCTCGCCATGGATGCGGTCCAGGCCGCCAATTCAGGCCACCCCGGGATGCCCATGGGCATGGCTGACGTGGCGACAGTACTCTTCGAAAGGCATCTCAAGTTCGATGCGGCCGACCCGGACTGGCCGGATCGTGACCGCTTCATCCTGTCTGCAGGCCATGGCTCGATGCTGCTCTATGCTTTGCTTCATCTCACCGGTTACGAGGACATGACGCTCCAGCAGATCAAGCGATTTCGCCAGCTTGGTTCGATCACGGCAGGTCATCCCGAGTATGGGCATGCCAACGGGATCGAAACGACGACCGGACCTCTTGGCCAGGGACTTGCGAATGCGGTCGGACTCGCAATTGCAGAAGAAGCTCTCCGGGCACGATTCGGGAAGAAGGTCGTCAACCATGTCACCTATGTCATCGTAGGCGACGGATGCCTGATGGAGGGACTAAGCCAGGAGGCGATCGGACTTGCGGGCATGCAACGACTCTCAAGGCTGATCGTGCTCTGGGACGACAACGACATCTCGATTGACGGCAACATCGCGCTTTCGGACACGACGGACCAGAAGCGACGCTTTCAAGCTTCGGGTTGGGAGGTCCTGGAATGCGATGGGCACGATCCCGAGGACATCGACCGTGCGCTGAGCAAGGCCCGCAAGTCGAAGAGGCCCGTGATGATCGCATGCAAGACCGTCATCGGATTCGGTGCTCCCAACAAGCAGGGCACCGCGTCGGCACACGGCTCGCCCCTTGGGCAGGACGAGATCGACGCCACACGCGCCGCCTATGGCTGGCAACATGCACCGTTCGAAGTGCCCAGGTCCATACTGGATGCATGGCGAATCATTGGTCGCCGTGGCGGCGAGGCCCGCAAGGCTTGGCAGGACCGCTTTGCGACGCTGTCGACTTCGCGCCAAGCAGACTTCAATCGGATAATGTCCGGTGGCGCGCACAAGCGGTTGGTCCCCGTCGTCCGGGCCCTGAAAAGAACCCTGTCGAACGAACAGCCCAAGGTTGCGACCCGGAAGGCGTCGGAAATGGCGCTGGAGGTGATCAACCCTGTCGTGGCCGAGACCATCGGAGGCTCAGCCGACCTGACCGGGTCGAACAATACAAAGACTCCTGATCTTGGAATATTCGACGCCACGAATCGCAAGGGCCGCTACATCCACTACGGGATCCGCGAACACGGCATGGCGGCCGCGATGGCCGGCATGGCGCTCCATGGCGGCGTCAAACCCTATGGTGGCACGTTTCTTTGCTTCACCGACTACGCCAGAGGGGCAATTCGGCTGTCGGCGCTCATGGGCTTGCCCGTAACCTATGTTATGACTCACGACTCGATCGGATTGGGCGAGGATGGCCCCACTCACCAGCCCGTCGAGCATCTGGCAATGTTGCGCGCAACGCCAAATTGCCGTTTGATTCGGCCCGCTGATGCGGTCGAAACTGCCGAAGCATGGGAAATTGCGCTTTCGTCACGGCAATCCCCGACTGTCCTGGCTCTCTCGCGCCAGAGCTTGCCGACCGTACGAACACAGCACAAGTCAAGAAACCTCACGGCCATGGGTGCCTATACATTGGCTCGTCCCGGTTCGGGCCGCAGAAAGGCCGTCCTGATCGCCACCGGCTCCGAGGTGTCCGTTGCGCTGGAGGCACGGTCGCTTCTGGAAGCGGAGGGAATTGGCACCAGCGTGGTATCAATGCCTTGCGCAGAGCTCTTCGCCGAGCAGCACGAAGCCTACCGCAGACGAGTGCTGCCTGCTGGCGCAGTCCGCGTCGCCATAGAGGCTGGCGTGCGTCAGGGCTGGGACAGGTGGCTTCTTGGCGAGCGTGGCCGCGCAGGGCGAGACGGGTTCGTAGGCATGGAGGGTTTCGGCGCTTCCGCTCCCGCTGGAGACTTGTACCGCCATTTCGGAATCACGGCAGAAAACGTCGCTGCAAAGGTTCGGTCGCTCCTGTAGCGGTGGACCCCGAGGCCCCACACCGCCCGGAATGATGCCGACGTAGGCACGCCGGACGCTTACTTGATCTTGCCTTCCCTGTACTCGACATGCCTGCGGGCGACCGGATCGTACTTCCGTACCGTCATCTTCTCGGTCATTGTGCGGGCGTTTTTTCTGGTCACGTAGAAATGGCCCGTGTCTGCTGTCGAATTCAGACGAATCTTGATCGTCGTCGGCTTCGCCATTGCGTCTCTCCTTTCGGGCTCGGCCCTGAAGACACCGAGCCGAAACCCTCGCAGCCCGGGTTTTAGACGCCAAGCACAGGGTGTCAACTGGATTCGATTCAGGAACAGTTCTGACCTTAGCTTGCGTCCAGTTTTCTTCGCAGGTTTGATCACGAACGTCTTGTTCCGAATTCGGCCGACGGCATCCAAACAGGATCTCGACACTGTACCAGGCGCGCCCAACGCTTTTCGAAGACAAGGCGCGGATGGCTTGTAAGCCGGATTCTGTGCCCCGTATCCGGGGTGATGACCATTCATCTTGCCCCGCCGTTGCCGGAAGGGTCATGCTGCCTACCCGGGTCCCCGAACCGAAGCGCGTCCCTGCGGAACCCCTATTTGGCATTGCTCCCGGTGGGGCTTGCCGTGCCGGTCCTGTTGCCAGTCCCGCGGTGAGCTCTTACCTCACCGTTTCACCATTGCCCCGCGTGCGAGGCGGTCTGTTCTCTGTGGCGCTATCCCTCGGGTTGCCCCGGCCGGGAATTACCCGGCACCGTCGCTCCGTGGAGTCCGGACTTTCCTCGAAACCGTGGTTCCGCGGCCATCCAGCCATCCGCAACGCTTTACATATTTTCATTAATTCCACCAAGCAAGTCGCAAGAACTGCCAATGCGCCGCGGACCTTCTTTTCTTGGAATTGACAACGTCACTTGGCGAGCGGGCCAGGGCAACCGGCATCCAATTAGATTGCTTCAGCCGGGCCTCCGTGGTTCGGGTTCGACATTGCCCGAAATGCTGTGGACAATGCGGCATGATGATTGGACGGGTGATAGCAGTTGTTGGGCCGTCTGGCGTCGGCAAGGATTGCGTAATGGCGGATCTGGCCCAGGCTTGCCCTGACCTCCAGATCGTGCACCGCGCAATTGCCCTGACGTCCGGTCTTGGCGCCGAAGACCATCTTTTCGTGACGGTTACCGAATTTTTTCGCGTCGCAGAACAAGGGGCATTCTGCTTGCACTGGACGGCCCACCGTCTGAGCTACGGCACTCCGCCAGAGATTCGCTCGTGCACGGAAAGCGACGAATCCTTCCTGATCAATCTGCCTCGCGCTGTCCTGGCGACCGTCGATCTGGTCATTCCAAAACTTGTCGCCTTGCGACTCTCCGCATCCGGCAACGCGCTGGCCCACCGCTTGGCCGGCCGCGGACGCGGGCCACCGGAAGAATTCTAGGCCCGGCTTGCACGGGACGTGGAGAAATTTTCGTCGGGCATCAATGTCGTGGATGTTGCAAACGATGAACTTTTTGAGAGCACCATCCAGATGCACTTCAAGCGCTTCAGCCGGTCAGAGCGTAGCGGTGCAGGGTTCGGAACATTCCGTCTGTCCGCTCACCCACAAGCGCGATCTCGGTCATGTCAAACGGCCGCGGCAGCTCTGGAAGCCGCTCGCGGATTGCAGCCTCTGCAAGGGGACGCTGCATGCCGGTCAGCCTGTCCGTCAGTGTCATGTGAAACCGAAACTCGTCCATTACGTAAGGGTATCCCCAGCGCAGAAGATTGGCCTCTTGGGCAATTGTCAGCCCGACCGCGCGGCGGCGTGCAAGCTCGGCAGGTGCGGGCGTCGCACGCAACTGGTCCAGATCTGCAACTAAGTCATGCGCCAAGTCGTGAAGTGCTCGCGCATCACCCAACGGGGTCAACGCCAAGAATCGACCGACCACGGACAGTTCAAGGCCCAGCAGTCGTATCGGCGAATGGCGCACGGCTATCTCATCAACCGCGGCCTCAAGAGCCTCCCGCCTGGCGCTCTCAGCCAACCCGAATGGTGGCATCAGCGTGCCATGGAAGCCATATCTTCGGGGTGCCATGGTGATGTCTTCAATCCCGGCCACTTCCGGTCTATCGCAGATCCGTGCAAGGTCGATGTCCCAGCCCAGCCACTGTGCCCCGAATTCGGCGATCGGACCCTTAGGCGGCAGATAGTAGATGCCAAATCGTGAGTATTCGGACATGAATTCACCGTTCCCAAATTCCGTGCCGTCCCGGCAACGTGGCGAGGATGTGACAGAAAATGTCTGCCTCGCCAACGCACGTATCGTGCTGGAGGATCGCGTGATTACCGGCAGCGTCACAATCAGGCAGGGAACCATCACCTCGATTGAAGAAACTGGCCATGTTCCCACCGGCGCAATCGATTTTGCGGGCGATTTTCTGATTCCCGGACTTGTGGAACTACACACAGACAATCTTGAGCGGCATATCGAATCACGGCCAAGCGTTCTCTGGCCACACGCACCGGCAATCCTGGCTCACGACCGCGAACTTGCGTCCACCGGTATCACGACGGTGTTCGACGCCATGCGCGTGGGCTCGATCCCGTCTGGCAAGGGCCGGTACCTGCGCTACGCGCGTGAGCTGTCGCACGAATTGCTCGGGTTGCGGGCGGAGGGGGCATTGAAGATCAGCCATTTCCTGCATCTGCGCGCCGAAGTTTGCTCGGAAACCCTGATTGACGAATTGGCCGAATTCGGCCCGGAGGACCGTGTGGGCATCGTCAGTCTCATGGATCACACCCCCGGCCAACGACAGTTCAGGGACATCGGCACGATGAAAACGCATGTCGCTACCAAGAAAGACATGAGGGATCAGGAATTTGACGATCACGTGGCCCGTCTTCGCGCGCTACAAGCAAAGCACGGCGACAAGCATGAAGCCATGGCCATCCAAGATGCCTGGCGCCTCGGTGCCGTTCTGGCCAGTCACGATGACACCACGGCCGACCAGGTCGCCGTTTCCGCAGAGCACGGTGTTCGGCTCGCGGAATTCCCAACGACGATTGAGGCCGCCGAAGCCTGTCGCGATGCGGGCATTGCGATCATGATGGGGGGTCCGAACATCATTTGTGGCGAATCACACTACAGCAATGTCTCGGCGCTTGATCTCGCCAAGCGTGATCTGCTGGACATCGTGTCATCAGACTACGCGCCCTCCGCGCTATTGCTGGCGGCCTTCCGGCTCGCCGAGATGTGGCAGGATCTTCCCCGCGCCATCAGATGCATCAGCCAGGCACCCGCACACGCGGCCGGTCTCACAGATCGTGGCGCAATTTCCACTGGCAACCGGGCAGACCTCGTTCGCCTTCGGGCGATCGCGTCAATCCATGCCGTCATCAGCGTTTGGGTCAATGGCCAGCGCGTCAGCTAGATCAAGTTCGACCTGCCTGGAATTTTGGAGCTGCCCAATAGCGACGAAGCCTTGTTCGATTTGCGCATCGTATTCAGGAGGCTTGCAAGAATGCCAAGTGCCTGCTCGATTGACCTTTGCAGGAATGCGATTGAAGCGATGCAGTCCGATGGAGGTCTGATGCGTCATACGGAGGACAGGCAAGTTCTCATGCGACCTCTGCCGGGAACCCACGTGCCAAACCGGCCATGAGCGCCTCATCTTCCTTCGACAGAGGACCGTCGGCATTCGGATTGAAGCGCTGGCGGAAGGCGGACAAGATGGCGCCTTTCCCCACGTGCACCGGATAGCCGAATGCAGCGGCATCTCGCATGAAGTCGCCGCCCGGCAATGGTGCCGGCCAGATCGAGAGGCCCTTTTCTGCGAGCCGCCGCCAATCGAAGTGCCGTCCAGGGTCGCGCTTGCGGCCAGGGGCCATGTCGGAATGCCCGATCACCGCCCATGGAGGCAGAGCATGACGATCCAAAATGTCTGAGAGCAGGACTTCCAGCTTCGCCATTAGAGGTTCGGTGAATTGCGACATGCCGTCATTGTCGAGTTCGATCCCGAGGGAACGTGAATTCACGTCGCCCCGCCCCGCCCAGGACCCGACGCCTGCGTGCCAGGCCCGCTTGTCCTCGGGAACCATCCGAAACACCGTTCCGTCCCGCCCTACCAGATAGTGCGCAGAGACTTCGAATTCGCTTCCGCAAAGGCGTTCAAGCGCCGCCTCAGCATTCTCCATTGCAGTATAGTGAATTACGACCAGTTCTATCTCTGCCCTGGAACGCCGGTCGCCAAAGCAGGACGCAGGCCTGTCGAAAACCTCCATGCCTGGACCTACGGCGTCATGACAAGTGCACATTGCAACAGGTCATTCTTCGTGGCGCATTGCAGGTATCTGGTCGGCGCGGAATCCGACGCGTTGACCAAGTGAAACGAATGAGAGCTGGATCTGCCCGTGCCACATGATCTGGCCTCCTGACTCCGATTCGTTCTTGCGGTCGCCGCAACCACCGAGATGAACCGCCGACGCGCATCACACCGCCCGTCCGATCCGGAGCCTTCATGTCGCGCTCTAGCGCATGGTCGACCGGAAGTTTGCATCGTGGTCGGCAATCTTCAACCCTGACCCGCAATCGATCACCCGACGTCCGACCGGCTTCATGGTCATAATTCGCCAGGCGACCGCCGCATTGATTGCGGCGATGCCGACGCTGATCCTCTGTTCCGGCACGCCGCCAGCAGACCCGTGCCCTTCGCAAGAAGTGTGGACAGACAGTAGTCCCGCAAGGGTGCCCCTCCAAACCCGTTCCTTGACCGCTCCGCGGCATGTTTCACGTAAGCCGCATCGAAGTTGCTTCGCCAAGCGCGTTTCGTCTCGTATATCGGAACCGGCTTCTCGGTCCGTCGGCTCCGCCAAGGCTGGTCCCTTAAGCCGCGACTTGTCGACTTGCCCACGGACCGGAAGCTGGCCGGACGCGAGCATTTGGCAAAATACACGTCATCGACAAGGTTCTCCACAAGGATCAATCGGCACACGCGGCACGCCTCTAATTCGCGCGGCGACCTTCGCAGGAACCGTCTGCGGGCATGGCCTGCAAGATGCGAACAGCGCACACTGGACCGGACCTGGTACCGGCTCGGGCAGATCACGCGACGAAGAAGTTCCCAGCGTCTGGCATCGCCCCCCGCCGATCCAGCGATCCCGCTCCGAGATCAACTGCGCACTGATCGAGAATCCTGCGGCTCCTGCCATACGCCGCGTTTTTTGTTGCCGGAACTGGTGGCTGGCAATGACCGTAATGATCCGCGGATTCTCACGCATGATCGATCATGTGCTCCACGCCTCACGCTCCGCCACCGTAGCTGGTGTGAGGACGGGCAGATCGCGAATTCCGTCAAGGGTTGCGGCATGACAATCTCCGGCATCTTGTCGGACAATGTCGCCTTCGCCTCCAAGGACCCTGCAACCGGTTGGCCGCCCCGACATGCGAAGGCTCTCCGCAATGTCGCGGGCCAAGCGCGCTGCGGCTGTCAAACCGCTCCCGAGACAGGATCGAAGCCATTCGCAAATCTGACGCCCCGTCCCGCAGAGTGCGGCCGTTCGAAAACTGCGCCAACTTGGGGTTGACATGCCGCGACGAGATCGCGTCGTTCAGTTCAACCCGGCACGACCCGGTAGGGCTAGAATCTGTACGTAAGCGAGAATACCGCCTTGGTGTCGCTGGCGTCCAGAAACTTGACATCGCCCAACGCGACCTGGGCGTCCTCGTAGTTCATGCCGAAATTCGCGGACAGGCCTCTTGCCAGGTCGTACTGGACCCCCAGTGCCGCAGAGACTTCCTCCTGTCCCTCGATTTGGCCATAATGTCCTTCGAGAGACAGGCCCCAGACCATGATCTTTCGGCGAATTCCTGACGAGATGTACCAGCGCGTGGCGTTCACACCGGAGGAAGAAAATCTCTCTTGCCCCAAGCCAACGTCAAGCAACGTACTGCCATAAACGACCTCCCCGACCACGCTGTGTCCACGGCTCGTGAACAGGAGAGATTCGTCTGCAGCTTCGTATGCACCCTGACCGGCACGAAACGTGAAACGATAGTCCTTGCTTCCGTTGCCTATCGGTCGCTGGAATGTCAGTCCCAAGTCTATGTTGCTGTCATCATCCACCACGCCGCTCGCCACGAACGGGCCAACCCGACCAGCATATCCTGCGCTCCTGTCAGAAAGCTCGCCGTGGAAGTCATCAAATTCCAATGCCGCATTGCCGAAGCCTCGCCTTCGGCGAGTCTGTTCGCGCACTGTGTCCGATACATTGCCCAACAAGACGGTGCCCCAAACGCCCCCTACCGACAACGCCGCATCATCCGTGTATTTCTCATTTGCATCGGGTGACAGGGCTTCGTCAGAGACGAGTTGGCCGGCATAGCTCAAATTAACGCGCCAGCGGTTTGGAAGCTGGGTCATGGCAACCACCCCAAGGCTGCCAACAAGCCCGGGGCCATTGTCCTCGTCGTCATCGGACCCGGCCGTGTACCGGGCCTCTAGCGCTCCGGTTAGCGTCAGCGTCACGTCACCGATTTCCATCGCGATCGCTTCTTCAAGCGGCGAGAGGTGTTCAAGATTGGGCAGGTCGCTCTGTGCCTCCGCGGTGCCAGCGCCCGCAGCGCCAATCAGGGAGATTGCCACAACGAGCCCAGAATGCCGCATATTTTTCGTGCCCATCGCTTCAGCTCCGCTTCGGAAAGGTCGAGCGGAAGGCATGGCGAGCAATGGCGCGACCGGCAGCAAGGCCCTGAACATTGTCGATGGCCCAGTGGACGCCACCATAGAGCCTGCTCATGCCGTTCTCCTCGGCCATGTGGCTGAGGCTTGTCCAATGCCGCGTGACACCCTGCAGCTGCGGCCACAATACCTGATCTGGCGATCTTCCGGAGAACGCGATGTCATCCCGGCCATGGATCAGGGCGATCATTTCCGCTGCTGCGCCGCCAAACGTCGAGTGGCCGGACGTGTACGAAGGGAATTCCGGAGTGGGAATGTAGCTGCGCCAGCCGGCGTCCACGCTCACCCGGTCATCCGGATTGTCGAATTCCGGGGCCCGTGCACGGATGGCTGTTTCAGGACGGAGCACATCGTAGTGGTACTTGCTGTCCCAGGCAGAGATCGACGCATCACACTGCGTCATGCCAACCAAGGCCATTGCCCGGGCGAGATCAAGGAAATCAAGGCCGCGATCCTGGAGGAGCTGCATCGCGATGTACATGAAGTGGCCCGGATTCGTCACTCCCCAAGGCCCATCTTCCCAGAACAGTGCCACTTCCGACTGGTCTGCCGTGCGGGTCTTGCTGTCATTGCCGCCCAACCTGCGGATCATGTCGAACTCTTCTGCAAATTCCGGGCTTCTGGGATCGTGAAAGCCGGAAACCCGGAATTGCGATCCTGTTTTCATTGTCCATGGCGTGATCATCCCATGCCCTGGATAGAGGCATCGCTCGAATGACGCGAAGGACGGTCCAGGCGAGGCGCCGTAGAACGGAGCGGTCGGGCTCCACTGCAAGGTATCCCCGCGCCGTTCGTAGCGACCGAGATAGTAGTTGACTTCGCTCGGTTCCGAACCGTCGTCAGTTCGCTGTCCAAGCACGATCATGGCTGCCCTGCGGCCCCATTCCACGCCAAGGGACTTGGCTTCGCTGCCAGGGAAGCGTTTCAGAAACGCGGTGCGTTCAAAAAGGAATGGCTGCTGAAATGCCTCTGCTGCAGCGAGCGAAAATGCCACGCCGTAGGCAACTTCGGGATCCGCGTCCTGCGGTCCATTTCCGATTCCGAATGGCTCGCCATAGGCCTTCACGATACCGTTGGCGGCAAGAAATGCCGCAGCCGTTGCCAATCCCAGGTTGTACGCCGCCCTCGGCGCCAGAACCCGCTGGTCCCGGATCTGCTGCAAGGCCGCGTCCACCCAATAGAATACGGCATTCTGCTTGCCGGGTCCCAGGATCTGACTGGCATAGGAAGAGCCGTGTGCCTGTGATACGACACTGGCGCCGATCCCGCCCGCGAGGGGAACGGCAGCAACCGCGGTTGCGAGCGATCGCACGAACTGTCTTCTCGACAGAGGCGTCTCTGCGCATGATTGGTGTGTGGAACCTTGCTGTCGATCAAGGGAAGTGGGTGCGGAACTTTCGGTCAAAATCAAACTTGCCTCCATTGGTTTTGGGGTAACTGCGCCGATAGGCATGCATTTCCCGCCAAAAGCGGCACTGGTCGCTCTCCGGCGACGTAACGGACGGGAAGACTCGAGTACAGGATGCCGCTTGCGAGTCGATTGTCAGGCCGCGGTTGAGCCGCATGCGCCCGTCGACGAACTGCGCAACACTGGAAGCCAGCGTCAGACCGTCGTCGCAGCGGCTGCGATCCGGTGTATTCGGTCTGCACTTGGACGGCATTCGGACCCATGGCCGATACAATTAACAATCTCCACTATGAACGCTGACCAATTGCCACGCGTATTCTCAACTAAACTCGCGCGGCAACCAACCACGGGAACGCGTGCCCGCTAGCATGAGGCACAAACGGTAACAATGGTAAAATTGCCGTGACGGCAAAATTCTGCATCCGGTGCGGCAATTTGACCGGCGGCTGCAGCCAAGAATCGTTTCTTGAATTGCGAATCTTCAGATTCAGGGGGCCTGAACGTCATCAAGAGTCGGCGCGTCCGGACCCGGCTGCCTCCAGACTCCCGAAGAAGGCAGTGCGCCGGAAAATGGCGCGGGAAAGTGCGAGTTCGAGCATCGCAGGCGCGACGCGCGCAAGCGATGGCAGCGCGTGACGATGGCAACCGCTGGACTTGATCCCGCCAACGAGGATGAACTGCAGGACTGGATGCTTAGCCGTCCTGTCGTGCGATTCGGAAGGGATCCGGATCCCAGTTGCAGGCAAACCCGTCGCCGTCCGGATCCAGGCCCTTCCAGTCGCGCTCCGGTCCCCCTGCTTCCAGGAATGCGGCCTGCGCCCGGTCTGTCCAGCCATACCTGGCGCAGGCACGATTGAACCGTTCCTCGTTGAACTCGCCCGAACGGCGGTAGACCGGTTCGCCGACTTCGTTCGTTGCCGAGAGCGCGTAGGCAACGATGTTGGGTTCCGATCCGTCCGGACGGACAGGCAGATCCTCCGGCTCGACGACCCTAAGGGCCTCTCGCTGGCGCTGAAGCCTGTCGCGGTCGCTTTCGATGGTCTCGCGCGAGCTAACCGCTTCAAAGTCCTGCTCGTCCGAAATGACGGCACGGTCGACGTCACGTGAAGCGGTCGCTCCTGCGTCGCCTGCGTCCTGCGCCAGCGCGTCCTGACTTGGATCCGGATCTTCACCGGCCGGTCGCAGACGTGAATCAGGCTCAGGCGAATTCAGGGCCATGTCGCCCGGCGCATGTATGATGGCGATCTCGCCAGGAGGTTGTGATCCCGTCACAGTGCCCGAATCCGGACTTTCAAGGGGAACCTCGTCCATGCAGGCCGTAACACCGCCAAGAGCGATCATTGCGATCAGACGGAAGGTCATTTCCTGTATGTGCCAATGCCTCTTCTGCATCGACTTTCTACCACCATTTCTCCGGCTTTGCCACAAAGCCGGCACGGTCCTCGATCGCCAATGCGAAATCCAGCAATTCGCCCTCTTCCCAAGGCTTGCCAATGAGCTGCAGGCCAAGGGGCAGTCCGTCCGGATCCAGGCCGGCCGGCACGGAAATTCCAGGCAGGCCCGCCAGATTGACCGTCACCGTGAAAACGTCATTCAGGTACATCTGCACAGGATCGTCGAACTTCTGGCCAAGCGGAAATGCGGCTGACGGAGTCGCGGGCGTCAGGATGGCGTCGATGCCATCCGCGAACACGTCCTCGAAGTCCTTCTTTATGAGCGCCCGAACCTTGCGCGCATGATTGTAGTATGCGTCATAAAACCCGGCAGACAGCACGTAGGTACCAATCATGACTCGCCGCTTGACCTCGTCCCCGAACCCTTCTGCCCGGGTCTTTTCGTACATTGCCGTAATGTCGTCGCCTTGGGCGAGCGTCGCCCGATGACCGTAACGCACGCCGTCGTAGCGTGCGAGATTCGACGACGCTTCCGCCGGAGCCACAACGTAATATGCGGGCAGTGCAACTTTCGTGTGCGGCAGCGAGATGTCCACCAATGTCGCGCCGGCATCCTCCAGCATGCTGCGGCCTGATGCCCAGAGTTCATCAATGGCTGCAGGCATTCCATCCATTCGGTATTCCTTCGGAATTCCGACGGTCTTTCCCCTGATTTCTCCAGTCAGCATGCCCTCGAAATCCGGCACGGGAATGTCGGCACTGGTGGAGTCCTTCGGGTCATGACCAGACATGGCCTCAAGCATAATCGCGGCATCGCGAACCGACTTCGTCATCGGCCCCGCCTGATCAAGCGACGAAGCAAAGGCGATGATGCCCCATCGGCTGACCCGGCCATATGTCGGTTTCATGCCGGTAATCCCGGTGAAGGCAGCCGGCTGCCGGATGGAGCCGCCCGTATCGGTTCCCGTGGCACCCAGGCAGAGATCGGCAGCCACGGCCGCGGCAGATCCGCCGGATGATCCGCCAGGTGTCAGTTCGGTGTCGTCCGACTTCCACGGATTCACCGTGCTGCCATAAACACTGGTTTCGGTCGAACTGCCCATGGCAAACTCGTCCATGTTGAGCTTGCCTGTCATCACGGCTCCTGCTTCGAAGAGCCGAGACGTCACGGTCGACTCGTAGGCGGGCTTGAAGCCTGCGAGGATACCGCTCGCCGCCTGGCTTGGCACGCCCTCTGTGCAGAACAGGTCCTTAATGCCTACCGGAATTCCGCACATGGCCGGTGCCTGGCCTTCGGCAAGGCGTGCGTCGGCCGCCCTTGCCTGTTCAAGCGCGAGATCTGGCGTCGGATGCACCACGGCATTCAGTGCCTCAGCCTCTTCCGCCGCCGCGAGGCACGCCTGGGTGAGCTCCATGCTTGTGATCTCGCCGGCCCTGAGCCTGTCGCGAGCCTCGGAGATCGAGAGGAAATTGAGCCCGTCCATGCCCTACTCCACGACCTTCGGCACGACGAAGTAGCCCTCGCGCGCATCCGGAGCGTTTGCCAACACCTTTTTGGTGATGCCGCCGCCGGCAATCCTGTCCTCCCGGCGCTTTAGCCGCATCGGCGTGACGCTGGTCATTGGTTCGACGTCCCTAACGTCCACCTCGCGAAGCTGCTCGATGAAGCCGAGGATCGCGTTGAATTCGCTGGCAAGCGCCGGCAGATCCTCATCATCGACCCTGATCCGGGCAAGGATTGCAACACGCCGGGCGTCGTCGTGGTCAATTGACATGGGCGATTTCTCGATCGGTTCCGCCCGCCCCTGTAGCCTGACCTGCAGACAATTCCAAGTCTTGAAGAACTCTGAATGGCCAATCCGTGACGCAGTCAGGACATGTTCTTCAAGTACCGCGGCACGCCATTGCGGCAACGAGCCTGCCTTGGCCGACAGAACGCCGCAATGATCCGATTTCCTCTTGCCAACCGACGTCAGGCGGTAGTTCGATGGTTGCCATGCTTCAACACAAGGTTTGACCGAGCCGTACGGACGCGAGGACAGCAATGCGGACGGCGGTTCCAAGATTCCGCGTAGGTTGCAACATCTGTGTGTGAGAGCCGCGTCGAACGGGTGCGTCACCTGCCGGTTCGATTCCAAACGGCCGCCCTGCCCTCGCAAGAGTGTTTCGCCGACCCAAGACGGCTCAACCTGACCCGGAGAATTCGTCGACGGGCCGCCGCGCCATTGGATAATCGCTGCCGATAGGGGTTCCACCATGCACTCGTTGCTGCCTTGCCTTGCCCGCGGCCCGGCGATACACCTTTGCGGTCAATTCCGGGAAGGCATCCATGTCCAGCGAACTCATCAACAGTTTCAAGACCGGTCCTGACGAGAACGGCCGCTTTGGCACATTCGGAGGCCGCTTCGTCAGCGAAACGCTTATGCCGCTCATCCTTGATCTCGAGGCCGAGTATGAAAAGGCCAAGACGGATCAGGCCTTCTGGGACGAGATGAACCATCTCTGGACCCATTATGTCGGCCGACCGTCGCCGCTCTACTTCGCGGAGCGCCTGACCGAGCGTCTCGGTGGCGCGAAGATTTACCTGAAACGCGACGAACTCAACCACACCGGCGCCCACAAGATCAACAACGTGCTTGGCCAGATCATCCTCGCGCGCCGCATGGGCAAGACCCGCATAATCGCCGAGACCGGCGCCGGGCAACACGGCGTTGCAACGGCCACGGTCTGCGCAAAGTTCGGCCTGCAATGCGTCGTCTACATGGGTGCGCATGATGTCGAAAGGCAGAAGCCGAACGTCTTCCGAATGAAGCTTCTCGGTGCCGAAGTGGTGCCGGTGACGTCGGGCCGGGGTACCTTGAAGGATGCGATGAATGACGCGCTTCGCGACTGGGTGACCTATGTCCGTGACACGTTCTATTGCATCGGTACCGTTGCAGGGCCTCATCCCTATCCGGCGATGGTCCGCGACTTTCAGTCCATCATCGGCAAGGAGGCTCGCGCCCAGATGATGGAGGCCGAAGGACGCCTGCCCGACACTGTCATTGCGGCAATCGGGGGCGGATCGAATGCCATGGGCCTCTTCCACACCTTCCTGGATGACAGAAGCGTGCGCATCATTGGCGTCGAGGCGGGCGGCAAGGGCGTAGATGATCGGATGGAGCACTGCGCATCGCTCACCGGTGGACGCCCCGGCGTCCTGCACGGCAACCGGACGTATCTGCTGCAGGATGACGACGGGCAGATTCTCGAAGGCTTCAGCATTTCCGCAGGGCTCGACTATCCCGGCATCGGACCCGAGCACTCGTGGCTCCACGAAACAGGGCGCGCCGAATACGTTTCGGTCACCGATCAGGAGGCGCTCGAGGCGTTCCAGCTATCCTGCGAGACGGAAGGCATTATCCCCGCACTTGAGCCCAGCCACGCGCTGGCCCATGTGGCGAAAATCGCGCCCGGCCTGCCGACGGATCATGTCATCTGCATGAACATGTGCGGTCGAGGCGACAAGGACATCTTCACGGTTGCCAAGGCGCTTGACTGGACCATGACCGAATCCGATTGAAGTCGAGGGCCGTCGCGCAACAGTGACTGCTGTGGTGGCCCATGACGTTCCCGGCAGCCACGCATATCTCGGAAACGCGCGAGAGATCACGGTCTGACAAGGTCCGCAGCCGGCACATTGGCAATACCGTGTACCGCATCGTCGATCCCACCGCTGACAAGCCATGGCTGTGGCAGAGCCTTTCCAGAACTCAGAATCGCCCTAAAATACACCTTTTTTTTCTAGCAAACTCAACGCTTTGCGGTCTCATTTCGGCTTAACACCAGTGCACCGACACTAATGGGATCACCCGACTGTCATGTCTTTCTTCAAAGGGCGCGGCTCACAATTGTGCGGCACAGTTCGGCTACGCTGATATGGGTGTCCCGTGGGAAACCATCTACACGGGCGTCGACGATCCCGTGGGTGGAATTGATGAGGCCGTTTGCAAGCATGGTGTCCAACAGCAGCGCCTCGCGCTCGGGCGTGTGCAAAATCCGAGGATCAGTTGCCCGGGCAGCCATCGCCGCGGCAATCGCGGTGCAGCCCCAGTTGGAACAGGCCGCGGTCACCAATACATCGCATCCCGTGACCGCGCCAATTCCGCCACCGCAGCCGCACTGGCACTTGTCACCGAAAGGCACGTGTGCGGTGACGTGATCCTTCACCTTGCCCATGCCGATTTCGTTGCCACCATCGCCGACGGCGACCACGGGAATGCCACGCAACAGGCCTTCGTCGAACAGATGATCCACCCGTGCCCGGCCCATGCCATAGTCAATCCCTTTCATCGAGTGATAGACACCCTGCGCGTTGCGCCCGACCCTCTCGGAGGAAAACAAAAGGTCGGGTTGCAGTCGGTCCAGAAGCGCCGTCGCCTCGGACGGGGCCGCTTCGTCTTCGGTCGCGAATGGCAGCATCACGATCGTGGCCAAGCTCTTGTCAGCCCGTGCAATCGCGGCCTCATCCAGGGATACGGGAAACAGCCCCGCCGCCTGACAGGTGTTGCGGATCGCGGGCAGCAGCGTTTCCTCGCACAGCATCACACATGTGGCATTGCGTCCCAGAACCAATGCCCGTGCAATCGCAGCCGCGCCTGAAGGGCCGTCGTTTTCGCCAATGTCCGGCGTGATCCAGGCACGCGACACGGATCCTGTGGTCAGTATGACGGTGCCACCTTCTGGCACGGACATCAGCGCGTCCGCCGCAGCGCCAACCAGCGATCCGCCCTGCAATTTGCGTGCCGCCCGGAACAGGTGTTCGACTCCCCGTTCCCCGATGTCGATATTCACCAGCTGGTCGAGCCGGTTGTCGAGCCGTGTGATCAAATCTGAATCCGACATTTACCGGTCCCCCAATAACAGGGATTCGAACCAAGCCTGGTCATCCAAATGACTGGCAGTCTCTTCCAACGCTGCCACAAAACACTGTGCAATGGCATCCGCACCACCCGCTCGCTCAATGGCCCCGGAGGTGGGTTTCAGCCGGATCGACACCCGCCCGCCGGGTTGGCCATGGGTGTTGACCGTGACGATGCCCTTTTCGCGCAGCATTAGCATGCCGGCAGCGGCGGTCACCTCGGCCGGAACGCGGTTTGTCGAGGTTCGCCCAGCCCTGGCCAGCACGATCTCCAGCACATCCTGTTCGTCGATCTTCGGCCCCAAGGCAGACCGGCTGACTCGACCCCGACCGAGGTGCGCCTCAAGCGCCACCGCCAGGTCCTGACCATCGCGGGCCTCTTGGATCAGCAGATCGGGGATAAAGCCTTGCAGGCTGCGCATGGCCCCAACGGCGATAGGGGCACGTGCCTCCATGCCCAATTCGCTTGCCTTGGCCTGTACAGGGACCAATGCCTCCGGGCTGCCACACAGGACACCCGCACGGGGGCCCGAAAGCCCTGCCTTGTCTGCGTTGGTGATGATCAGATCAGCTCCGAACATAAGCGACGCACAACCGCCCAGAAGCACTGGTCGGAACCGGGCACCATAGGCATCGTCAATGAAAACGGTGCAGCCAGCCGTCTTGCCGACGCGCACGGCGGCGGCGATCAGGTCGTCCTCCAGAACCGACAGTTCCGAAGTCACTGGTGTGATCATCAGCAGCGAGGGCGCGAAATCGCCCAAGGCCGCTTCCAGCGCGGAGAGGTCGAAGACTTCGCGCACACTTACACCTGCCAATCGCGCGCCTCGTGTGACCGAGGCGTGGCTTCGATCACCTTCGGGAACCAGCGACAGGACATCACGGCCACCGAAATGGGCAAGAACCGTCGCGACGATCCCGGCACTGGTCCGGTTGACGACGGCCGCAGCCTCGTTGCCATTCCCGCCCATATGCGTGATCGCAGCCTGCCTGAGTTCTTCGCCGAAAATGCCTGGACCAACCCATTCCTCGCAAAGCATCGGCAGGTCATCTGCCTGAACCGGGTAGAACCGCAGATTACCCGTACAGATTGCGATCTTGTCGACGCCTTCACGTTCCATGAACCCGGCGGCGATACGCCCGGCATGTGTCAGACGACGCACTTCATCGGCGGAGTCACGCAAAACTGTTCCGCGGGCATATCCGACACTGGGATCCAGCGCGTTGCCGAAGCGATCACAACTCATGCGCCCTCCTCGATGTTGATGGTGATGCACTTGCGGTAGGTGTAAGCCTCCAACGCCCCTTCTATGGAATACTCGCTGCCGGTCCCTGATTGCTTGGTGCCACCATATGACATGCCGGGGATCTGCCCGCCGCCCTGATTGACCTGTATCCAGCCCGCATCGATGGCGCGGGTCAGCCGGGAGATGCGGCTGACGTCACGGGTGAAGAGAAAGGCCGCAAGTCCGAAGTGGGTGTCGTTGGCCATGTCGATCACCGCGGCCTCGGTTTCAAAGGGAATGGCCACCATAACTGGACCAAACACCTCTTCGCGTGCGATACGCCAGGAATTGTCGACCGCAGTGATGATTGTGGGATTGGGAGAGAAACCCGCAGGATCCTCAACCGGGGTCTCTCCGATCAGAAACGAAGCACCTAGTGCTTCGGCTTCCGCAACGAAGGCGCGGATTTCGCCGTAGCGTTCGGCGTTGATTACGGCCCCCATGTCGACATCAGGATCTAGCGCATCGCCCACTTTTAGTGCCGCCGACTTCTCGGCCACTTTCGGCATCAAAGCGTCCCATATGTCCTTGTGAACAAATAGCCGCGACCCGGCGGTGCAGCTTTGCCCCTGCCGGGCAAAGCGCATTGCGTTGGCCACATGTTGCGCGGTGCTGTCGAGCCTGCCGCTTTCGATGGCGTCTGGAAAGACTATGGTAGGAGATTTGCCGCCGAGTTCCAAAGAAAGTTCGGCGATGCGGTCAGCCGTAGCATGGCCGATCAGCTTGCCTACCTCCGACGACCCGGTGAACGAAACCTTGTCGATACCGGGATGGCTGGCCAGTGCCGCGCCAGCCTCTTCGCCCAGCCCTGTCACCACATTGAGGACACCGGGCGGGAACAACCCGTTGGCCAGTTCGGCGAGCTTGAGTATGGCCAAGGGCGCGTCTTCTGCAGGTTTCAACACCAAGCAATTGCCAGTGGCCAGTGCCATGGAAATCTTCACGCAGCCCAGTTGCAATGGCGAATTCCAAGGGATTATCGAGCCCACGACGCCGTGCGGCTCGCGCGTGGAGTAGCTGAACAGGCCGGGGCCGAGCGGCAGAGTCTCACCCTTCTGCTCGACGGCGACCCCGCCATAGTATTTGAGAACCCCCGCTGCACCCATCGTTTCACCGCGGGATTGGGTCTTGATGGCGTTTCCGGATTCGGCCGACAGGACGCGTGCAACCTCTTCAGCGTTTTTCTCCAGTCGGCGACCCAGCTCCCACAGAAGCCTGCCGCGTTCGCTGGCAGCCAAAGCGCGCCATGCCGGCAACGCCGCACGGGCCGCCCCGACTGCAATATCAATCTCGTTGCCAGTGCCACGCCCAACCTCACAAATTGGTTCGCGGCGCGACGGGTTTTCCACGGTCAGTGTGCGTCCGTCTTCGGGCCTGTGCCAAGCGCCGTTGATGTAGCTTCCAGCCAGCCCGGCCTCGGGGAGTCTGTATTCGAGAAGTGTCATTGTCAGTCGTTTCCGGTTTCATCGGGTTGAACCCGAAGTTTCGTGTAGTAGGAAGAAAAGTCGAGACCGCCGCCGTTAGCTTCAGCAAATTCCGAAAAAGCTCGTGCCGCTTCCGCACCAAAGGGCGTAGGCTGTCCGGTGGCTTCAGAAGCAGCCTGTGCCAGACGCAGATCCTTGGCCATCAGCCGAGCCGCGAAACCTGGTGCATAGCCATTCGAGGCAGGTGCCTCTGGCACCACACCCGGGATCGGACAACGGTTTTCCAATGTCCAGCATTGCGCCGCCGCTCCTGCGCAAAGCTGGTAGAACTTCGCCGGATCAAGCCCAAGCGCCTCAGCAAGTGCAAACCCTTCCAAGACCGCCATGGCGGTGATGCCGCAGATCATGTTGTGGCAGGCCTTGGCGGCCTGGCCCGAACCGGTCTCGCCGAAATGGACAATCCGCCTTCCCATGATGTCGAGCAGGGGCCGGACACGGGCAACATGGTCGCTTCTCCCGCCGACCATGAAGCTCAGGGTCCCGTCGCGGGCGCCTTCGGGCCCGCCCGACACTGGCGCATCGACAAATCCGCAGCCCGCCGCCACCGCCATTTCGGCAAGATGGCGCGTGGTGGCCACATCGATGGAAGAACAGTCGAGAAAGATGCGATCGTCGCGCTGTTCAAGGAGGGATTCGACCACCGAGGCGACACTTTCGCCATCCGGCAGCATGGTGATCACTGTGCCGGCCTCGAGCGCCGTCTCCTCGAGGGACGCCAGGGCCATGCCCTTCCTCGCCTCGGCATCACTGTCCCACCCGGCCAAGTCGCATCCTGCCGAGCCAAGACGTCCGGCCATGGGACGGCCCATTGTTCCCAGCCCTATCACGCAGATCCTGCCATGCATGATGGTCCTCCTTCAGGCCATTGGCGAGGACCGCCCCCTTTCCTCTCGGGCAGCCGGCACTCCATGACCCTGACCGTGCGCGGCCCGGCCGTCAGGAAAGCAGCGCCGCCTTGCAGTCCTTCCACACCATGGCGTTCATGTGCTGCGCCGGTGCTTCACGCCCGGCGACGTAGCGGTTGTAGGGCTGGCGGGCGCACTTGAGGTTCTCGTGCTGCACGGCCGTCACCTCGTTGTCCTCGCGATAGGTGTCGTCCCAGATCCTGAACCAGCCTTCGAGCCGTTCCTCGCAGGCTCCCCTCGCTGCCATGTAGTAGGCCGTGTGCCGCGTCAGTCCAGGTTCCAGGGGCGTCATGCCGGTCATGTGCATGAAATCGTCGTGCACGATGTAGGTCATGCCCGGAAAAAGCTGGAAGGAAAGGAAATTGTTCGCCGTCAGGTCGTTGGCCGAGCTTTCGTTCCTGCCCATGAACGTGTGCGATGTGAAGCCCTCACCCAACCGTATTGTGGTCAACTCGGGATCCACGTTGAAGGCGTCACCGAAGGAAGCCGAGTGTATGTTGGGACAATGGTAGCACTCGGTTCCGTTGTCGTACCACAGCTTCCAGTTGGTGGGGATGTCGTAGACAACCTCCTTCCAGGGAATCCAGTCATCTGCATCGACGTCGAAGCCGACCTCACGCGCCGTGCGGAACATCTCCGGATAGGTCGTGCGCAGGGAAGCCGCATCGGGGTCGGGATGGACCAGCACCATCGCGCCCCACTCGTCAACCGCCACCGGCCTCAGACCAAGGTCTGCGGAACAGAACCCGGCTTCACCGGCGGCGTCAGGCGCGTGAGCCAGAGAGCCGTCGAGATTGTAGGACCACCCATGGTACCGGCAGACGAGGCGCACACAGGAGCTCTTGTCCTTCTCGACGACGGTGTAGCCCCGGTGCCGGCAAACATTGAGAAACCCGTTGAGGCGGCCATCACGATCACGGGTGACGACGATGGGAAAGCGGCCAATTCGCCTCACTGCCACGTCCCCGGGCTTCCTCACCTTGTGGAGCGGACAGAAGAACTGCCAGCGCCGCGCGAAGATCGCCTCAAGCTCAAGGTTGAAGATATCGGGATCCGAGTAGAACCGGGTGGGCAGACTCCAGTTCTCCGCCAGCCTGCGGTCGATTTCTGCAACATCGATGCCCAGTGCGGTCGCCGAATACGATGTCATGGAGAGCTCCGTTACAGGTCGAGGTTCTTGTCTTCGCCGTGAGCCTGGCGGTAGCGCAGTTCCGCATACTCGCCATAGGTGATGGGCGGGTACTTCGGCCGGCGCCCCGCCTGGCGAAACGGTTCCAGGCACTCGATGATGGTATCACGCGGCAGATTGTGGAAGTAAGCGATCGACTGGCGGCGCGTGGGCCCTGTCGAATCCTGCGGCGGATTGATCACTCGGTGCTGCGTCGACACCCAGTGATCATCGGTCCATCGCATCATGGCGTCCCCGATGTTGACCACGAACGTGCCAGCCACATGGGGTACCGCGCACCATGAACCGTCCCGTTTCAGCACCTCGAGACCGCCCGGCGCGTCATCGGTCGCGAGGATCGTCAGCACGCCGTAATCCGAATGGGCGCCGGCCCGCAACTGGCCAGGCAGCGGCGGGCGAGTCTGCTCGGGATAGTTGATGACCCTCAGTGACGACAGGTGCCCTTCGAACAGCTGGTCGAATCTGGCGGTGTCGAGATCGAGGGCCCTGGCAAAGACATGGCGCAAGGTCCGCGCAAGGTCTGACATCGCCTCGTAACAGGCCTGCCACGCCGGTTCCAGGTCCGCCGGCTCGCAAGGCCACGCGTCACCATGAAATCCCGGTCCGAAGTCGAGAGTCTCCTTGATATCGCCGATCGATTCCGCACCCAGGGTCGCGCCGAGCGCTTCTGCACCATGCCCGAAGTACATCAAGCCGCCCGGGACGGGGCCACTCTCACCGACCCTCCTTTTCTTCTCGGGCGGGAGGTCGAAGAACCTGCGTGACGCCGCGCCGATACGGTCGAGAAGTGTCCGGGAGAACCCGTGACCGGACATGAGGAAGAAGCCGGTGTCCTCGCACGCTGCACGAACTCTCGCTGCAACGTGGTTACGGGCCGCCGCGTCGCGTGTCCGAAAGGGCGCAATGTCGATCACCGGTATGGGACCGTCCGCTGAGGGGGTTCTGCTATACTGCATGGCTCAATTCCGGATCGCGCCACCATGCCATGACCGGGATCAACCGGAAAGCGGGAGTCGATGCCTCGCATGAAAGAACGAAGGGACACCGGACGGCCACTTGTCCTGTTTTCCGCTTCGAGGGAGCGTGCCTGTTCCTACCTGCCGGGCCGGGAGGAGCAGATGGTCCTGACCGACCTCCAGGCAGCGGACGAGCCGGAGCAGCTTCATGACATGCTGAGCCAGGCCGGATTCCGGCGCTCCCACCAGGTGGCCTACCGGCCGGCCTGTGTGAGTTGCGATGCCTGCGTTCCTGTCAGGATACCGGTGGCAGACTACCGGGCATCGCGCAGCCACCGCCGCATCCTGCGCCGCAACCGGGATCTTGAGGTCAATGTTGCGGCCCCTCAGGTCACGCCGGAACACCATGCCCTCTTTCGCCGCTACATCGAGGCGCGCCACCAGGGCGGCGGCATGTCGATGATGGACTATGACGATTTCAGGGAGATGGTCTGTGATACGCCTGTCGATACCCGCCTTGTCGAGGCACGAACCGCCGACGGCGTCCTCGTCGCCGTCTCGCTGACCGACTGGATGGAGAACGGGCTTTCCGGCGTCTACAAGTTCTTCGATCCGGACCTGGCACGCAGGAGCCTCGGTACCTGGCTCATTCTCTGGCACATCGACCATGCGCTCGAAACGGGCCGCGCCCATGTCTACCTGGGCTACTGGATCGCCGGCAGTGAAACGATGTCCTACAAGGGCAACTTCCGCCCCCTGCAGACCCTGACCGACGACGGCTGGACCGACCTTCCGCCAAGGTCCGCCTGATCGCGACCAGGGGGTGAGCCTGGGCCCGCACCTTTCATCGCGCAGTC
>JAJDVJ010000141.1 GCA_022826205.1 Silicimonas sp. | reverse complement strand
CGAGCAGATCACGATGTGGCTCGATCTGGATGCGACCGTTGCGGAAATTGCCAGGTATTCGCAGGAAGATGCTGAAAGCTACGCGCGATTGATCGGCGAGTTCGACGAGCTTCGCCCGCTTCTCGGAGCGGCACGGTCCGGGCCGATCGGCATGGCTCCCTCGATGAAGGATTTGCTTCGCGACCATCCGCGCGGCGGAATTTGGATGCGGCGCATGGCCATGAGCGCGCGAGACGTGATTCTGCGCGAATTCAAGAGCCCGCACGTGCGGGCTTTCATGGGATGGATGGCGTTTCAGACGGCGGTCCCGATCGATCAGGCGGGCACCGGAATTCTCCCGTATCAAATTACGGCGCCCCGGCAGGCAAAGAGCTGGTCGATTCCGAAAGGGGGATCAGGCCGTCTGACAGATGCGTTGGTGGGGTTCCTTTCCCGCCACGGGGCCGAGTTTCATTACGAAGCTAGGGTTGAGAGCTTGATTCTGGACGGAAACCGATGCGTCGGGGTTCGAACGCGAGATAGGCGGGAGTTTCGGGGCAGCAAGGGGGTGGTGTCTACAATCCATGTCAAGCACCTCGTAGACATGGCGCATAAGGACGCTTGGGGCGAAGATTTCCTCTTTGGCGTGGATACCTACAACGTCGGCGTCCCGTTCTTTGCCACCTATCTTGCAACTTCTGCGCCTCCCGTATTCGAAAGCCGACACGGGCCGCGAAGCGCTGTCTCGGCGGGATATGCCGGCTGGATCGAGGATCTCGTGCAATCCGGTCGCGACATCTATGACGGTCGACTGTCGGACGACGTGGCGTGGCTGCTGGTGGCGACGCCGACGCTCGTGGATCCAAGCCGCGCTCCGGATGGTCATCACACTGTCAAGTTTCTCACCCACGTAGTCCATGACCTGCCGGACGCCGGACCGTCTGGCTGGGAAGCGAGCAAGGAGGCCTTTGCCGAACGCCTCATCGAAACCGTACGGCGATTTTGCCCCGGCTTCACCGATGACGTGATCCTTGCTCGAACGACCAAGTCGCCCGTGGACATCGAGGCGCTGAATCCGCACATGATACAGGGGGCGGCCCACGGTGGTGACCGGTCGATAAGCTTTGCCGGAGAGCAGCGCCCTGTGCCGGGCTGGGCGCAGCACCGGATGCCGATTCCAGGGCTCTACCAGACCGGGGGAACGACCCATCCCGGAGGCTCCATCACCGGCTATCCAGGGCGTAACGCAGCCGTGGTTGTGCTGAAGGATCTCGGTGAGGACCTGTCAAGATTCATGGATGTCTGAAGGGCGCTCTCCCGTTGCTTGTTCGGGAGCGAACGTGGGTTCGGCCTGCCTGGGGGAAGCATTGCGAGCGCCCGCACAGCGGTCATTCGGCCGACAGCTTGCTCCTGAGCCACCGGAAAGTGGCAGGTCCCCACTCCGTCTGATGTTCGAACGCGCAATGGCCCGAGCCCTTGTAGATCTTTGCGCTGCGGGTGCCTACCGGTCCACTTTCAAGCATGTAGTGAATATTGCCGATTGGTGCGAGATGATCATTGTCGCCATTGATCATCAGCACCGGCATGTTGATCCTCTCGACAAGGCCCAGGGAGGACAAGGACCAGCCAGCGAAGATTTCCCGTTCCTTATCGACCGACCAGGTCGGAAAGGACGGTGGTCCGTCGGGCGGGCCAAAACGATGGGTTGAGCGACGGTTTCGTGCGGCGGCAATCGCGGCCATCTCCTCCTCTGACATTTCGTAGCCGAACGGGTGGCCGGCAATGGCGGCCACCGCCTTGACCTTTTCTGGCGCCGTGCCTGCAAGTTGCATGACCGAATAGCCGCCTCTGCTGATCCCGAAAGCCCCGATACGGCTCTGGTCGACTTCCGGGCACGCCATCAGCGCATCAACGGCCGCAACCCAGGCCTTGACCGATTCCGGCTCCCACGGGAAAGGGTTCTCACCCGTGCCGGGCGCGTCCATCACCAAGGACGCGAGGCCGGCCTCCAGCGCCAGTTCCGCGGCCCATCCCCTGTCTTCCTTGAAGACATCGGCGCCGCACATGATCAGCACGGCGGGCACGGGCGAATCGGATCTTGGCGCCCTGAAATGAGCGCGGAAGCCCTTTCCTTCGCAAACGATATCCAGAACGTTCATCGGTGGATCCAGGTGGGAGCAGGCCTTGCGGTAGGCCCGTGCGCAATCGGAGCTGACTTCAGCCTTGAGCGGCGATATCTCGCCGGGAAATCGGCCTATGGCGTAATAGGTTTTTGCCAATAAAAACCGACGCTTGGCGGCTTCTGTGTCACTCTCGGCTTCCAGGCGATCGCCCTCGGCTTCATGTCTTGCACCAGCTTTGCGCCAGACCGGAACCCACTTGTCCTCGGTCGTTCCCTGAAGTGTTGTGACGATGCGTTCAAGCTCCTCGATGTCGTCGATCATTGACAGCCAACGGCGATAGAATCCCCCACGAGCCACGATGAACGGATCCTCTCCGGGTTTGCGTTCAAGGTTTTCTACAGATTTTATCATTAGAATCAATTTGTTACCATGCAAAGCACTCAAGTGAGAAGATTGTAGACAGAATGCCCTCGCTACGCTACCCTTTTTCGGCAAACGATTGCACAACTTGGGATTCGCGGCAGTCGCAAAGAATCCGGAGGGTGCTCGAAGCTCAATGATCGCAATTACAATCGGGAGGAAGACATGACGACAACGGGATGGCGCAATGGCCTTCAGGCCGGGATTGCAGCATTGGCACTGGCATTTGCCGCACCGCACGCGGCAACGGCCCAGGTAAATAACCCGGGGCTGCTGGTTCATGCAGCCGATGACGAACCGACAACGCTTGACCCTGCGCAGGTGGAGCCGGGTGAAGGGGGCGAAACGGTGATTCTGCAGGTCTACGACCGGCTGCTGGATATTGGGCCGGCGAGTCCCGAACTGATTCCGTCTTTGGCGGTCGCGGTTCCCAGCCTCGAGAACGGAGGTATTTCCGGCGACGGGATGACCTATACCTTCAAGCTGCGTGAAGGCGTGACTTTCCACGACGGCACGGCGTTCACCGCTGATGACGTGAAGTACTCCTGGGATCGGGCCATGACCATGGATCTGCCAGAGGGCAATGCCGGCGTCCTGTCCGACGTGGTCGCATCGATGGAAGTTGTTGACGACATGACCTTCCGCGCGACGCTCTCCGAGCCGTCTGCCAGTTTCCTCAACTCTGCTGTCGTCTCCATGGTGGCGTCGATCGTCAGTCAGGACGCGGTGGAAGCGAATGGCGGAGTCGAGGCCGGCACGCCAAACCCCTTCATGGCGGGCAACATGGTCGGGACCGGACCGTACAAGTTCGTGGCATGGAACAGGAACGAAAACATCCAGCTTGAAGTCAACGACGACTACTGGGGCGAAAACGCCAAGCTTGACGTCCGGATCGAGATCGGGGGTGACCCGGATGTCCGGGTGCTGGGTCTGCGGGCAGGAGAGTTCGACACCATCGAAACCGATCCCTCCTTCATCGCCGATCTCGAAGGCGTGGAGGGCGTGACCGTCTATTCGGGCGGGTTGCTTCTCGAACCGCTCCATATCGGCTTCAACCTCAACATCCCCGAGGGTGCGTTGCCATCGGAAGACACGATCCCGGTCGACTTCTTCCATGATCCGCGCATTCGTCAGGCATTCAACCATGCGTTCGACTACGAGGCGTTTCTCAATGGTCCACTGGCAGGCTTCGGCGCGTTCAACACGCACTATACGCCCATCGGCATCTTCGGGCACGATCCGAATGCACCGGTCTATGCCAGGCAGAACTACGCAGAAGCCGAACGCCTGTTCCGCGAAGCCGGCGTCTGGGACGAAGGATTCTCCGTTTCGGTCATCACAGAGGAAGGCAACCTCTTTGCGCTGATGTGCCTGGTGTTGAAGGATTCAATAGAGAGGCTAAACCCGAAGTTTCGCATCAATGTGCTGGCCGTGGCCGAGTCAGTCTTCGACGACGCCCACGCCCAGAACCCGCTCGAATACGCGATGTGGGCGAAGAACGCGGATCCGGCGGCCGACCCGAATTTCTACATGCAGGCCTACCAGCATCCGGACGGCGAGTGGGGCGAGGTACACGGATTTGCCAATGGCTACAGGGACTCCGAGAAGGTCGCGAGCCTCATTGATCAGGCAGCGGTTGAACTGGATCCGGCCAAGCGCGCGGCGCTCTACAGCGAGTTGCAGACGTTGCTCTACGAGGATCCCATGTGGCTCATCGGTGCGCAGGAAGGCGTCGTGTCGGCGCATCGCGACTGGCTGATGGGCTTTGCCATGCAGCCTTTGTGGCCGCGTCCGAGCCTGAAATTCGCATTCTTTGACAAGTGAGTCCGAGAATGTCCTGACAAACGAACGGGCCCGTTCGCGGGCCCGTTTGAAGTGAGGTCGGCAGATGCAGCTTCGCGACTATATCCTGCGCCGCCTGATGGTCCTGCCCGTTCTCATCATCGGCGTGTCCATCGTGGTCTTTACGCTGACCCGAATCGGCGGTTCGCCCGTCGGGATCTACCTCAGCCACGAGATGACGCCAGATGAAGTCGCCGAAATCGAAGCGCGCTTCAATTTGGACAAACCCGTCTGGGTCCAGTACCTCTACTGGGTCCGTGGCATTGCCATGGGCGATTTTGGATGGTCGGGTGTTGCCGCGGCACCGGTTGCGGACGTCTTCCCACTAAAACTCGCCGCAACAATGGAACTCGCCTTTGCCTCAGGGCTGGTGGCGCTGTTCCTCGGAATTGCGCTTGGCACGTATGCCGGGGCGCGGCGGAACCGACTGCCCGACCACGTGACGCGGATCGTGGCCGTGAGTGGAGCGAGCCTGCCGCAGTTCTGGTTTGGAATTCTTCTTCTGATCATTTTCTGGGCACATATCGGCATCGCGCCCATCGGGCGGAGCGATGCGGCAATCTTTGCGTCCATTGCCCATCCCACTGGGCTCTATACCATTGATGCGATCCTGGCCGGCAGCCCGACTGCCCTTTGGGATGCGATATGGCACCTTGTCCTGCCGTCGGTCACGCTGGGCTACGGAGCGACTGCAATCGTCGCACGAATGATGCGCTCGGCGTTGGTCGAGGAATTGCAGCAGGATTATGTCGACGCCGCCCGCGCAAAGGGACTTGCCGAACGTATCGTGTTGAAGCGGCATGCCCGGCGAAACGCGCTGGTGCCGACGGTAACGGTCATCGGCTTGACCTTCGGATTCCTGCTGCAGGGCACCATCACGGTCGAAATCATATACCGATGGCCGGGTCTCGGCCGGTGGATGGCGGATTCGGTCCTGAGGGGCGACCAGGCGACGTTGATGACCTATGTGCTCTTCACCTCCGTCCTCTTCCTGGTGGTGAACCTCATCGTCGACCTGGTCTATGCGAACCTTGATCGTCGGGTGACATTGGGGAAATGACATGACCGACGTTCAGCAATCCCGCAACGCCGCCGGAGCCATGACGGCGGACACCGCCTTTCGCGTGCGCATGCGCCGCCTTTTCGGTGTGCTGCAGGGGATGGCTTCGAACCCGGCAACGGTGATCGGCCTTGTCATCATTGCCTTGATGCTCATAATGGCGATCTTCGCACCTTGGCTCTTGGAACCGAACTCACCTGATCCTTACCAGATGCCCCGCGACTGGGGTGCGGTCAGAAAGCCGCCAGGGACGCCAGGTCACCCACTTGGAACCACAAACGAGGGTGGCGACGTGCTCTACGGCGTCATCTGGGGCAGCCGTACGTCACTGCAACTGAGCCTCATGGTCGTTGGCTCAACGATGATCGTTGGCACAATTGTCGGATCCATAGCCGGGCTAGTCGGTGGATGGGTCGATGAAGTGCTGATGCGTCTTGTGGACGTGTTCCTGTCGATCCCGGAACTGATTTTCGCGCTTGCCATCGCGGCGGTGCTGGGTCCGTCCTTCGGCAACATCATACTCGCGCTCGCGGTGGTGCTGTGGGTGAAGTACGCGCGCATCATGCGTGCGCAGGTCCTGCAGATCAAGCAGCACGACTTTGTTGACGCGGCTCGGGTGATCGGGGACTCGAAACTCAACATATATCTTCGCGACATTCTGCCAAACGCGGTGACGCCAGTGACCGTCCAGGCGACACTTGACATGGGCAACGTCGTGCTGATTGGCGCGACGCTGTCCTTCATTGGCCTGTCGGAAGCCGGAATTGCCGAATGGGGGGTGTTGGTCTCCGAAGGGCAGGCGGGGATCGCATCTGGCCGATGGTGGGCGTCCACCTTTCCTGGGCTCATGATATTTCTCTGGGCACTTGCCTTCAATCTCGTCGGAGACGGCCTTCGCGACGCACTTGATCCACGGACTGAGGGCCGGTGATGCTCGACGAGAGGCATTGCGCCGCCCCGGTTGCATCGGTTCGGGACCTGAAGGTTCACTTCCAGTCGAAGCGCGGCATCGTTCACGCGGTTGACGGCGTCAGTTTCGACATCCGTGACGGAGAGACTCTCGGCCTTGTCGGCGAGACCGGTTGCGGCAAGAGCGTCACGGGCCGTTCCTTTCTCCGCCTGCTGCCGGTGCCGCCGTGCATTCTGGCCGGCGGTTCGGTCACGTTTCACACGCATGTTGTCTGCAAAGCCTGCGCAGGCGTTGGCTGCGAAGCTTGCGATGGCACTGGACGGCAGGCAGGCTGGGATCGGTCAGTTGATCTGCTCGGCATCTCTTCCGAGGACATGCGCAGGATTCGCGGCGATCGCATCGCGATGATCTTCCAGGATCCGGGAAAGGCTCTCAACCCGACGCTTCCCATCGGTGCGCAGATTGCAGAGGTCTTTCTGCAACACCGAACGGAAGAGCTCATCGCACTTGCAGGTCTCCCCCCTGACACGGTCGGCGCAATCCGGCGGTTTGCATCACAAAGCCCGCGTTTCGGGGATGGCTGGCTTCTCTCCCTGCCTGGTCCGCGGCGGGCGCAAAGACAGCGGGTTGAAGAGTCGCTCGCCAAGATGGTGGCCGATGCGCTGGCCGAGACGCAAGTGCCGAATCCCGGCAAGCTCATGGCCCGCTATCCGCATGAGCTTTCTGGCGGTATGCGGCAACGGGTGATGATTGCGCAAGCGCTGGCATGCAACCCTGATCTCTTGATCGCAGACGAGCCCACCACCGCACTGGACGTGACAGTGGAGGCACGAATCCTCGAGTTGATTCGCAACCTTCAGCAGCGTCGCAAGACCTCTGTGCTCTACATCAGCCATGACCTGTCGCTCGTGCGGCGCATCAGCGATCGGGTGGCAGTGATGTATGCGGGCCGAATCGTTGAGATCGGGACAACGGCGGAGGTATTCGCGAACCCTCGCCATCCCTACACTCGCGGCCTGATGGCGGCGGTTCCCGGCGCGGACACGCCGCGCGGCAAGCTTGCGGCCATTCGGGGCACGGTACCAGAACTTGTCGACCCGCCGGCCGCCTGCCGCTTTGCGGGGCGTTGCCCCCATGAAACCGGCACCTGCCGCAGCAACGATCCGGTCCTGGAAGCGATCACCCCCAGCCATTCGGTTGCCTGCTTCATTGACCATCCGGCACAATCGGGTGAACGGCCAACTTATGAAAGAGTGACCAAATGAGGGCCGCAGTTGCTCCGCAGGCTGACGACCTCATCCTCTCCGTGCGCGAGGTCAAGAAGCACTATCCGATTCGCGAAGGCGCACTGCAACGGGTCGTCGGCCACGTGCGGGCCGTCGATGGCGTGTCTTTCGACATCCGACGCGGTGAAACCGTTGGCCTGGTTGGGGAATCGGGTTGCGGGAAGACTACGCTTGGACGCGTGATTGCCGCCCTTGCCGATCCGACCGATGGCGGAGTCCATTATTCCATGGACGGAGAGATGCGCCGCATCGATCGGCTTGAAGGCAAGGCCGCGCAGACCTTCCGCCGTAACTGCCAAATGGTCTTCCAGGACAGCTTCGCCTCGCTCAACCCCCGTCATCTCGTGATCGACCTCGTCGGGCGTCCGCTCAAGGTCTACAACGAAGCTGCTAGCGCCGATCTGGTCGAGCGCGTCGTGGAGCTTCTCGAGCAAGTCGGACTTGGCCGGCAGCATCTTTTTCGCTACCCGCACCAATTCTCGGGCGGGCAGCGCCAGCGCATCTCGATTGCGCGGGCACTTGCGCTGAATCCTGAAATCATCGTGCTGGATGAGCCGACCAGCGCCCTCGACGTCTCCGTGCAGGCGCAGATCCTGAATCTTCTCAACGATCTGCAGAAGGAAAGGAACCTTGCCTATCTCTTTGTAACGCATGACCTGTCAGTGGTACGTCACATGGCGGACCGTCTCGTCGTCATGTATCTCGGCAAGGTTGCCGAGGCGGGCGAGACGCAGGCAATCTTCGATTCGCCCCATCATCCCTACACGAGGGAACTGATGGCGGCGAAACCCGATCTGGAAGCGGAGGCCAATGTCGAAATCCGCGGTCTAGAGGGCACCGTGCCCGATCCCGCACGGCCACCTCAAGGATGCCGTTTCCATACCCGATGCGAATTGGCAACTTCTGCCTGTGGATGGGAGGTCGATGACGTCATCCGCTGGCTCGAGGATGCACCTGGGATGTTCGAGCATCTGGTCGGTGTTGAACGAACGACGGAATTTGCCGCCGAACTCGCTTTTGACAATGAAGATGCGGCGGGACTGCTCTCGATGGCCGTTCGCTCCGAGCAAGTGCCGGAGACGATGCGTGCGGCCATGCGTCGGCTCAACCTTGATGGCACCAAGGTCGAGATCGAATTCGAGGAAGTTGGCGAGGTCGAACTGACCGTACGCGACGACGGTCGCATGGCGGCGTGCGTGCTCGCGCCACAGGAGGTTGCATCGTGGAAGAGCCCATGACGACGGATCCTGAACATGTCCAGGTGATCGAAGAGGTGAACGGCCAGTCCGTGCATCTGATGTATGTCGAGGTCTGGGACGGGCTCTATGCCCCGATCGGTGTGCGCAAGCCCGAAGGTGACGGTCCGTTCCCGATGGTACTCCTGGCCGCGGGCAACGGAGGAGAGGGCATGCGCTGGATCCGCGATGCCGTTCGCAACTGCGCCTATACCATGGACAAGCTCACGGATGCGGGCATGGCATGTGCCTGGCTGCGTTACAGGACTGAAGTCGAGCTCGGCTACAACAACGGCGGCAAGATGGTTCGCGATGTGCGGCAAGGCCGGGAGATGTTCAGTCGCTCGCCCTTGGAATACGAAGATGAAATCGCGATCGCGGATTATCTGAAGACGCTTCCGTGGGTGGATCAGGACAGGATCGGTGTCATAGGCATGAGCCATGGCGGGGAGATGGCGCTGAAGATCGCCTCGGAGTACCACGGCCTTGCGGCCGCTGTCGCCAGCGAACCCGCGGCACACGAGTTTCTCGCGCTTCGCCCCGATGCCACGGCGTTTGTGAACGAGGACACCGGACTGCGCAACATCGAGGAAATGCAGATGGCCGAGGTCGACAAGGTCCGTCGCCGAATCGACATGGAAACAGCCTCGCTGCGAATCTCGGCGATCGAGACGCCCTTTCTCGTCATGGGCCGGGACGACGATCATCTGCAGGGCATCTTCCGGACGACCTATGAGCTCATGGAGGAGGCCGGGAAGGATGTCGAGTGGGTCTCGTACGATCACGAATTCCACGGCTATGTCTTTCCGGTCCGGGGCGACGACGGCGAATATGAACTCGACACCGTGCAGGTCGAAGCCATCGACCACGTCATTTGCTGGCTGAAGCAACGAATGGGGTGAACAATGGTCAGGGCTGGAATCGTAGGGCTTGGCAGATGGGCGAGAGTGCTCACACGCGCCTCGAATCTCTCGGACAAGATTGAAATTGTCTCGGGCTACAGCCGTTCCGAAGAGAACCGCACGAATTTCGAGGCCGACACGGGTGTTCCTTCCGCCGGAACGTTGGACGAAATCCTCGCCCGCGACGACATCGACGGCATGATACTGACCGTCCCGAACGAACAGCACTACCCGGTTGCGTTGCAGGTCGCGAAGGCGGGCAAGCACGTTTACACGGAAAAGCCGATTGCCCATAACCTTGAGGACGGCCTTGCCATCGACGCGCTGCAGGACCGTTACGGCATCACTGTCACGGTGGGCCACTCCGCCCGCCTCCTGGGCGGGGTGCAGGAGATCAAGCGGCGCATCGATGCCGGTGAGCTTGGCAAGGTTGGTTTCATCGAGGCCAACTTCTCGAATGAACGCGCGCTGGAACTTACCCCCGACACTTGGCGCTGGTACCGCGACCGTGCGCCCGGCGGGCCGCTTTCCCAGCTGGCAATTCACATGTTCGACGTGGTGAACTACCTTGGTGCAGAGATCGTCGAGGCGTCCTCCATTTCCGCCAGGCTCAGTCCCGTCGGTGCCGAGGTGGACGACCAGTCCATGACGCTCTTGCGCTTTTCGGACGACGCCATCGCCTATGTCGGCACATGCTGGACCTCGCCGGGCGTTTTCTCCGTTCGCGTTTTCGGTTCCAGTGGACTCATCCATTACGAGATCGACTTCGGTACATGGGACACGCCTGAAGCGATCCGGGAATCTTCCACCCTCTACATCCAGCGCGGCAGTGACGGATTCGGCAAGCGTGAGGTGCTCGACGAGCCCGCCACCAACATGTTTGCGGCGGAGCTTGACATGTTTGCCGAGAGCTGCCGCACAGGCCGGACTTCGGTCCTGTCGGCTGCAAATGGCAACGAGGCGGTTGCCTGCGTCTACGCGGCGCTTGCCTCCATCGAACGGAACGGTGCCGCAGTGAAACTCTCCGAGGTCATGGCGGCCGCGAGCGCGAACCGGACATGAGCCTGCCGACCCGCATTTTCGCCGACCTGACCCAACCGGAGATCAAGGCGCATTTGAAGAGGAACCCGCTCGTTCTCTTCCCCTGCGGTTCGGTTGAGCAGCACTCGGCGCACCTGCCCGCAAGTACCGATTCGTTGGCCGCAGTTCGCGTCTGCGAACTGGTTGCGGCGCTCATGGATGGGCTCGTTCTGCCGGCGCCATCCGTTGGCGTGACGCCGATGCACATGCCTTACGAGGCAACAGTGACCTTCACGCCGGCGACCTACCAACGGGTCGTCGTTGAGATCTGTGAAAGCGCCGCGAGTCATGGCGCAAAGGATCTGCTGATCGTCAACTGGCACGAAGGCAACATTCCCTCACTGGCCATCGCCGCGGACGAACTCCACCGTCGGGTGGGCATGCGCGTTGCCACCGTGCAAGCCTGCTACGTGGCGGAGGAACTCTACGGAGATGTCTGCAACGGCCTGACCCACGCAGGAGAGATCGAGACTCTTGCCGTCCTTGCGGTCCGGCCAGACCTTGTACACCTCAGTCGTGTCACCGGCGGATCGGAGCCTCGACAGGGACAACGTATGGACCGGCTGCGTCGCACCCGCACGATCCAGCCTGTGCTGACCGACATTCGCCAGATCGCGCCCTCGGGCTGGTACGGCAATCCGGCGCCGGCAACCGAGGAGAGAGGGCGCGAGATGATGGATGCCATTGCCAGCCATGTCGCGAAGGAGGCGACCCAACTGCTTGCGCAGCTTGGGCGCGAACCAGATTGATGGCCAGGATTGTGCTGCGGAACGAAGGCCAGGTGCTGGACCTGCCGGGCCGGATTGCAACCGAGTTGGCTTCGGCAGCCACCGGCGCATCTACCACGACAGTCAGGCTTGTCGAGATCTCCCCAGGGTCGACCGCAAGAGGTCCGCATGTACACGACGGATTCGAGGAGGTCATTCATGTCCTTGAAGGCAAGGGCGTGCTCAAGACCGAAGGTGGCGATCATCCGATTGCGCCCGGTGACACCGCGCTTGTCCCCTCGGGTGAACGGCACCAGACGGTGAACACCGGCGACGTGACGTTGACGCTCTTTTGCGTTTTCCCGGTTGCTGACATTCGCTCCGGGACGCGAGAGCTGGAGAGCTGGGACAGTGCCTGACGTAATCTGCCTGCGTCCGCTCGAAGACTTCGCCAATGTCGGCGTGACCCTGCCCGAGGCACTCAACATCCGTGCCCTGGAGCCGGAGAGCCAGGAACTTGCCGAGGCGATGCGATCAGCCGAGGCATTGGTGATGCCAGCGGTCGGGCCGGCGCTTGAATCCGGGTTGTTCGCCGGATCGGCGATTCGCCTCGTTCAGGTTACCGGGGCTGGCATCGACCGCGTGGACGGTACGGCGCTGGCTGGGCTTGGGATTGCGGTTGCAAGCATTCCAGGACGTTCGGCACTGGCAGTGGCGGAATATGTGGTGGCCACCGTTTCGACGCTCCTGAGGTGCCTGCCCGGGAGCACGGCGGCAATCCGTGCGGGAGACTACATGGACATCCGTGGCAGGATGATTCGGTGCGGCCTCAACCAGCTTGCAGGACTCACGGTTGGCGTGGTGGGATTCGGGATCATTGGCCGGGCGAC
>JAJDVJ010000112.1 GCA_022826205.1 Silicimonas sp. | reverse complement strand
GCAGGGAATCATCGTGTTTTCCTCGCCGTTGACCAGGTAAAGGTTGTTGGTCACGTGCGGCCGGCCGATGTCCGTGTACTTGCGCAGTTCGATGTGCCCTTCGGTTCCCTGGATGAAGAGCCGTCCGTCTCCCCAGGTCGGAAGGCCGTTTGGCGTGAACCAGTCGACGCGAACGTAGCCGTGACCCTTGTCAGAGCGGAGGACCATTTCTCCGAAGTCCTGGAATCCAGGCGCATCGGGCATGGTCGTGTTTTCGACATGTGCATGGGCGACCTCGGCGGAGTCGGATCCGGTGAAATGCAGGAACTGGTCGATCTGGTGCGAGCCGATGTCGCAGAGGATCCCGCCGTAGCGTTCCCGCAGCAGGAACCATGGCGGGCGTGTCCGGAGGTTCTTCTTGTGGGGGCCGAGGCCGACCGTCTGGACGACTCGTCCGATGGCGCCTCCTGACAGGAGCTCTTCGGCGCGCGTGACAGCGGGCACCTCGAACCGCTCCGAGAAATTGACTGTCCAGATGCGCCCTGTGTCCGCCTGCGTGCCGCGAATCTCGTCGAGCTGCTCAAGCGTCGTGCATCCAGGCTTGTCGACCATGACGTCCTTGCCGGCCCGCATGGCTTCGACCGCGAGACCCGCGCGGTCCTCCGGCACCGCCGAGATCAGGATCATGGCGATTTCGGGATCGTCGAGAATGCGTCGCCTGTCCGCGACCCTGGAAACCTTGGAAAAGACCTCGTTGAATTTCCGTTCCGTGACGGCCGTCCCGTCCGTCCAGTAGGCATCGCAGGAGCAGCCCTCGGCCAACATGTTCGAGAGCATTCCGAATATGTGCCCGTGGTCGATTCCGATGACGCCGAGCTTCAACGGCATGGTCAGCCCTCCCAACGGTTACTGTGCTGCGGCGCAAACCGGCACGGGCATCGGGCAGGCGGCCATTGCCGTTTCCGAGCGATCCAGCGCCGTCGTGTCCACACTCTTTGCAAGAGACTCGTCATTGCCCTTCGACCTCGACGCGCGTGCCTGTCCGTCCGCTCCTCTCGATCGCCTCGATCAATGCATGAACGGCAAGTGCGCTCCGTCCCGGCACCAAGGGTGGCCGTCCTGTGCTGACGGCATCGGCAAAGTCCTCGATCACGAGGCGGTGCCAGTCACTGGCAAAGGCCATCGGGTCGGCACCGGCGCCGCTCGCCAAGGATTCACCAGAGGATTCCGAACGACCGTCAAGCCAGTCGATCTTCAGGATTCCGGCCCCGAGTCGCGCGGAGGCGTCCCGGCAATGGAGCGTGATCGTCTCGCCTGCTCCCGGGAACCCTGCCGTCGTCGCAAAGAGCTGGCCTGCGGCGCCGTTTGTGAACCGCAGGCCGGCGATGACGAAATCCTCGGCCTCCATCCGGTGATGGGCCGTGGTGACGCACATCGCCGTCACATCGGAGACCGGCCCGGTAAGCGTCAGCATCAGGTCGAGCGTGTGGATTGCCTGGGAAATCAGGACTCCGCCGCCGTCCCTCGCATAGGTTCCGCGCCCCGGCTCGTCGTAATAGGCCTGCGGACGCCACCAGGGCACGTTGGTCTCGACGGCCACGAGCGGTCCCAGAGACGGCATGCGCGCGGCCAGATCCTCAGCCACGGGCCGGACACGATGCTGCAGCATGATCCCGAGCGGCACGCCTGATCTCTCGCAGGTCTCGACGATCCTTGTCGCGGCCGGAAGCGTGCGCTCGACCGGCTTCTCCATCAGGATCGGCTTTCCGGCCCGCGCGAGGGTCTCGACGATCTCGGCCCTTGCGTCGGGCGGCGTGGTGAGGATGGCGAAGTCGACCGACGAATCCTCGGCGATGTCCTCCAGGCTGTCCGCTGCGCGTGCGCCGAGCCCAGGGTGGACGGTCAGGAAGTTCGTTCGGCTCTTGGGGCTCCGGGCGAAGACCGGGCCGAGCGTCACCGCGTCGGATCCGGCGATCGCGTCGGCGTAGGTCTTCGAGACCATGCCGAGACCGATAAGCGCAACCTTCATGGCATAAGCGCGAGCGCCTGCCCGCTCTCGCCGTCGAAGACATGGAACCTGTCAGTTGGAAGCGTCACGCCTATTGTCTGGTTGCGTTGCAGGGGTATCTGCTCGCCGAGCTGCACGGTGAGCCGCTCACCGTTTTCGAAAGTCCCGTAAATGTAGGTGACCGAGCCCAGCTGCTCGAAATTTCGCACCTTGATCTGCATGTCGCCGTTGCCATCAAGCGATACGCCGATCGCTTCGGGCCGGATGCCGAGCGTCACCCTGCCATCGCTTCGCGCGGCCAGTTGCACGTCGCGGGTCAGGCCGCTGTCCAGCGACAGGCGGTTCTGCTCGATGCGGCCTTCCAGGAAGTTCATCTGGGGAGCGCCGATGAAGCCCGCGACGAACCTGTTGGCGGGATTGTTGTAGAGGTCGAGCGGCCGTCCGACCTGCTCGATCCTGCCGTCTCGCAGCACGACTATCCGGTCCGCCATGGTCATGGCCTCGATCTGGTCATGGGTGACATAGATCATCGTGTTGCCGAGCTCGTCATGAAGATTCGATATCTCGACGCGCATTTGCAGGCGAAGCTCTGCATCGAGGTTGGACAACGGTTCGTCGAAGAGAAAGACGATCGGCTCGCGGACGATCGCTCGTCCGATGGCAACCCTCTGGCGCTGCCCGCCAGAGAGTTGTCCGGGGCGCCGGTGCAGAAGCTGGTCGATCTGCAGCAGCTGGGCGGCGGAATCGACCCGTCGCGCGATTTCCGCCCGGTCCATGCGGAAGTTCTCGAGCCCGAAGGACAGGTTCTGCCGCACGCTCATGTGCGGGTAGAGGGCATAGGACTGGAAGACCATGCTGAGGCCGCGTTCGGACGCGGGCACGGCATTTACGCGCTTTCCCTGCAGCATGATGTCGCCGCTCGTGGGGTCGTCCAGCCCGGCGATCAGCCGGAGCAGGGTGGACTTGCCGCATCCGGAGGGTCCCACGAACACCACGAACTCGCCTTCGTCGATGGCAAGGTCGACGCCATGGATCACGTCAACCGTGCCGAAGCTCTTCCTTATCTGCCTGAGTTCAAGCGTATGTGTCGATGTTTCCGTCATTTCAGGCCTGTTGTGGCGATGCCGGTCGTGATGAAGCGCTGAAGCCAGACGAAGACCAGCGTGATCGGAATGAGCGACACGACGGTCATCGCGAGGATGTAGTGGAAGTCCGTGTCGAATTCGCCCGCGTATTGCGTGAGGCCAAGCTGGATCGTGTGCTTTTCCGGATCGGAGATCAGGACGATCAGGGGCCAGAGGAAGTCGTTCCAGCGCCATATGACCGAGAGGATTGCGAGAACCGAAAGGGCGGGCAGCGAGAGCGGCAGGACGATTCGCCAGAAGATGCGCCACTCGCTCGCGGCATCCATTCGCGCGGCCTCGAGAAGCTCGTCCGGGATCGTCAGCATGTACTGCCGGAGCAGGAACACGCCCGTGGGCGTGGCGGCCGCCGGAATGATCACCCCCCAGAGCGACCCGAAGATGCCGAAGCTCCAGACGACAAAGAACAGCGAGACCAGGATGATCGAGGAGGGGATCAGCAGCGTCGCGACGATGAGGATCGTGAATGTCAGCCGTCCCCGGAAGCGGTACTTGGAGAGAGCAAAGGCCGCCATCGCGTTGATGATCAGAGTGACCAGCGTCGCCATCACCGTGACGAAGATCGAGTTGAACAGGTAGATGCCGAAGGTGAAGTTCTCCTGCCCGTGCCGCTTCAGGAGGGGGTCGAGGTAGTTCTCGGTCGCAACACGGATTTCCTCCGACGGTCGCAATTGCGTTCGGGGCACCTTGAAGACGTCGCCAGGTTCGTCAATCGGCGCGACATCGGTTTCCTTGCGGGTCGGGCCCGCCTTGAAGACCTTGGTTTCGCCGCCATCCCCGGCCTCGTGAATCCATTCGGGCTTGGTGCCAATCCCCTCGATTTCCGTCTGGACCTGCGCGATCGGAAGGAGCCTGGTGTCAAAGCTGTCCACGGCGCGTTCCGGCTTGATCGAGCTGAAGAAGGTCCAGAGCACGGGAACGAGGACGATCAGCACCCCGAGCAGCAGGTATCCGTAGGCCAGGACGTCCGCCATGCCGAAACGCTCTGCCGTATCCTTGTTGCCGGCGGTGCGGGTCAGGAATGTGCTCAGACGGTTCAGCATCACAGTTCCGACTGCCTCCGCGTGATCCAGAGCTGGAAGAACGTGAAGATCGCAATGACCACTGCCATCAGGACCGAGCCTGCGGCCCCCTCGCCGTAATCCTTGCTTTGGTTGGTGAATGCGACCTCGTAGATGTTCTGCACGATCATGAATGTCTCGCGCCCGGGTCCTCCCCCGGTCAACAGGTAGACCTCGTCGAAGATCTGGAAGCTTCGGATGAGGGCCAGCACCAAAACGACGGTCAGGGTAGGCATGATCAGCGGCAACGTGATGCGCCAGAAGGCGCGCGCGGGTCGCGTCGCGTCCATTCTCGCGGCCTCGTAGAGATCAGACGGGATCGCCTGAAGGCCGGCGAGGAGAATGAGCATGTAGAATCCCATGTGGCTCCAGGTAAAGACGAAGACCAGCCAGAAAAACGGCCACCCGGTGTTCGGCTGCACCAACCAGTTGATCGGTCGATAGCGACCGAAATCGAAGACCGAGTCGAACTGAATCGAGATCAGGAGCGCCGCTGACAGGATGCCTGCGACAATGATCGCGATGCGGGCATGGCGCGATTCGCTCGACACGATCAGCACGAGACCCAAGGCCAGCGCGCCGCCGAGCCAGATGCTTCCGCCCAATCCGATCAGGCTGAGCGGATTTGCCCAGCCGAACAGGAGCGCGAGCAGCGCCCCGAAGACCGCGGTCCAGGCCAGTGACGGAGTGTCAGAGGACCGCAGGGCGCGTTCGCTCACGACCATCAGGACAACGGCAAGAAGCACCGTCACGACGATGTCGAATCCCGTCATGCCTGCCATGGCAGACAGCTGGTCCCGCGTGCCGCCGATCATCTCGTTCAGCACGCCCTTCCGGTGCAGCACCCAGTTCCAGATGTTTGCGATGACGACGGGCGAGAGCATCACTGGGTAGAAGAACATGGCCCGCCAGAAGCCTCGCCCGCGGATGTTCTTGTTCACGACCAATGCCGTCACCAGCGCCACTACGCAAAGGACAGGAACCTGGATCACGACAAACCAAAGGGTGTTGAACATTCCCTTCCAGAAACTGAAACCGGCATTTGAACAGGTCCGGGGTTCGAAAATGGTCTCGCAACTGAAAATGTCGGCGTACTGCTGGAATCCGACCCACGGCCGGTTGAAGAGCAGGATAGACGTGCCGCCGGTAAACGAGACGTAGAAGTTCAGGATCATCGGAACAAAGGTGAACAGCCCGAAAATCAGCATGTTCGGCAACAGGAGCGCATAGGGCACGCCGCCGCGTCCCCAGATGCTCTGGGCATACTCGACCGGAAACCCCACCAGGTCCATCAGGAAGGACGGCACCTGAACGAGCTTGTACCGGCGTCTCGTCAACAGCCAGACGCTTCCGCCTCCGATCCAGAGGACGCCGAGAACCGTCATCAAGATGGCCGCTAGAGACATGTCGCCCTGCCGGGGAAGCCGGGGGCAGGCCTGCCCCCGGCAATCTTGACCGACGCCTTAGTTGTTGGCGTCGGCGTCAAGCTTCTCCTGGATCTTGGTCATGGCTTCGTCCAGCGAAAGTTCGCCGTTCATTGCCGCGCCGAGATACTCGGTCGTTGCATTGTAAATGACAAAGCCGAACTTCGATCCCTGCAACCTGTAGGCTTGCGGAGTCTGCTCGGCCGCTGCCGCAGCCATGGCAGTGAAGGCGTTCAAGCCGTCCGCGACCGCTTCCGAGGCTCCGGCGCCAGCGTAATCCAGGCCTTCGGCCTGAAGTTTCGCATGCGCTGGAATCGCGTAGGTGCGGGAATACCATTCGCGAGCCTGGGGCTCGGCAGCCATCCAGTCGACGAACTTGGCGGCAGCCTCTTCCTTGGCGGCATCGCCCGACTTGAAGGCCACGAGGCCCGCGCCGCCCGGCATGATGCCGCATCCTGCAGGACCGCAGGGCACGGGCACGACCGCCCAGTCGAACTTGTCGCCGACGTTTTCCTGGACGTTGCGCGTGTTCCAGGATCCGGACATGTAGAATGGCACGTCCTCGTTGAAGAACATCTCATTGCCGTTGGCGTATTTCGAGCCCGAGACTGCCGGCCAGATGTCGGCGGGCATCAGCCCGCTTTCATGCCAGTCCAGCATCTTCTGGCTGAAGGTCCGGAATCCGTCGTCGACGATGAGCTTGCCGTCGCCGTCGAAGTAGGCGGCGCCGTAAGACATCGCCGGACCGGCCATGCGGTGACCGGAGCGGTCCATGACCATGCCTGCATAGGATCCCGTGCCATCCATTACGGCCTGTGTGGCTTCAGCCCAGTCGTCCCAAGTCGAGCCGGGCTCGGGAATGTCGACGCCGGCTTCCTCGAACATCGTCAGGTTCACGTAAGGTCCGGTGACCGTCATTTCCGTGTGATAGCCGTAGATGCCGTCGGGCTTGCCCGCACGATACCAGGGCAGAATCGCGCCATAGGCGGCTTCCCAGGCATTCGCGTCCACAAAGGGCGTGAGATCCACGTAGTAAGGATTCAGGCCGCCCAGATTCGTGACAAACGCCATGTCCGGTCCGGTTCCGGCTTCAAGCTGGGTCGGCAGCTGTTCGCGGATCACGTTGTAGCCGACCTGGTTCAGCGTGATGGTGACGCCCGGGTTTTCGGCCTGGTAGCGCCCGACCAATTCCGTCACCACGGGACCCTTGGCGTCCACGTCCGAGATCATGAGACTGAGATCGGCTGCGAGTGCCGCAGTCGTCGTCGCCAGCACCGAAACGGTGCCAATGAGCGCGGTTCCTGCCACGCCCCTCAATCGAAACTTCATTTACTTTCTCCCTGTTGGATCCTCTGCATTGAGAGCAGACGGTCGTGGAATTCTGCGTAAGGTTTCAGGGGGCGTCAACACCGTACCTTGCATCGCGGCGCCACTTGCCGCTCACGACCTGCATTCATCGCCTTTGCGGTCGTGGGCGACGCCACAGCCACAGGTGGGAATTGCAGGTAAGCGAACCGTTGTGGCGTCGGCTTCAGACCGCTGGTCGATGCGTGATCAGGCCGAACGGATCGAATTGCCACTCATAGTCAAGAGGCACTCGATCGGAGGCAGGGGTTGCGCGCTTGAACTCGTACACTCGCTCATCCGTGTCTTCCCGTGAGGCCACGATCAGGCATTGCGACAGGTGTCGTCCGCCGTCATAGAGGTCGACCAGCCCACGCATGACGTGCGAACTCTCGGCCTCGACCGCGAACCCGCTTTCCCAGCAGCGCAGCACAGGTACGCACTTGTCGTCGGCACGGACATTCAGTCGCCCTCGCCTGCGCGAGGCCCGCTTGCGCGCAAGTTCAAGGCCTTCGCGAACCTCCTTTGGCAAGAACTCAGACATAGGACATCACCCCTTGCAGGCACATTGAACCATCTTTTTCTCTTGGGAAAGCTCCGGTTGCAAGCCTTCAGAGTGAGTTGCGGATAGTGTATCAGCGTGGGATGGCAGATTGTCTGCGCATCTGCATTCCTTGTTCGAAGCAGTAGTTCGTTGGGCCGCGTTCAGCGAACAAGACCATCGGTCCAGTTGTTTGCATGAGGCAGGGAATGCGCGAATTTCCGTGACATTGTGGGCGGATTTGCCCTAAACGCTGCCTGATTCCCGCGCGGCGGACCGATCCCGCCGATACCGCGGCAGACATTGCAGAACTCACGTGTCCGAAAGGGAGGAAGCCACAATGAAGATGACCACCGAAGAAGTTTTCGTCAAAGTCCTCCAAAGGCATGGCATCCGCCACGCCTTCGGCATCATCGGATCGGCCTTTATGCCGATTTCGGATCTCTTTCCAAAGGCTGGCATCACGTTCTGGGACTGCGCGCACGAAGGGTCGGGCGGCATGATGGCAGACGGATACACGCGTGCGTCTGGCAAGATGTCGATGATGATCGCCCAAAACGGTCCCGGGATCACCAATTTCGTGACTGCCGTGAAGACGGCCTACTGGAACCACTCGCCGCTCCTTTTGGTCACGCCTCAGGCGGCAAACAGGACAATCGGCCAGGGTGGGTTCCAGGAAGTCGAGCAGATGAAGCTTTTTGAGGACATGGTTGCCTACCAGGAGGAGGTGCGCGACCCGTCCCGAGTGGCAGAGGTCCTGACCCGGGTCATTGCGCAGGCGAAACGCGCTTCGGCACCTGCTCAGGTGAACATCCCCCGGGACATGTGGACTCAGGTTGTCGACATCGATCTGCCCGAGCCGATTGAATTCGAGCGCTCGTCGGGAGGAGAAAACGCCGTGGCAGACGCTGCCGCTCTCCTGTCTTCGGCCCGGTTCCCCGTCATCCTCAACGGCGCCGGCGTCGTATTGTCAGACGGCGGAATCGCCGCATCGCGGGAACTGGCCGAACGGCTTGATGCACCAGTTTGTGTTGGCTACCAGCACAATGACGCCTTTCCCGGTGCACATCCGCTTTTTGCAGGACCGCTTGGCTACAACGGTTCAAGGGCCGGCATGGAATTGATCAGGCAGGCCGATGTCGTGCTCGCCTTGGGCACCAGGCTCAATCCGTTCTCTACATTGCCTGGCTACGGCCTCGACTACTGGCCGAAGGACGCGAAGATAATCCAGGTGGACATGAACCCCGACCGGATCGGGCTGACCAAGAAGGTCACTGTCGGCATCGTCGGTGACGCCGCCAAGGTCGCCAAGAGCATTCTTGCCCGGCTTTCCGATGCTGCGGGCGATGGCGGGCGCGAGGAGCGCCGGAACACGATCGCGACCACCAAGTCGGCATGGGCACAGCAACTGGCCTCGATGGATCACGAGGACGACGACCCGGGCACGACATGGAACGAGCGGGCACGTGCGGCCAAACCCGACTGGATGAGCCCACGCATGGCATGGAGAGCCATACAGGCCGCCCTGCCTCGTGACGCGATCATCTCTTCGGACATTGGCAACAACTGCGCCATCGGAAACGCCTATCCGGACTTCGACGAAGGCCGGAAGTATCTTGCGCCCGGCCTCTTTGGTCCCTGCGGCTACGGATTGCCGGCCATCATCGGCGCCAAGATCGGCTGCCCGGACGTGCCCGTTGTGGGTTTCGCGGGCGACGGCGCCTTTGGCATCGCGGTGACCGAACTCACTGCCATCGGGCGCAGCGAATGGCCAGCGATCACGCAGATCGTCTTCCGGAACTACCAGTGGGGGGCGGAAAAACGGAATTCAACTCTCTGGTACGATGACAATTTTGTCGGCACCGAACTGGACGAGAGTGTCTCATTTGCCGGAATCGCCAAGGCCTGCGGACTCAATGGTGTCGTGGCCTGGAACATGGAAGAACTCACTGCCGCGCTGAACCAGGCGATCAAGGACCAGATGAAAGGCGGCAAGACCACCTTGATCGAGGCAATGATCAATCAGGAACTTGGAGAGCCCTTCCGTCGGGACGCAATGAAGAAGCCGGTTGAAGTTGCGGGGATCGACGCCGCCGACATGGCTGCGGAATAGGTGCCGGGCGGCAAGGCCATGCCGTGCCTCGCTCCGCGGGCGCATCGGCAGCCTTGCACTTTCATGGCAATGGGCCAAGGGGAGGAGCCATTGCAGGCAATGTCCATCCTGTTGATGCGGGGCACGGGTCGGCAGACGGCAGTGCTCAAGCATTTTGGTGCTGTCGCCCGGCACCATCAGGCAGGGTTTCCGGTCAGGCTCCGAGTGCAATCGAGATGACGGTGGCGGCAACGATGTCATCCACGCTCGCGCCTCGGCTCAAGTCGCAGACCGGCTTTCGAAAGCCTTGCAAGACTGGCCCAATGGCCTGTGCCCCGGCCAGTTCCTGTACAAGCTTGTATCCGATGTTGCCGGCGTCAAGGGAGGGGAATACCAGGACGTTGGCATCTCCGGCACCTGATCCCTTGCGCTCGGCAATTCTCGGATTCAGGGCGGTGTCAGCCTGCACGGGACCGATCGCGTTCACGCCTGCGGCTTGCGCCGCTTCCGTCGCGGCAGCGACCTTCTCAACCGATGGGCCCATGCCGCTCGTGCCTGTGGCATACGAGAGAAGCGCCACTCTTGCGTCGCCCAGAAGCGCTTCCGCGGAGGCGGCGGAACTGCGCGCGATTCCTGCGAGTTCGCCTGCGTCCGGATCCACGGAGACAGCGCAATCCGCGAACATCAATTCACTCCCTCCGGGGAGGGACATGAGAAAGAAGGATGAAGGTTGCCTGATCCCGTCGGCAAGGCCAATCGCAAGTGACGCGGCCTCGATCACACGCCGGGTCGGAGCCAGCGCGCCTGCGACCAGGACATCCGCCTCGCCGACTGCAACCATTGCTGCGGCGCGAACAAGCGGCCTGGCGATCATGCGACGCGCAAGTGCAGGCTTGACCCCCCGGTTCCTCACAACCACTTCCGCCAGATCGTCTGACGGATCTGCAAGCTGCACTGTTGTGGCAAGGCCGCCGACGACTAGCCGGTTGGCTGCGTCGCGCATGCGATCGTCTTCCGAAATCTCCGGCATGACGACTCGCGCGTTTCTTGCCTTTGCCGCTTCGAAGGACCTCTCGAGAGCATTCATCATCAATTCCCCTGCCATATCAGGAGCAGCTACATGACCGACGCACCGAAGATCAACCGTGGCCTCATGGGGGTGCATTTCGACCGTTCGGCCGTGTCGGATATCGATGGGGCGGCTGGCCGCCTGTACTACCGTGGATACACGATCGACGATCTGGCGACCAACGCGACGTTCGAGGAAGTCGCTCACCTGTTGATCATGGGCGAGTTGCCAAATGCAGAAGAGCTAGCGGAATTCGACGCCAGGCTGAAGGCCTCGCGCGTTCTGCCTGACGAGATCATCGACATAGTTCGGGCAACCTCTGGCGGCCATCCGATGAACGTGCTGCGCACCGCTGTTTCCGCTCTGGCTGCACTGGAGTCCGGCGCTGAGGACGCGTCGGAGGAAGGCATGCTCGAAAACGGAGTTCGCCTGACCGCGCAGGTGCCAATGATCATTGCCGCGCATCACGCCATTCGGTCCGGACGCGAGCCCGTGAAGCCTGATCCGTCGCTCGGACACGCCGGGAACTGGCTCTGGATGCTCAAGGGCGAGACACCTTCGGAAGACGCCGCACGGCTGGCGGACGTGGACTTCATTCTTCACGCCGAGCACGGCGCCAACGCATCCTCGTTCGCGGCAAGGGTGACGGTTGGCACGGAAGCGGACATGCACGGCGCCGTCACGACCGCGCTCGCCACGCTCGCGGGGCCGGCCCATGGTGGAGCCGCCGAAGACGTCATGAAAATGGTCGAGGAGATCGGTGCTCCGGAAAATGCTGCGGAGTACGTTCGGCAAAAGCGCAAGAACAGGGAGCCGGTGACGGGCTTTGGCCACAGGGTCTATCGAGCCGAGGACCCGCGTGCGCGGCACATGCGTGACGGCGTGAGAAAGCTAGGCGAGGAAATGGGCCAACCCGAGTGGTACGAAATCCTGCAGGCGGTGGTCGAGGCGATGAAGCCGTATGCGCGGCACGGGCTGAACGTGAACGTCGATTTCTATTCCGGTGTGGTCTACCAGCTCCACGGAATCCCCATGGATCTCTACGTTCCGATCTTTGCCATCGGACGGATGCCGGGCTGGGTGATCCAGTGCCTTGAGCAAAAGCGGGGCAACATCCTGATCCGGCCGCTCACGCTGTACAACGGCCCGGAGCCTCGCGACTGGATTGCGCTGGAGGACAGGTAGGCACACGCAAGCATTCTGGCGGGCAGGGCGAGGTTCAGAGCTTTTCCCGATACAGGATTTGCTGTGCGACGCCCGCGAACAGCAGCCAGACCGTCGTGACGATCAGGCCCCAGTGTGCCCAGCTTTCGGGATCGAAATCCACCCAAGCGGCCCATCCTGCGAAAAATGTCCAGGCAAATGCCATGGGCAAGGAGATGACCCGCCATCTCTTGGTGCGAAACGGATGCACGAACTTTATCGGCAAGAGCATGGCCACCGCCAAGGCGACAACCAACGTCAGGCTGACCCAGAACTCGGGCTTGATGGCAAAGAGAACCAGAACCACCATGTTCCAGCAGGCCGGGAAGCCGTTGAACGAATAGTCCGACGTCTTCATCCGGGTGTCGGCAAAGTAGATCGCCGAAAGAAAGGTGATCACGATGATGGCCACCCAGCCGGTCCATCCCGGCAGCAGGTTCGAGTGAAACAGGGCGAAGGCGGGAATTACGACGTAGGTGAGGAAGTCGACGATCACGTCCAGAATGGACCCGTCAAGACGCTTTGCGTTGACCGTGACCTTGGTTGCGCGCGCGAGCGGGCCATCCAGCCCGTCCACCGCGAAAGCAACGAGAAGCCAGAGGAACATGGTGGCCCAGTTGCCCTCGACCGCTGCCAGGAGGGCGAGCATGGCAAAAACTGCGCCGGATGCTGTGAGCAGATGGACCAGGTAGGCGTTTATCCGAGGCGTCATGACGTCTTCATGACGCATCTTGTGCGGTTATGCGACGCATTTTGCAGCCTTCCCCGGAATTTCGTCTCCCGCATGCAATCATCGCCTCATGCGCACCGAATATCGCAGACGTCCTTGCGACCATTGCCGCTCGTCTCCGCCTCCCAACTGCTCGATACCGAATTTGTCCCCGAAATACCGTTCCATAGGGGCTTCAGCCCGGACGGGTGATGAATGTAGCTTGCAGGGAGCGTGTGCCCAGTCGCCTGGAATCAGGGGTTGCGTCGGTGTCACCCGAATTTTCAAGCAAGGCTGGCGCACTGTCGGATTGCTGGAGCGATGACGAAGCCGCCTTTTCATCGACGCGGTTCGGTTATGCACGCACTTGGATGCAATTGAGCTTCGGCAAGTCGCGCAATCAACGTGATCAAGATCAACTCGTCCGAGAGCCTCTGACAGTGGTTGATGAGGCAGGATCAGTGCTTGCCCTCAGGGCGTGGACAATTCTTGTCGGCTGGCAAAAAACCGGCACAGTTCAGCGTCTGGCACCTGACCGTCAGAAAAGGAAAAGGTGCCGCGGTCGCGGATCTCCTCGGCGGCACGCTGGATGACCCCGAAGGTGGCGCGAGCGAGCGAGCCGCCGATGCTGACTCGCTTTACTCCAAGGTCTTCCAGCTGGGTCACGCTCAAAGGACTGCCTGCGAGACCCATGACTACGTTGACGGGGGCTTCGACTTCATTCACGAGCCTGCTGATGGCTTCCGCGTCGGTGATTCCGGGCACATAGAGACAGTCCGCCCCCGCGTCGCGATAGGAAACGGCCCGCGCCACGGACTCCTCGAACGGGTTCGGATGTCCCGAGAGATAACACTCGGCCCTCGCAGTCACTGTAAAGGGAAACGACAAGGAGGCGGCTGCGGCCACCGCTGCCTCAATTCTCTCCACAGACAGGAGCCGATCGTACAGGCCGCCCGCAGCGAAGCTAACCGAATAGTCTTCGATGCTTGCGCCTATCGCGCCGGTATCTGCCACCCTGAGGATGGTTTCGGCAACCTCTTCCGGTGTATGCCCGTAGCCATTTTCTGCATCTGCGCTGACCGGAATCCGCACGGCGCAAACAATCCGGCAAGTCTCGTCCAGCGCAGCCTCGCGGGTGAGTGCTCCCTCATAATCCGGTAGGCCGAGACAGAAGGCTATTCCCGCGCTCGTGGTTCCCACGGCCTGAAAGCCGGCCGCTTCCAGCATGTGGGCACTGCCAGCGTTCCAGGCATTCGGCATCACGAAGATCCCGTCGGCGGCATGCAGGTCCTTGAACGTGGTCCCTTTGCGTTTCTGAACTTCACTCATGTTGTGCCTTTCGTGTGTGTGCTTAGCGCCAACGGGAAACGATGGGCCTTGTCGCGGATCCATGTCAATGACGTTGAATGAATGTGTCAGGCAAGCGCGAACAGTCTCAAGCGATTGCGGTAATGACAACTTGAGACTGCGCGACAAATGTTCTTTTCTTGTTGATGGTCTTTGAGTTCTGGGATTGGTATCACGACAATTGTTCACGGAGCCACAGACGTGCATCGCGGGGCTCAGTCTAGGTTATCCCGCGATGCAACGTCGCGTGGCCGAGGTATTGCTCATCGGCATGCCCCCAAGGGCGAACTTTCTTGGCCGGAGTTGGGAGGCGAGACGATGCCCGCAGTCCAGTTGAACCGCCAACGGTATGCGGCACGCCTGAACGCTTTCAAGGCTGCGCTTCCGCCCGGTCGGCGCGACGTGCCGCATCTGCTGGAACTTGTTGCTCGTGTCGGGAAGCTCGATGCTGCCGACCTTAATTTTCCCGATCATGTCTCTGCCGCCAATGAGGCTGCGGTGCGCGTCGCTCTTGAGGCAAACGGGGTGCGCCTAAATGGTCTTGCGATGCGGTACTACGGAGAGCCTGAATTCGCCATTGGCGCCTTTACGAATCCCGATCCCGCAATTCGGCAAAAGGCCATCGATCAGACGCGTGAAGCAATCGACATCTGTGCAAGGCTAGGAGCCCGACAGCTGACGCTCTGGATGGGGCAGGACGGATTCGACTACGCCTTTCAGGTGGACTACACGCGGGCCTGGGACGACACGATCTCGGCGATGGCCGAAGTGGCCGACCACAATCGCGAGATAGACATCGCCATTGAATACAAGCCGAATGATCCGCGAGCCTATTCGCTGATGCCGGATATCGGGACTACACTTCTCGCCACGAGGGAACTGGACCGGCCCAATGTCGGCGTTACGCTCGATTTTGCCCATGTGCTCCATGCTGACGAGATGCCGGCCTATGCCGCGGGTCTTGTCGCGCGCAATTCCCGTCTGCTTGGCGTTCATCTGAATGACGGCTACGGCAAGCGCGACGATGGCTTGATGGTTGGCACCGTGCACCCGGTTGCAACCGTCGAGCTTTTCGTCGAACTGGACCGCATAGGCTACGATGGCGTGATCTACTTCGACACATTTCCAGATCTCTCGGGAATGGACCCGTTCGAAGAGGTCCGAACGAACATCCACATGGCCGAGCGGCTCCGCTCGGTGGCTGGCAAGCTCCGCACAAACAGGGATCTCGCCGCTGCAATCGCTCGCCAGGATGCTGCACTCAGTCAGCGCATCGTTGCAGGTGCGCTGTATGGCGAATGAGCGGAATCGTCATTCTTGGGGCGCTGCACCACGATGTCGTCGTGGATGCACCGCGCATGCCGGAACTGGATGAAACACTTCCCGGCATTCGCGTCGATTACCGCTGCGGCGGCAAGGGTGGCAACCAGGCTCTTGCCGCTGCGCGGATGGGCGCGCAGGTCGCCATGGCCGGACGGGTCGGGCGGGACAGTGCAGCGGGGACGATACGCGCTGCGATGGATGCGGCGGGCGTCGAGCATTCGCTTGTTCTGGAGGCTGACGCGCCCACCGGCATGAGCGTCGCGATCACGCTGCCCTCGGGCGAATACGGTGCCGTCACCGTACCGGGTGCCAATCTTGAAAATGACGGTGACATTTCGTGGCAGGAACCGCCGCTGGCAGGTCTGCTCCAAAACGAAATTCCCGAAGCCGCAAATCTTGCCTTTGCTTCTTGCCTGCCGCGTGAATCCCTGCTGATCGCTAACGCTGCGCCGGCACGTCGGCTTCCCGTCGAGTTGGCGGAGCGGATCGACGTGCTGGTCGTGAACCGCATCGAAGCTGAAGGTCTGACAGGGCACCGCAATCCGGAGACCTCCCTGGCCGCTCTTGCGGGCATGGTACGGGGTGCCGTTGTCTTGACCCTAGGCGCCAAAGGCGCGATGTTGTTGGAGAATGGCCAGATGACACATCATCCGGCAATTTCAATCAGGGTCGTGAGCACGCATGGGGCAGGGGACATGTTCACGGGCGCTCTTGCCGCCCGAATCATTGCAGGCGATTCGCTCAAGTCGGCGCTGCGTTTCGCCCAGGCTGCC
>JAJDVJ010000167.1 GCA_022826205.1 Silicimonas sp. | reverse complement strand
GCAGACGACGAAGTCGTTGCCCTGCCAGATCCTGTCGGTCCAGTCCGGGCACAGATACTGGTGGCGCAGGAACTCGAAGCCCTGGTCAAGCGCGATGACGAAGAAGAGAAAGAACGCGATGTCCGGAACGCCGCGCACGATGGAGATGTATATCGTGCCGAACCAGCGAAGCGGCAGAAACTGGCTCCGCGCCGCCGATGCGCCGCCGAAGCCGAAGAGCAAGGCGGTGGGAGCGGTGACTGCCAGGAGAACGAGGACAGTGACAAAGGACCAGTAGAACCCGAAATGCTTGCCCGTCGTCAGGTAGCAAGCCATCCACCTTGCAGTGTCGAGCGTCGTCGGATCGGTGCAGAACCCGAAAATCGAACCGTCTCCCGCTAACGCACCGGCGCCTGATCCGGCCCGGCGTGTCCAGCCGAATCAGGTCTGCACGCCCCGACAGGTCCGATGCGGGGCGTGCAGCAAGGCATTCGGATCAGAACGGTTCGCCGATTTCCCATTTCTCGATCAGCACGTTCAGCGAGCCATCGTCCTTCATGGACTGGATGGCCATGTTGAACTTCTCCTTGAGTTCGGTGTCGCTTTCCCGGATGCCCAAGCCAACGCCGCCGCCGATGAGCTCGTTCCTTGCAAGGAAGACGAGGTCGGCGTCTTCCGCCTCGATCGGCGTCAGGTAGGACTTGTCGGCCAGGACCGCATCAGCCTCGCCGTTCCTGACGGCTGCGATGGTCTCTTCGGGCGTGGCGAACTCCACCAAGGTCCAACCCTTCTCTGCGATGAAGGCCGCCTGGATCGTGTTGGTCTGCGCTGCGAGCACGGCGCCTTCCACGTCGATGTCGTCGGACATTGCGAGATACGCGGAAGGATCCGGCTGGCTGTAGTTCTGAGTGAAGTCGATGACCTGGTCGCGTTCGGCGGTGATCGACATGCCGGCGATGATCGTGTCGTAGTTTCCAGAGACGAGATTGGGGATGATCGAATCCCAGTCGTTGGTCACCCATTCGCAGGTAAGTTCCGCACGCCTGCAGAGTTCATCGCCCAGTTCGCGCTCGAAGCCGTCCACTTCACCCGCGTCGTTGAGGAAGTTCCAAGGAGGGTAGGCGCCCTCGGTGCCCATGCGGATGACGGAGTGGCTGCCGGCATGGGCAAGTCCCGCTGCAAGTACGAGCGCAGCGATGGTCAGGATGATTTTCTTCATTTGAGGTCTCCCTTTGCAAATTTGGTTTCCTTGCGGTGTTGTTGTCATGCTGCCCGGACGTGACTCAGGAACTGCCGCAATCGTTCGGTCCTTGGCGCGTCGAAAAGGGCATTGGGCGATCCTTGCTCCTCAATTCGGCCTTCATGCAGGAACAGGACGTGGTCGGAGACGTCTCGCGCCATCGTCATGTCGTGAGTGACAAGCAGCATGGTCCGGCCCTCATCTGCCAGCGACTTGATGACTTTCACGACTTCCTGTTCGAGTTCAGGGTCGAGCGCAGATGTCGGTTCGTCAAAAAGAAGCGCCCTGGGCTCCATGCAGAGTGCGCGCGCTATCGCGGCTCTTTGCTGCTGCCCGCCCGAAAGCTGCGCCGGGTAGGCGTCGCACTTGTCTCCGATGCCGACCCGCTCAAGATAGCGCCGTGCCGAGTCTTCCACGTCGGCACGGTTCCGTTTGAGCACGGTTACGGGAGCCTTCATCACGTTCTGGAGGATCGTGAGATGCGCCCAGAGATTGAACTGCTGGAACACCATTGACAGGTTCGTGCGGATGCGCGTGACCTGAACCCGGTCTGCCGGTCTGCGGTTCACGCCTTCGCCGCGCCAGGAGATTGGTTCGCCTTCAAAGATGATCCGGCCTTGCTGGCTGTCCTCCAACAGGTTGATGCAGCGAAGAAGCGTGGACTTGCCCGATCCCGAAGAGCCGATCAGCGAAACGACATGGCCCTTTGGCGCGGCCATCGAAACGCCGCGCAGGACTTCGAGCGTGCCGAAGCTCTTGTGCAGGTCGCTGACTTCGATGACGGGTGTGCTTGCGTCTGGCACGTGCGGCAGGATCTCCTTGCTCTCCAGTTTCGAAGTAGGGCTGATATTCTCTTCTTGTGCAATGGCCAATTGGGCCTTCGCCGCTCAGGGCACGAGCCAGGGTCAAAGGCACGAATGCGCGTCGCGCCGAAACAGGTGCAGGATGCGGCCGGAAACGGGGACGCCATTGTGGCCAGGATTTGCGGCGCGGTCATGCCTGGAGCCGACCTCGTTGCCCGGCCCCTTGCGCCATTGTGGGCCGCTGCCCATATACGATGCAAGGCCCATGGATGCATGCCTGGAAGAGGGTGCTGACAAAGGGGCGCTTGTAAAGGAGAAGACCAATGGACTTGCAAAAGTTCACCGAGCGGGCGCGCGGCTTTCTGGAGGCTGCGCAGACCATGGCAACCCGGGAAGATCACCAGCGGCTGGCGCCGGAACACCTCCTTAAGGCACTGATGGACGATGACGAGGGACTGGCCTCAAACCTGATCCGCGCCGCCGGTGGCGCGCCCGAGCGCGTCGTGGAAGCGGTCGACCAGGCCCTTGCCGGCAATCCGCAGGTCTCGGGCGATGCCGGGCAGGTCTACACGGACCAGCAGACCATCAAGGTTCTTGACGAGGCGCAGAAGATCGCCAGGAAGGCCGGCGACAGTTACGTGCCGGTGGAACGTGTCCTGACCGCACTTGCAGTTGTGCGTTCAAAGGCGAAGGAGGCACTGGAAGCCGGGAACGTCAGCGCCCAGGCGCTGAATTCGGCGATCAACGATCTCCGGAAGGGGCGAACCGCCGATACCGCTTCGGCCGAGGACGGCTATGATGCGCTGAAGAGGTACGCGCGTGACCTTACGGAGGCCGCCGCCGAAGGGAAGATTGACCCCATCATCGGACGCGACGAGGAAATCCGACGGACGATGCAGGTGCTTTCGCGCCGGACCAAGAACAATCCGGTGCTGATCGGTGATCCCGGAGTCGGCAAGACCGCAATTGCGGAGGGTCTCGCGCTCAGGATCGTCAATGGTGACGTGCCCGAGAGCCTTCACAACAAGAGGCTTCTTGCGCTGGACATGGGAGCGCTCATTGCTGGCGCCAAGTATCGCGGCGAGTTCGAGGAGCGCCTGAAGGGCGTGCTGAACGAGGTGACCGCCGCTGCCGGCGAGGTGATCCTGTTCATTGACGAGATGCACACGCTGGTCGGCGCAGGCAAGACGGACGGCGCGATGGACGCCTCGAACCTCTTGAAGCCGGCCCTTGCCAGGGGAGAACTGCACTGCGTGGGGGCCACGACGCTCGACGAGTATCGGAAATACGTCGAGAAGGATGCGGCGCTCGCGCGGCGATTTCAGCCCTTGATGGTTGACGAGCCGACGGTGGAAGACACCGTGTCCATCCTGCGGGGCATCAAGGAGAAGTATGAACTGCATCACGGGATCCGGATCAGCGACGGTGCCCTTGTCGCTGCAGCGACGCTCAGCCATCGGTACATCACCGACCGTTTCCTGCCCGACAAGGCAATCGACCTTGTCGACGAGGCGGCATCGCGGCTTCGCATGGAAGTGGATTCGAAGCCCGAGGAGCTTGACGCGATCGACCGTCAGATCCTCCAGTTGCAGATCGAGGCGGAGGCGCTGAAGAAGGAAGACGACAAGGCGTCCAAGGATCGGCTCGAGAAGCTCGAGCGCGAACTTGCCGAACTTCAGCAGAAGTCCGCATCGATGACGACAGCCTGGCAGGCCGAGCGGGACAGGCTTGAGAACGCACGCACCGTGAAGGAGAAACTGGACCGTGCCAGGGCCGAGCTTGACCAGGCAAAGCGCGACGGCAACCTTCAGCGGGCGGGAGAACTGTCGTACGGCATCATTCCAGGTCTCGAGAAGCAGATTGCCGACGCCGAGGCGGATGACGACCATGTCATGGTCGAGGAGGCGGTCGGGCCGGAACTCATTGCCGAGGTCGTCGAGCGCTGGACCGGGATTCCCACCTCGAAGATGCTCGAAGGCGAGCGCGAGAAGCTGCTTCGCATGGAGGAAGAGCTCGGCGAGCGCGTGATCGGCCAGGCATCTGCCATCGGCGCAGTGTCGAATGCCGTGCGCCGTGCGCGTGCCGGGTTGCAGGACGAGAACCGGCCGCTTGGATCGTTTCTCTTTCTGGGTCCCACGGGCGTTGGGAAGACCGAGCTGACCAAGGCGTTGGCCGAGTTCCTGTTCGATGATGATCGCGCGATGGTGCGGATCGACATGAGCGAGTTCATGGAGAAGCACTCGGTGGCAAGGTTGATCGGAGCCCCTCCGGGATACGTGGGCTATGACGAGGGCGGCGTGCTGACCGAAGCGGTCCGGCGGCGACCCTATCAGGTGATCCTGTTCGACGAGATCGAAAAGGCGCACCCCGAAGTGTTCAACGTGCTGCTGCAGGTGCTTGACGACGGCATCCTGACGGACGGCCAGGGCAACAAGGTGGATTTCAAGCAGACGCTCGTCATCCTGACCTCAAACCTCGGATCGCAGGCATTGAGCCAGTTGCCTGACGGCGCTGATGCGAGCCAGGCGCGTCGGGGAGTGATGGAGGCCGTACGCAACCACTTCCGGCCCGAGTTCCTGAACCGGCTTGACGACATGATCGTCTTCGACCGGCTGACGCGGGAGGACATGGACGGGATCGTTGAAATCCAGCTCGACCTGCTTCGAAAGCGGCTTGCCAGGCAGAACATCAAGGTTGATCTGGACGAGTCGGCCCTGAAGTGGCTTGCAGACGAGGGCTACGATCCGGTCTACGGAGCTAGGCCCTTGAAGCGCGTCATCCAGAACGCGCTCCAGAACGAACTGGCCGAGATGCTGCTTGCCGGCGACTTGGGTGACGGCCAGACCGCAAAGGTGAGTGCGGGTCCGGAGGGCCTGATCATCGGTGACCGAATTGCGAGGTCGAACCGAGCAGTGCCAGTGGACGCGGTCTTGCACTGAGGTTTGGCTTGGGCGATGCGGAGCCCGGCCGCGGCCCGAGGCACATTGCGTGGCGCATGACGAATTTCCGGGCAGGACAGTCATGGCGCCGTATCCGGCCGTCCCGGGCCGCTTGATGGCCGCCAATGCGGGCCATTCAGATCAAGAGGGGTGGGTGCGCGGATGGCCAGCCTCTCTCGCAACCCGATCCATCAACTTGTCCCGATGAATTTTTGGATCGAAGGAACTGCATCGGTCAAGTGACCTTGCCCATTCCTGGGCAAGCGACTCTCCTGATCTAGCCATGTGTCTTTCCGCCAGGGGGCCGGCCGCAATTCGAATTGCCAAGAGGCTTCACGGCTTCGACCGTTGTGGCTTCTCGCACATGCCAAAGTGACGTTTGGACATAGGTCCGGCATCGATCTTCCGCGTATCACCATTGCACCAGCACTCCTCAAAGTGCCTCTGCCTTGACGAGCGAGTGAACGTCATCCACGCGGGCCGCGTCGAGGTCGTCTTCGGTGATGTCGAATTCTTCACCCAGCAAACTCTCGATGCCTTTGACGAGGGCCAGCGCGTCGAGGCCATAGTACCTCATGAGATAAGGGCGTGATCCCCCGTGCGCGTAAGTGTCTCTCAAGCCAAGGCGCATCAGCCGCTTGCCCACGCCTGCGTCCGCCATCACTTCTGCCGCCAGCGAGCCGATGCCGCCTTCGGTCACATGGTTCTCGAGCGTGACGACGCCATGCGTCACGCTGTGGATGTGGTCCAGGAGAGCCGAAGCGTCGAAGGGCTTGATCGTGTGCAAATGAAGGTGCCGGATCGAGAGGCCGGCCTTGGCGAAGGCGGCACGAGCGCGCATGGCTTCTTCCGTGCAGATGCCGGACGTGACGACGAGAACGTCAGCACCCTCGGACAGCACGCGAATCTCGCCCACTCTGATCGGCGTGTCGAACAGGCGAGGCACCGAGCCACGCAGGACGCGGCACCAGACAGGGCCGTCAATGCTGTCGGCGGCTTCACAGATGGATTCCACTTCCGTCGCGTCGCCACACTCCAGAATTGTCATGTTCGGGATCGAGCGCATGACACTGATGTCTTCAATGGACTGGTGCGTCATGCCGCCAGGAGTCGTCACGCCCGGAAGAAATCCCATGAGCCTGACCTTCCGCCGGGGATAGGCAATCGACGCCATAAGCTGGTCATAGGGGCGACGGTACATGAAGACGCCGAAGGTGTGGACGAAAGGTCGGTACCCGGCGAGGCCGAGGCCGCCTGCGAAGCTCATCATGTTCTGCTCAGCCATGCCCAGCGAGAGAAACTGTTCCGGATGACGGTCGCGGAATCCGTCGATCTCGCAGGACGACGTCAGGTCCGCAGAAAGGCAGAGAATCTCGTAAGGGTATTGCGTTGCATATGCTTCGAAGGCCCGTGCATAGGGGCGGCTGACCAGTTCGACCATCAGTGCGTTCCCTCGTAGGCAACAGGGTCGACGCGAAGCGACCGGGCGATCTCCTTGTTCATGCTGGATCGCTCTTCCTCGGACTTGAAACGGACGTAGTGCAGTCCGGGAAAACGCAGCTGGAGACTGGGCATTCCGCGAAATGGTGACGAGTTTGCAAGGATAATCAGGGGCTTGCCACGGTGGGGAGTCCTTGCGGCCTCGCGGATCTGATCGAGCTTGTGGGCATCGACCCTGACAGCCACACCCCCGAACTGCTCGATCTTGGCCTTGATGTCGCCAACATCCATGACGCTCGACATGGCACCGTCGCATTGCTGTCGGTTGACGTCCATGATGGCGTAGAGGTTGTCGATGCGGTGGTAAGCCGCTGCGGCGATGGCTTCCCAGATCTGGCCTTCCTGGACCTCGCCGTCAGACATGAAGACCCAGGTTCGCCCAGGTTCTCCACGGCGCTTTCGGCCCCAGGCAAGTCCCGCGGCCGTCGAGAGGCCGATGCCAAGCGTGCCATTGTGCACTTCCATTCCGGGGCTGTGTTCCGCACCGATCATTTCAACGGACGATCCGTCCTTGTTGAACATCTCGAGGCCTTCGGGTGCCATGCGACCGACCTCTATCAGCGTGGCATAGGCGACGAGTGCGTAGTGTGCCGGAGCGATGAACAACCTGTCGAATTCCGGTTCTGCCGGTCCGTTGTATCCAGCACCCGTGCGATAGGCGTCATTGCCAAGCGCGGGGACTCCGGCGAAGGGTCCGGGAATCAACGGCAGCGTGGGCGCCCCGAGATGCAACTCCTCGTTGTAGAGCCAGGCCAACTGTTCGGCAGCCGAGCAGGCCTGGCTCAGATATCCGCCGTTGTTTCGGATCGAGTGCTCGAAGACCCTGCGCCTGATGCCGAGCGCAATCTCCTCCGTGGATCTTTCATTGCGCATAATGCACCCCCGGTGGTTTACAAATGTCACTATATCAGTCATATGCAAAAGACAAGAGCCTTGGCGCAAAGGGGAGGCGCAATGCGCTATACCGCCGCCCATTGGGGCGCCTACGCATTTGACGAAAGCACGGGCCTTCTTCCGCTCGCCGACGATCCGGCGCCGTCGCGTATCGGGCGTGGGTGGCTCTCGGCGGCGACGAACAAAAGGGGCCGAGTGCTCTCACCTGTCATCCGGAAAGGCTGGCTTGAAGGCGATCGAGGTGCGGCACGGTCATCGGATGACTTCGTCCGCGTGACTTGGGATGAGGCGGTGCGGCGTGTCGCCGAAGAGTTGACACGGGTGCGGTCCGAGCAAGGGAACGGCGCGATTTTTGCTGGCTCCTATGGTTGGTCGAGCGCGGGACGATTTCACCATGCACAAAGCCAGCTCCGACGGTTTCTCAATTGCTTCGGGGGATATGTCGGGTCGCGAGAGACCTATTCGCACGCGGCCGCGGGAGCCTTGTTTCCATACATACTGGGCATGAGTCAGAGGCAGTTGCAGGACAACTTGACCAGCATCACGGAAGTTGCAAAGCATTGCGAACTCTTGCTTGCCTTTGGCGGGATTTCCGCTCGTACGGCGCAGATCACGGCGTCGGGCTCGAGCTATCACGAGATCCCGGATTGGCTTGACCGGTTGTCGGCAGGTGGAACACGGCTCGTTTCGGTCTCGCCGCAAAGGAGCGATCTTGCGAGTGCCGAATGGGTGTCGATCCGACCTGGAACCGACGTCGCGCTGATGCTGGCGCTGACCTATGAAATCGTCGTCTCCGGACGCGAGAATCGAGCGTTCATCGAGCGGTGCACGAGTGGCTGGACGAAGTTTCGAGCGTATCTGACCGGCGAGACCGATGGAGTGCCGAAGTCGGCCGATTGGGCTGCCCCGACATGCGATGTCTCCGCCGACAAGATCCGGACCTTGGCTCATGAGTTGCCTGGCAAGCGCAGCATGATCGCGGTGACTTGGGGACTCCAGCGGTCAGATCATGGAGAGCAACCGATCTGGGCGGTCCTCGCATTGGCGTCGGTTCTGGGCGAGATTGGCCAGCCAGGCACGGGATTTTCGTTTGGTTACGGATCGACTTCACCGGCAGGGCGTCCCACGCGGCTTATCCCATGGCCCTCCTTGCCCCAAGGGCAAAATCCGGTAGGGGACTTCATCCCCGTTGCTCGATTGGCCGACATGCTGACACATGCAGGAGCGGACTATCGCTACAACGGCGAGACCCGAACCTATCCGGATATCCGGTTGGTTTATTGGGTTGGCGGCAACCCGTTTCATCACCATCAGGACTTGCGCCGCCTGGAAGCGGCCTGGACTCGCCCCGACACAATCGTCGTGCACGAGCACGCCTGGACCGCGTCAGCACGTCGGGCCGACATCGTTCTGCCCGCGACGACGCCGCTGGAACGCGACGACATAATGATGAACCGCCGAGACCCGCGCCTCATCTACATGTCCCAGATACTGTCACCAATTGGGGAAGCGCAGCACGACTACGAGATTTTCCGTCGGATCGCGCATCAACTGGGCTTCGAAGATCAATTCACGGAGGGGCGGGGAGTTGACGGCTGGCTGCGTCAGTTGTGGGAGTGCGCCTCCGAAGTTGCCGCGAGCCATGGTTTCGAATTGCCGGATTTTGATCGGTTTCGAGACGAGGGCGTGTTTGCCGTGCCCGACGCCGAAGAACATCGTCGCCTGATGCGTGACTTCGTGGACGATCCGGAGCGCGCGCCTTTGGCGACGGAAAGCGGACGGATCACGCTTTACAACGAAACGATCGCAGGGTTCGGGCTGGACGATTGTCCGGGCCATCCAACATGGTTGCCACCGGTCGAATCCCTTTTGGATGCGCCGGACGGCGCATTGCACCTGATCTCTGGTCAGCCGGACACCAGACTGCATGCGCAGAACGACTTGGGGAGCGAGGCACTGAACGACAAGATCAAGGGGCGGGAACCGGTGCTTATGCATCCGGCGACGGCGTCCGCGCGAGGTTTTTCCGAGGGCGATGTCGTGCGATTGTCCAACGCGCGCGGGGCTTGCTTGGCCGGCTTACGGCTGAGCGAGGACATTCGGCCGGACTGCATCGCGCTGGCAACGGGGGCCTGGTTCGACCCGCAGATCGTTGACGGCGAGTGGTTGGAAGTACATGGCAATCCGAATGTACTGACCATCGACAAGGGGTGTTCGGAGCTCAGCCAGGGTAACATTGCGCACACGGCATTGGTGTGCGTTGAGGCCTGGGACGGGCCGTTGCCCGCGCTTTCCATCGATCGACCACCCCGAATTCTGGAGCGATCGGGATGAGCGCGCTTTGGATCGGCCTGGATGTCGGGACGACGACAGTCAAGGCTGCGGCCTATTCGCCTGAAGGTGTCTGTGTTGCAGAAGCAGCGGTCCCGAGCGAGGTGAATCAGGGTTCCAGTGGCGAGAGCGAGCAGGATATGGCGAGGGTACGCGCCTGCGTGATGCACGCACTGTCAGAGCTAGGCGGCAAGATAGACGTGGCCAGTGTGGCATCGCTTGGGATTGCCGCGCAGGGCGATGGTTTCTGGGCGGTCGATGCCGAAGGAGAGCCGGTGGCGCCCGCAATGCTCTGGAACGATACGCGGGCAGCTGCGGATCTCGGCGCACTGGCAGACAGTGGCGCCACTGCCGCCATAGGGAGAGGGTGCCGGACGGCGCTTTGGGCCGGGACGTCAGGGATGCTTTGGCGCTGGTTGCGGGCAAGGGATGACGTTGCTGCCGGGCGCGTAGCGCGTGTGATGACCTGCGCGGACTGGGTCGGGCACAGCCTGACGGGAGAATGGGCTACCGATTGGTCAAACGCCTCGATTCCCTTTTTGGACTTTGCCACCCGGTCGTATGGAGAAGCTCAGTTCGAGGCTCTGGACTGTCGTGACTTGGCGGACAAGTTGAACCCGCCGCGGAGTGCCGACACGCGGCTTGGCGGGCTGACGGCCGACGCGGCGAGGGCGACCGGCTTGACTGAGGGAATTCCGGTTTCGGTTGGGACGCTTGATCTTTCGGCAATGATCGTCGGCATGTGCATGGATCGGCCCGGGCAGACGATGATGATCATGGGCACGACTGCGGTGGTGAACATTCTCTCCGACAGCCTGGATCCGGAAGTTGAGCCCATTGGCGCAGCCGTGCTGCACCCGACGGCGGAGATTGCGATCAAGGTTCTGGCGCCGACGAGCGGGGCATCCGCGTTTGACTGGTTCACCCGGCTGCATCCTCAGACGTTGGGTGGTAACAGCGCGGGCGAGATCGCTGAGAAGCTGAATGCGCTTGTAGCGGACGTGCCGCCCGGGGCGAACGGCGTGACCTTCCTGCCTTATCTCAGCGGTGAGCGTGCGCCCTTTGTCGCCTCGGACATTCGAGCGGGATTTTACGGGCTGTCGGCAGCCACATCGAAGGCCGAGATGGGACGAGCGGTAATGGAGGGAGCCGCTTTCAGCCTGCGTCATTGCTTTGCGTCGCAGGGCGGCTTGCCGACCGAGCCGGTGCAGCTCTCCGGAGGAGGATCGAGGAACGCGATCTGGTGCCAGATCATTGCCGATATCGTGCAGCAGGTTGTGATTGTCAGCCGTGCCTCGGACCAAGGCCTCTGGGGAGCGGCCTGCATCGGTGCAAGCGCGGCAGGCTTGGGCGACCCGGTGATGCTGGCCAAGCGGGCCGAGGATCACGTGACGTACCGACCGGATCCGGCTAACGGCCCGCTCTATGACCGCGCCTTTGCACGCTATCAGGCCTTGTCCGATGCCGCGCGAGCGGTGCGTGCGAAGCTAGGATCGCTGGAGGAGCATGGCGGATGACAAACGTGATGACAGCAGCGGTCTATCACGCTCTGGACGACATTCGCATCGAAGAGCGTCCGGTGCCTGAAATCGGGCCCGGCGAGATGCTCCTCAAGACGCTGGCCTGCGGCCTTTGCGGCGGTGAGACGATGGCCTGGTACAAATCGGAGCCGAAGGTGCTGGGGCACGAACCCGTGGGCGAAGTGGTCGCTATGGGTGCAGGCGTGACCGAATTCAAGATCGGCGACCGGGTATTCGTCAATCACCACGTGGGTCGCACCAACTCCCACCTGTCGCGCCGTGGGCATCCCACGCGTGATCCGTTCTACCGCCAAATGAAGCTCGATCCTGGTGGGGTCTGCGACTACTACCGCGTCACGGCGCAGCATCTGGCCATGGATGCGCATGTGTTGCCTGACAGCATTTCGACCGAGGCTGCGGTGACCATAGAGCCCTGGTCCTGTGTATTGTCCGGGCTGAAGGTCTGTCACATCCAGCCGGGCGACACGGTGGCGGTCGTTGGTGCCGGGTTCATGGGGCAGGGCTTTGTTCATCTGGCGCCATTGTTCGGGGCAGGCAAGGTCGTGGCACTGGACTTCTCGGACTGGCGGCTGGCGCGGGCGCGTGAGTTTGGCGCGACGCACACCATCAATCCCAAGACCGAGGACGCAGTCGAGATGATGCGGACAATCAACAGCGGGCGGCTGGCCGACACGGCGATCGTGATCGCGCCGTTTCCCCTTGCGTGGGAACAGGCGCTGTCTCTTGTTGAGGTGGGCGGTTGTCTTCACCTGGGCGCCCCGCTGCCGCCGGAGACCGACTGGGTGCGTGACGGAAATCGCGCCTATTTTGATCAAGTCACCGTCACTTCGCGCTATTCCTGTGACCATACCGATACCTACAGCTATATCCGTCTGCTGGACGCCGGGCGGATCATGGCGGAACAGGCGATTTCACATCGATATGACATAAGGGACTCTGCCGAGGCATTTCGGATGCTGGTAGAGGCGGAAGAGTCGCTCAAGATCGTGATCTACCCCGGCGGGATCCCGGCGGAAAACTCGAAGGTGGCGTGATGCTTACGGCGCTGAAGGAAGAAGTTTGCGAGCAGAACCATGAGTTGCCCAGGAACGGGTTGGTCGTAGGTTCGGGTGGCAATGTCTCGGGTCGCGATCCGGACAGCGGACTCGTGGTGATCAAGCCGTCAGGCGTGAAATTCTCCAAGCTGACACCGGATACGATGGTTGTCGTCGATATCGATGGCAACGTGATCGAAGGGAAGATGAAGCCCTCGGTGGACACAGGCGTTCACCTTTATCTTTACAGGCACCGCCCGGATGTGGGCGGCGTCTGTCATACACATTCGCCCTATGCCTCGAGCTTTGCAGCGCGTGGCGAGCGGATTCCGGCTGTTCTCACGCCGATTACCCACATCCTGGGCCGCGACGTGCCGTGTTCGCGCTATGCGACGCCGGGAGAGGTGGACACGGGCAAGGCCATTCTGGAGGCGGCCGATGGAGGGATGGCCGCGCTGGTGAAAGCGCATGGGATCTTTACGATGGGAAATTCGGCGACCGAGGCAACCTCGGTCGCGATGTACATTGAAGAAGCGGCAATGACGACGCATCTGGCAATGCTCCGAGGACCGGTCGAGGAACTTAGCCAGGAAGAAATCGACAGATGCTATGCCTGGTTCCGGCAGAACTATGGTCAGAAGGGGCATAAGAAGGTAAGCGCCTGACAGCATGAGCAAATCCGGATCCCCAGCTCGCGCGATAGGCGACAAGGAAGCGCAACTGTCAAATGTGGCGCTGTTGTACTACGGCGAGGGGATGACGCAGGGCGAAATCGCCAAGCGGATGAAGGTGAGCCGCGCGACCATCGTGAATTTGCTGCGCGAAAGCCGGGAACTTGGGATCGTCGATATCCGCGTGGATGGAAAGGTCCTGACAGGGTCCAGCCTTGCACGGGACTTGCGGGAGAAGTTTGGCATCGAGGACGTTTATGTCTCGCAGACATCCGCGTTTGACGAAAACGCTACCCGTGACGAAAGTTTCCGGCAGCTTGCACGAGTGGCGGCCGCCGCAATCCTCGATGTGGTCGAAAGAGGCGACACCGTCGGCGTGGCCTGGGGCGAGACAATCATGGCGGTTGCCAACGCGATGCCACGAAGTCCGGTCGCCGACGTGGAAGTCTGCCAGCTTATCGGGTCGATGATCTCGGAGCGGGTTCCAGCCTCGGAGAATTGCGCGATCCAGATTTCCGGGAGGCTGGAGGCAGCCGCCTGCTACACGTTGCACGCGCCAGGGCTGATCTCGACAGCGGCGCTTGCCGAGACATTTCGGAGCGAGCCCACAATCAAGGCGCAACTCAGGCGGCTGCAGGCACTGGATCTGACCGTGTCTTCGATCGGCAATGTTGCCTCGGACACTCATCTGGCGGCGGCGGGGATCGCAACCGCCGAAGAGTTGCAGGCCGCAAGGGCGGCTGGCGCAGTTGGCATCATTTGTTGTCGATACATTGCGGCCGACGGACAGGAGATCGCAATGCCCCCGCACGACAGGCTGATTGCCGCGACGCTCGACGACCTTAGATCGGCGCGGAAGCGGCTTCTGGTGGTGTGCGGGGTCGACCGCAGCGAAGCGACGCGCGCGGCATTGAATGCCGGTTTGGTAACACATCTCTGCGTCGATCACGCCTTGGCGCGTGACTTGCTGGATGCCTGAGACGATGGCAGCCAAAACGGGATGCTCTCCTCCAGCCGTTCGACCCGGAGTCGCAAAGGAATTCCGCATTCCGCCCGCCATCACAGCAACGCCACCGCCGGCCATCGAGATTCCGGGCGATGAGGCGTTGGTCGGAACGCGCGATCCTGTCATTTCGGATGACGCCGAAGGTCCTCTGCGTACCAAGCGCGTGGCACCGTTTCGCATTGGCGAAACCGCTGTGACAAATGCGCAATTCGCGGCATTCGTGGATGAGACCGGCTACGTCACCGAAGCAGAGCGCTTTGGCTGGTCTTTCGTTTTCTGGGCGCAGGTGCCCAAGAGTGTCGGACCCACGCAAGCGGTGCGCAACGTGACGTGGTGGAGGCGTGTCGACGGGGCTGACTGGCGGCACATTCACGGACCGGAAAGGGATCTTGCACGTGACAGGTCCGATCATCCGGTGGTCCATGTCTCGTGGAACGATGCACGGGCATATGCAAAGTGGATCGGCGGGCGCCTTCCGACTGAGGCCGAGTGGGAGCACGCAGCGCGGGGTGGGCTGGGAGATGTCCGGTTTCCCTGGGGCGACGAGGAGCCGGACGACACTGGCCACTTTCCCTGCAATATCTGGCAGGGAAGTTTTCCAGAGACGAACACCTGTGCTGACGGCTATGCCGAGACCGCGCCCGCGAAGAGCTATTTCGCAAACGGCCACGGGCTCTACAATCTTGTCGGCAACGTTTGGGAGTGGACTGCCGAGCCCTTCGTGATCCGGTCGCAGAAGAGGGCGGCAAAGGCGCGGCAGGCCCAGATGAAGGGTTTCAAGCTTGCCAAGGGCGGCTCGTTCCTGTGCCACAGGAGCTATTGCTACCGCTACAGGATTGCCGCACGCACGGGAAATTCGCCCGACAGTACGACAACACACACCGGGTTTCGCGTCGTCTGGGGTTTGTAGCGTGGGCGTTCAAGCCGCGACGGACTCCAACCCCAGACGTGCCAACTGTTCAGGCGGGTAGCCTTCCTCATCCATGAGTGCCCGAACCAGCGTCAACATGCGTGCGCGCTGTTCGGGCTCGCTATCCCAGAGGTTTTTCTGCTGATCCGGGTCCTTGGAGCGGTTGAACAGGAAATTCTCGTCCGAACGCGGGTCAACCTTGATCGGGATTTTCCACATGGGCAAATCGACGGACGGGTCGAAGAGTCCTTGGTCGACGGGCTTGTTCGGGGGTTTGGAGAGGCGGCCGTCAATCGGGTTGTCGACGATCAACGGTCGGTAAATGGCGGTGGAATAGAGATAGAGCGGCTTTTCGGGTTCGGGTGACTTCAAGATCGTCCAATTGCCGTCCGTGGCGCATACTCCTTGGCCGAATGTGCCATAAAGCACGGCATCACGTGGCGATGGCGCACCCGATGTCACCATTGGCAGAAGCGATCGCGAATGGCGGTTGGCCGTAGTCGGCTTGACCCCCGCGGCCTCGATGATGGTCGCGAATAGATCGACCGTCTGGGTCAGGCCGGAGACACGTCGCGGGGCGGGGTTGGCCGGGTGCCAGATCATCAGTGGGATATTGGCGTGACTGTCGAAGTGCGGGTGCTGCTTGCCGAAGGCGCGCCGCTCGCCCATATCGTGGCCGTGGTCCGTGGTGAAGATCACCATGGTGTCTTCCCACAGCGACATTTCATCCAGCTTGTCGAGCAGCTTTCCGAACCATTTGTCCATCATGGTGACCTTGCCCATGAACTGCGACATGAGGAAGTTCAGTTCGGCCTCGCTCGTCTGATCCATGAATGCGTCCAAATCGTCATAGACCTGATAGGGTGGCCAGATGTTGAACTCGTTCTTGCTGGCGCCCTCGGCATACATGCTTTCGTACGGCTCCGGGACGTGGAATGGTTCATGGACATCGAAGGTCTCCACGTGAAGGAAGAACGGGCCCTTTGATGCGTGTCGATCAAGCCAGTCGCAGGCGCCGCCAAAGGTCTGGGCCGAGAAGAACTCTTCCTCGTTCGTCCAGTTCTTCGTATTGGCATAGTACTGGCCGATATGTTCTGGCGCGCGGAACTCCTCGACCTTCTTCACCCAATCCGGTTTTTCCTCGTTCCGGTCCATCGGCTGCCAGTGATCAACTTCATAGCCTCGGATCATCTCGATAGTGTCATAACTCTGGATGTAGCCGTTCGCTTCCTCCTCCCAGTAGTGGTAGTGATCTGTGACGATGTGCGTGTGATGACCGCCCTTTCTGACTTCCGACGGCAGGCGCGGATCGAATACTTCGAGCGACCCCCAGGGCCGCCACATGAATTCCTTTCGGCCAGCAATCAATTCACGCCGCGCAGGCATGCAAGGGAGGCTTCCGACGAAGTGATGGTTGAAGACCTGGGCCCGCGCGGCAAAGCGGTCAATGTTCGGCGTGCTGCAAGGGCTTTGGGGGTTGTAAGCGCGAAGGCAATTGCGGGTCAGGCTGTCAACCAGCACGAGAACGATGTTCATTTGCTTACTCATGGCGCATCTTCCGAAGTCTAGGAGGCTTGTTCTGATTTGACAAGTGCTAATTTTTTTGACAAATATACAATCATGGCATAAAGCCAAGCTCGTGTCTTGGCAGGCATTCTTCAAAAGTGCTAGATGCCTAGCACATTGGTGACTGGCGTCGTGTTTGACGAATGCAGAGGGAGGCATGGGGCAAAGTCGGACTCTTCAGGTTGCAGCTAGTCTTGGCGCCATCCTTGCCTGGATCGTCATCTGGACATGGCTGACTCGCCCGGGAGGGCCGGTCCCCACGCTTTACTTTCCTGCACCGGACGATGTTTGGGCGAAGTTTGTTCGCATGTGGCAGCGGCCGTATATCGGCAGTACGCTTCCCAATCACATTTTGGCCAGCCTGTACATCGTTCTGACCGGCTGGGGCCTGGCAGCGCTTGTTGGCATCCCACTAGGCATTGCGATGGCATGGTGGAAGAAGCTCAAGTGGATCGTCTTCCCGACATTCCAACTGATCCGGCCGGTGCCGCCACTGGCCTGGATCCCGCTGACGATCTTGTGGCTGGGCATTGGCGATTCCGCTCGCATCTCGGTAGTTTTCATCGCCGCACTCGTGCCTTGGTTGATGAACTCGATGCTTGCCGTCTATTCCATTGAACGCCTGTTGCTGGACGCGGCCAAGACACTGGGCGCGAACGATCACCAAATCCTGACAAGAGTTGTGTGCCGCACGGCTTTGCCGACGTTGGTTGCCGCAGCGCGAATGGCGCTTGGCAGCGCATGGTCGACTCTTGTCGCGGCAGAGATCCTCGCCGCCACTGCCGGGCTCGGCTACGTGGCGGTGAACGCGTCTCAGCTTCTTGATACCGACGTTCTGCTTGTCGCCATGTTCATGATTGGAATTCTTGGCATTGGCATGACC
>JAJDVJ010000088.1 GCA_022826205.1 Silicimonas sp. | reverse complement strand
AAACCGCGTCTTCCAGAGCTACGACGACATCCTCGATCACTGCTGCAATGCCTGGAACAATCTCGCCTCACAACCGGCGCGAATCGCCTCTATCGGTACACGAAAATGGGCCAATGGGTTCTAAACTATGCCCGCTGGTATCACCGCCCTCAAAGGGCCGTTCGGCGAGCGCGGATACCGCTTCCTCGATCTCGACGGCGTTCATCGATCAAATCCTGTCCTAATCAAGGATAAGCGACTGGGCTTGGCAAGCCCACTACCGGGAGGAGACTCGGGAGCCGGTGCCTCTCACGTTGAAGATCCACTTGGACGCTCTCATAAAGCAGCGGGCTCTGACCCTTCATGATCGAATGCGATCACTCGCTTATGGCGCTGATGGGCGTCCAAGCACCGCGCCGGGCAACAGCGGAACGCAGCAGGTTGCATTATCTGAAGGGCTTCAACGCGGTCGAACTGATCTTGGCAAGGAAGCGCATTGTGCCGCACGCTCATGGCCAATCAGATTGACGACCCAATTCAAGTGTTTCGGCGGTACGCGCATGCGACCGTGATACAAGGCGTCAAATACCCCGTCGGCAAGTCTGCTTTGCCCGAGGGCCGCTCGGACCTCGTCGTGCGAGAGGACGTCGATGGTGCAGCCGGTGACCAAAGTGTCGTACCGCTCCGCACAAATCCTGTTGGCTTTACGCTCATCGATCAGGGCGGTGGCGCCGTGATCCAGGGCATATGCGATCGTCGCGGCTTCACCGTCATCAAGCGTTTCAGCGGCCGACCCTGAAACCAGCGACGTGAAATACTCAAGACCCGGGTTTCCCAGCCGCACGATGTCAACGCGACCGGCAGCGACAAGAGTGTTGAGGGCATCGGCGTCGTTGCGCCCGTGGCACCGTCCGTTCTCGAGCTCAAGGGCAACCTCCTCGACGACGGCAAACCTGTTTGGCAACGCCTCCAATATGGAAGCGGCGAAGCCGGTCGCATTCAAGTTGATTGCGACACTGGTATCAGCGACGATGAGGGTCGTAGGATCATTCAGGGAGCTTTGGCATTCCATCCGCCTTGCCCCCTTCGATCTCAACATCGTCCAGAATTTCGCGCAAGCCGAGGCGGTCAAGGAGCAACATGCGAGCGAGCTGACCTTCGCTGAGGAGATCCTGGCGCCACGCCTCTGCGGCCAGCAGGTTCAGCCGCAACGTCGTAGGTCGGTCTGCATCTCGTTTGCCCATATCGAGCGGAGTTAGATCGCCCAGAACCTGCCGAGCCTGCGCATCGGTGATTCCGCCATTGGCCACGAACCAGTCCCACGTGCCAGGCTTGGTGAGGGCCAGCTCTTCCAGCCGCCGTACCATCGCTTCCCGCGACACCCCGAAGGCATGAGCGAGGAGGATGACATGCCGGCGCGTGAGGTGTGATGCCCCCGCCGTGAACTCGTGGAATCTCTGCATAACAGTCCGCGTCGGCGTCAGGAAGGCACGACCGAACGCATTTGCGTAGCGTTCCTCCCGTGAGTTTTCTTCCTCGTCGGTGTGCAGGACTTCAGCTTTTCGACGCGTTGAGACCAAGTGGCCGAGTTCGTGGCCTCCGGATTGCGCCCGGCGCTCCCGCGGGTGAATTGCGTTGAGTAGCATGCAGGCACCGACATCTTCGTCATAGGCGAACAGCCCGGAAATGCGCGGATCAACACGCCGGACATAGACGCGAACGCCAAGATCGAGTTCCAAAAGACTGATGAGGTCGCGTACCGGGGCTTGTCCAAGGCCAAGCCAGTGCCGAAGCTCCGTCGCATCGTTTTCCGCTTGGGCCCGCACATCGCCGGGCATGATCGGGCGCTCCGGCGGGTAGTTCCGCGTCCTCTTGATCCCCAGGATATTTTCAAGCTCCACTTCGGCCCGGACCAGATCGGCAAGCAGGCGCACTGCTGCATCTGCCGCCTCATCGGTGCTGGTGCCCAGTCTCCTGAAGCGCGGCACGAGATCGACATAGACGGACTCGCGCCGCATCAGCGCATTGACGGACGTGTCGTAAAGACGGGCGAGCCTCTGAAGTTCGTCAGGCCGGATACGGCGTTGGCCTTTTTCTATTGCGACAAGCGTCGTCCGCGCGACGTCGATTCGCGCCGCAGCTTCGGCCTGCGTAGTGTCGGCGTCTTCGCGTGCAATCCGCAAACGTTCGCCGATTTCCTGAGAGCTCAGGTTCTCCAGCGACATGTTATGGTCCTCCCGAAGCCCACTGCGCCACAAATGAGCCTGGACCCAGCGACCCGACAAAGTCCCTCCATTCTCTTGCGTGTTGCGTGAGAAGGCGTTCCAGTTTTTGCTGCGTTTCCTGTTCCGCAACGCCGAGCGAACGGCTGAGCTGAAAGATCTGCCGGTCCAGCAGAACCTGATTTGCCGGCGAATACTGCAGTCCCGCCAGATGATCGAGGTGGAGTGTCCCTGCGATCGCGTACTCGTAGAAGGCGCCCTGCGCCCTGGTCTTCCGGAAACCCGCAGCGGCGCCATTTTCGTAGCGGGCGGCGCTTAAGTCCTCCCAGATATACGTCGCTCTATCTTCGATGCCACCCGCGGCATGCACGCTCATACGCCTGAGCATGCAGGCTGCACAGATGCCGCACTGGCGCCATTTCCCGAATAAAGATACCTGCCGCTGCCCCTGCCAACATGAGCGCGTCTGGGCCCAGTTCGTTCCGTCCGGGCACACGGCAATGAACTCCGCTAACGTTTCCGCCTTGGTGTGCCAGAGGCGGGGATAGACGTACCGAACATCGTGGCCGAATAGTGCGGACAGGAAGCCTTCCATTCGGTCGGCGAAGAGGGGGTGACTCCGGTAGTCCTCATAGGCCTGTCCAACAGGAACAAGGACCGGGCCAAGGGCTCCCTGGCCGCTCTCGGGCAGAATCACCTGCCGGGCCTGCGACAGATATGCCGCAATCCCGCTCAGCAGCAAAAACTTGAAGCCGCGCGAACGCGCGCTCGTTTCCACCGACCCCGGACGACCAAAGCGCACACGGTATGGCACCGATGCAAAGGGCACGTCGTTGCCTTTGGCGCGATTGCCGTTGAGCGACCGCGACCCCAACCGGACGCGAACCAGCTTGTGGCCATGCACGCGTTCCGTGAGACCGGCGACTGCCCGCGAGTCCAGGCCGTCGCTGAACGGGATGACGATGCGTTCGCCGTCCGGCAGGCTCAGGTTTTGCTGCCGGGTCGGGACCTCTGGCCTCTTTCGGGCGACAAATTCGATGTGCCATCGGTCGCCGGTTAGAAATTCCAACGCCCCGTGCAACGCCTCAGAAACGGCCGCCGAACGCCAATGCACCGGATCATGGACGGGTATGCGCAGGATGATCTCCCGGCCCCACCGGATGGAAGACCGGGTCTTCGTGTGATCGCAGAACTGTATGGCTGCAGCGAGCACAAATGCGTCGAAGACCCGTGCGTTCCAATTTGCGAAGCAATAGGCTTCCAGCCCTGCCGTATCGAATTGCAGGTTTTCCCCGATCTCGCACTTGAGGTGACGCCGTCGCGCGGGTACCCCCGGCTCGACAACGTCTACACGGTGTATCGGCAGTTCAGCAGCGTTGCTGGCGGCAGTTACCTTCATATCTGCACTCCGTCATCGAGGCCGGTCCGTTTGGACGGCAGCAAGCTTTCGCCCTTGTCGATGCCGACGAGCCGCCCGGCAATAAGGCTGATATCCGACTGCGTTACGCCGACTTCGATTCGTTCGCGGACATGGGTGGCGCGGTGGAGCGTGGACTTGCGGTAATAGTGCTCTTCGACTTGACGGGCGCCGCGCGCGGCGCGATCCGTCAATGCCTTGCCGGCCGCTTCCCGCAACGCTTCGTCGCCGCATCGTCCCCGCGCAGCCGCATGAATTGCACAATCGAGGAGGGTGTTGCCAAGCGCGTATCCGGCCGTTTCGCCGCGCAGGGCTTCGAGCCGTTCGGCCCGCTGATCGCCGAATAGTGAACTCTGGCTGTCGCAAAGTATGTTGCGCACGCGTCTGCAGAAGCTGTCCGGTACTTCCGCGCGCCAATCATGCTCAAGCGCTTCCGGCAGAGCGTCGCGTACCTCTTCAGGCGCGTATGCCTTGTTGTCGGCGCGTTTCGCGAGTCTCTTCCAGCTGCGTGGCATATTCAGGCTTCTGTGGGGACCATCGCTCATGGCAACCTCCAATGTCAGGAATAATAGAAAAATATGCTGACATTGTCAAGTTCTTGGCCCAGCGAGACTGAATCCGTGCTTCCGCGAGCATTTGTCAACGGCGAAGCAAGAATGTGCTGTGGTGGCGGGGCGGATGAGGATCTCGTCGCCCACTGTGATCGTGCCCGCGGGCTTGAGGCCAAACGGCAAGCCTTCATGGGGGCCTGTCGGGGCCTGGAGATTGCCACACCGGCGCGCGGTGGCGGCGCTGACAGGGACCTTGGCCTGTAAGGAAGCATCGAAGGCTGGCTCGAACGCCGTCGAGCGGACGCGAAAACGGGGCTGCAAAGTCGGGGGTCGATCCAGTAGGAATGCGGCGGGAAGGCGCACCGCCGACAGAAAGCTCGCGCCATCAACAGCAGTGAGGGAAGCGGCAATGCCGGCCGACGCGGAAACGAAGAGCCTTGCCGTTCTTATCGACGCCGACAACACGAGTGCGAAGCACGCCCAGGCGATCTTCGACGAGATCGTCAAGCTGGGCGAGGCCAACGTCAGGCGCATCTACGGCGATTTCTCGGGCAGCCGGCTTGCCGGCTGGGACAAGGCGATCCAGTCGCTCGCGATTCTCCAGCATCAGCAGCGCAGCAATTCGAAGGGCAAGAACGCCTCCGACATCGCGCTGGTGATCGACGCCATGGACCTCATGTACAAGCGCACCCTTGACGGGGTCGTTCTGGTCAGCTCAGACAGCGATTTCACGCGGCTCGCGCAGCGCCTGCGCGAGGAAGGCCTCGACGTTTACGGCTTCGGCGAGCGCAAGGCGGTCGAGGCCTTCCGCAATGCCTGCAACCGCTTCATCTACGTCGAGAACCTTCTGGAGGCCGGACCCGATGAGAAGAAGAGCGGTGCGGCGCCGGCCGGGACCCCGGCGCAGAAGAAGGATCCTCCGAGCAAGGCGCTGAAGATAATCGCCGACGCGATCGGGGAACCGGACGCCGACGGCTGGGAGAACCTGGCCAATGTCGGGCATCGCATCCAGGGCGCGCATCCGGACTTCGATCCGCGCAGCTACGGATGCGCCAATCTAAGCACGCTGGTCGAGAAATCCGGCGGGTTCGATATCCGTAAGGAGCGGGGCGCTGTTCATGTCCGCCGCAAGATTGGCGCACGAAAGGGGTCGGCTGCCGGCAAGAGTTCGAAGGCGTGACCCGGGCAGGATTCGATGCAGAGGCGTGGATCGAGCGTCTGGCGCAATTGCTTCCCCCGCTGGCGCAGGCGCAGGAACCCTATCTTCGGGAATACCAGGAACGGTATGCGCGCGTGGTCGTCCTGAGGGACGGTGAACCGCCGCCATTTCCGCTGGAGGAT
>JAJDVJ010000162.1 GCA_022826205.1 Silicimonas sp. | reverse complement strand
CGTCTTCCGCGTCGGCGCGGACGACGAGGTTCTCCAGCAGTCCGAGGGCGGCAATTGAGGCCTTGATCTCGGCGTCGGCACTGGCGTCGGGAGGCGTTCTGCGGACGTTCTCCGGGGCGAGGCTGAGCAGGCTCAGCGGGATCTCCCGGACGGCAGGTCCGGGCATGGCTGCAATGGCGTTCATGGCATTCTCCAAGGTGGGTTGGGGTTGCGCGGCGGGGACGGACTCGCTCGCCGTCCGGCCGCCTGCCCGGGCCCGGCCCGGCTCCGCCTCTGGGCGGATTTCTGGCGTTGGCTTGGTGACGATGCGAGGGGTGCGCGAGACGCGCGGGTCAGGGGAGAGGTGCGTCCCGGGACAGGTCCGTGCGCGACGCGGGGATGCCGGTCAGGTCGGGCAGCGGGACGCCGGATGGCGACAGCGTGTGGCCGATGCGGCGTTCGAGGGCGCAGTAGCGGGCGTAGAGCTGCGGCTGGAGCCGGGCGGCGGTGCGAAGATCCGCACGCGAGGCCATGATGCAGAAGACGCAGGAGAGCCGGGACATGCCCATGGCGTAGGCCGGATGCGGCGCCTGTCCCGCGTCGCGGATGACGTCGAAGACCTGTCCTTCGGTGAGATCGTGAATCGGAAGCCAGTCGAACCATGCCCGGCCCGCGCGGGAGTTGCGCTCGCTGAGCTTCCAGGGCGTCTTCCGCGCCCGGGCGGGGCTTTCCTCGGCGCGCATGCCCATGGCGCTGACGATCCGCCCGCCGAAGCGGGGATGCGCCTTGAGATGGTGCCGGAGTTCCCGCTCGATGGGTCCGCGCTTGGTCGAACTCGTGCACCAGCGCACCCTTGGAGAAGGAAACCGGCCCCGTTCCTCTATGCTGTCCAGGAGGGTCTTGCCGGAACTGACGTGCGCGAGGATCAGGGGCACGCCGTCCGGAAGCGTCGCCCGGATGTGCTCCACCGTTCCGGGCCATTCGACGTCCTCCAGGGGCGCGTGGACGGCGACCAGCTGGTCGCGGGGGACGATGCGGGACAGCAGGATCGTCATTGCCTGGCTGTCTTTGCCGCCGCTGGTCGAGATTGAGAAGAGGGCGCCGGACCGGATCATCTCGCGGCATTCCGGGGGAAGGTGAATTCCTGAATGGCGTCTGGTCATGGGCGGGCCTCCCGGCTTGCGGTGCCGGGGCCGCTTCAGGGCTCCCGGCTTCACCCGGGGGAACGCTGGCCGCCGCCTCCTGGAGGCGTGCGACTCGGGACCGGAGGCCGACCCGGTCGGTGTCGCGAATGGCGACTCGTGCCGACTGACGGCGTCCTCGCAGATGGCTCGGGGAGCTTGATCCGGGGCCGGCAAGCCGTCATTGATGTCGAAATGCGGACATGGCGGTTTGCGGCATTCGGCGGGGGAGGAGGATCGGCTATGGCGTTCAGGCGGGAACTGTCGGACTGGCCCGGCGTGGTGGAATCGGTGTGGCCGATGCTTCATCCCGCAAGCCTTCAGGCGCTGCGGGAAGACGACCCGACAGGCAATGACGCGTTGCGCGTCTCGTCCGGACTCGACGCTGAGGAACTGTCCGGATCGGCCTTCGTCGCCAATGCGGTGGTCCTGCTGCGCATGGCGGCCGAGGGGGACGGAGGCTTGCGGACCACGTCGAACGGCACGCTCTCGCTTGCAAGCGTGGCAAGGATGAGGGCGGAGACGGCCTGGCCGGACATGGAGGCGACGGAGCACTTTCGCGAAGGGACCAAGTACCGAGAAGTAGACGTGTGGGAGCTGCGCCTGCTGCGGATGATGGTGCAGGAGGCGGGGCTGATCGAGCCTGGCGCCCGCGCGTTCGAGCTGACGGTGCTGGGGCGCAGGATGCTGGACGAGGACAGCCGGGGCGCGCTCCAGGCGTTGCTGTTCCAGGTGCACTTCTGGCGCATGGACCCCTCGCTGTTCGTGGGATGGCTTGTCCGGCGCGTGCCGGGCCGATGGCCTCAGTACGACATCGGGGCGATTCTCTGGGCGCTCGGCGGCGTTGCCGAAGACTGGCAGAGCGCCGACACGCTCGCCGTGTCGTGCACCGACCCCGAGAACACGGTTCCGCGACGGTTCCGCGGGCATCCCGCGATGCTGTTCGTGTCGCGGGTCCTCGTGCCGCTGAGATGGTTCGGATTGATGGAATTTCGGTGGATGCAGGACATGCACGATGTCGTGCGCTGGCGAAAGACCGCCCTGTTCGACCGCTTTCTGTCATTCGACGTCCGGCTCGCGGACCCTCCGGCGGGCAGACACTGACAGTTGCGGGGAGAGCGTGTGGCAATGGCCGCAGGTGCCCGCCGGGGATCCGCGCCTGTCCGCTCAGGCGGGTCAGGCGTTGCCGCGTGATCCGGGGTGGGTCAGTTTTGAACGCGATTCCGCACCTGGCTTCGGGTGCTGCTCGTGGTGTTCGTCGTCACGGCACGGAGCAAAGGGAGTGGTTGCAGGTCGGAATGGCCGAGGCAGGACAACCTGACTTCGCGCCGCTGACGGGAAGGAAAGATGCGGGTCGGACCGTCCCGGCCGGAAACGGCGGCATCCGACGGACGGCGCGAGACACGGGCTTGCATCGGACCGGTGACGGTGCGATTACGGCCAAAGCTGGGGCTTGATGCAGGGAGCGGGCAAAGGTCAATGAACGCAAGGGTTTGGGGTGGTCCAGGTGGCCCGTCAATCGCAGAACTTGCGAAAGCGGTAAAAAGATCGTGTGACTGATTTGCGTTGAATTCAGACGCTGTGGTCGCAAAGCAACGCCATGTTCGATTGTTGCACTGGCGATTCAATGACGGATGACGTGTGAATTCCACCGAAATTTATCAAGAGCAAGCCGTAGCGATTGGTTTGCACAGATCAATATCGGCGGGCTGCCCAGTGACCGGTAAAGGTGCAGAAACTTGTCTGGAGAGCTTAGAACGTCGCGTTTAATTGCAAGTGGGAACCAAATTGTGCCAGATTCTCATTGTGTGACCGTAGGTCACGAAATTACCTGATTTTCCCAATTTCGGCAGCATGTGATTACACGGCTAACGACCCAAGGTAATATTTGTATGTTGTCGCACCAAGATCATGCAAGAAATTCACATTATATGATGAGTTGCTGACATAAATGTGTGTCCAATCTTTGACACATTCGAAATAAATTGAACCAGCAGTGTTCTGAGTGATAGTGTTGTAGCCCCCATAGTAGTTTAGGTTTTTTGATGGCGCTTCGCCAATCACCACTAGTTTTGGACTCATACTCTGCAGAATGGAATTTGGGATTTTTCCGCTGTCTCGTCCATGATGGGGTGCGAAAAGTATGTCCACATTGGGCCAAAAAATAGCATTCTCGATTTTTTCCATAAAGTCCGTTTCAAGATCACCGAACCACGCCATCGTTGCGCCGTCTTGAAGAGAATACGTTATTACGGGAGAAATATTATTTGGGCTGTTCCCTTCAGCAGCGTGCATTAGTTCCTCTTTGAAGTGCTGATTTGAAGTGACTGGCCAGTGTATGTTGATGCCAGACTGACTGCGAATTTCGTCAGACTCATTCATCCAACGTCGCTTGCAATCCTTGGACAGATAAAATGCCTTGTCTCCGTCCCGAAGCTCTTTGTAGCGCTTGAAATCATTACTCTCATCGTCCTTTCTTGCATCATTTTTTACGGCATAGAAGTTCAATATCCCGATGTGATCATCCAATGTGGCCAATCCAGAAATGTGATCTTGATCTGGATGAGTTGAAATGAACCGAGTAATGTCCTTTCCGTGTCTTTGCCTATCAATTTCCCCTAGGATCCAATTTGTGTCTTCATCCGAAATGTGACAGTCAATTATAGTGCAATTCTCGGAATTGTGTCGTATGGAAAACATGTCTCCATTTCCCACAGCGTAGCAATGAACGATGCTCATGTTATACTCTCTCCTTTCGAAACATTACTTGCGGTATGTTATGGGTTGTGGTCATGTTTGTGAAGCAGCTATCGGGACCGTGTGTATTCGGAGATTGCCTTTGTCAGAATGGCAATAGGTGAAGATGTTGCATTGCTCTAGTTGGTCTATTGAGAGCAGGGTGATGTCGATCATGTTGATTGCTTTTGGTCAGGTGTAACGCTCTGTGATTTTGGGGCAGCTGTCCGTGAGTAGAATTTCGGGATGGTGTTCCGCGATCAGTGCTTTGGTAAGCTGTTCGCCTCGGCGACTCAGTTTGTCGATCCAGGTCGTGGACATGGGCCAAAGATCTGTGGGGTACGCGTGAGCGTCTTCTCGGGTGACCAGATCGTCAGGTGGGTATTTCAATCGCCTGTCGTCTTGGCCCAGATACGGAAGTAAGAATCCTTTGAGGCGCCCCGCCTCTTTCAGGTCAAAGAGGCGTTTCATTGCCGCATTTTGTGCTCGGTCGTGAACGCACGCGAAGGAGCTTGAAAGGCGCGCAAGGAGAAATTGGCTGGGCGGGTCGAACCGCAGGCCGTATCCGGCACGACAGCAAATTATGTTGTCGATCTCGGTAACGTTTAGGCTAATCTTGGGATCGCGATCAGGCCAGAGTGGCGCAAGGGCCAGATTGTCGTACACGCCGCCATCGGTCAGCGTGACGCGCTCTTCACGGCGGCTGCCATCTTTCTTGTTGAAGGGCAGTACTTCGTCCAGGGCAGGCAGGAGGAGTGGGTAAGCGGCGGAGGCGGTTACGGCGTGCGCAAGGGAAATGTCCCGGTCGGCCAGCTCGTCAAGGCGCCAGGAACCCGATTTTTGCCGCGAGAAGTAGAATGCGGAGCCCGTCCTGAGATTTGCGGCAAGTATGATCAAGAGAGGGCCATCAGCAGGCAGATCGCGAAGGCGTTTCCCTTCAAACACGTCATCAAGGACGAGGCGCAGAATCGTGGTTCTGCTGGCAAAACGGCGGATCGGGGAGTGCAAGGCGTGGAGTCGCCAACGACTTCTCTGGTCAGCTGGGAATAGCAGCGAAATTACCCAAGCGAACCGAGATACTGCAAAAAGCACTATGTTGACGAGAAGCAAAATTATCCAGCAAAAAAAGGCGCGTAGTCCTTCCGTTGTTGTGAACACCTTGCAGATCGCTGACCGGATTAGGCCCTGCGCCAGAAGTTGCCGCACTCGTTCTTCAAATTCAGGAAATGAGCCCTGATTGGCGGCGTAGAGTCCTCCGATAACGCTTCCGCCGGAGACGGTCGAAATCACCTTGATGTTGTCGAGTATACCATGCTCGTGGAGGGCACGCAGACAACCGAGATGAAAGGCGATCGCGCGAGAGCCTCCGCCAGACAGGGCAAGGCCGATTTTGGTACCTTTCATGAGCCCTCGTCCTTGCTGTGCTTGGCTACTGTACCGGCGTGCGCCTCTATGCATTCGGCCGGTTGATTTGCCAAGATGATGCTTACTTGGTCATCGGCTGCGATCAGCATGAGCGCGGGCAAGGTATCCATGTTGAAGAGAATCGCCAGCCAGTCAATTTGGGACAGATCAGTTGGGCTGGGCAGGGCCGGGACACGCGGCGGGTGAGAATGCCACTCTCCGACATATCGCACTTGGCCACGTGTCTGTTCAAACACTCGCTCTATGTATTCCTGCACACCCGACGTTCCGCGCTCGAAGCTGGCTGTGCTGGCTATGCTATCGGGCGGCGCTGGCGCTGCATCCACCAACTGGATTCGTTTCGCCGGGATGTCAACAACGCCGACGAGTACGCCTCCTGTTTCCTCGGGAACGTGTGCGGTTCTCATGGCGAAAATGCGTTGGATCAAGCCGTGATCGATGGAAACGGTCCAGTCTACCACCGAAAAACCGGCCACGGAAGCAACGACAGGTTCGAGAGCTTCCACGTTACCGGCAGATTGGAGCGACCAAATTTTGATTGTGGGATCGTCCCGATCGAGGGCCTTGGCCAATCCCTCAGCGACAAGGCCACTGAGGGCCGTAACTCGGGATTGCGGGATTAGGTTGGTGATTGCGTGGCAGGCACCAGTATAGGCGTAGGTGCCGGTAGGTGGGGCAAGATGGCCCGCGAGCGCTCTTTCGCGTACAACTGAGCCCAAATACTGTGCCTCAAGTTCGCGCAGAGTAAGAGAACGATCGGATGGCTCGACAAGAATCACAGCGGCGTCGCCGACCGGATTGAAGAAGATGCAGGCTCGGCGCGCCTCCGAGGCATGATCGGAAAGGAAACGTTCAGCATGAATGGAGGCGGTTGCGTCAATTATGAGGTCTGCCTCTCCGAGAGCTTTATTGATTTTCAATCGAGAAGGGCCCTTTGTCGTCACGTCGGCGTAGATCGGGTGCGCGACAGGCGGCGTGTCGTCGAGTGTGGCCGCAAGATCTCTGGCGACTAAAGACGCCTTGTCTTTAATAACATCATCTTTGCGGGTAGTGTGACGTGCGAGATTGTGCGGGAGAAGGCGGTCACAATCAATGATGGTCCAACGGAATCGGCCCTCCCGAATCAAGCATTCGGCGACGTGCGATCCGATAGCTCCGGCGCCTACCATTACTACTTTGCGATCGTCTTCGGCATTCCGTCCGGCAATTTGCGTCGCCAGCCGACGGTCGAACTCGTAATGTACTTCGGCAGACTGCGCAGCAATCGCACAAACTGCATCAAGATTGGCCCCTTGTGGGGCAAGCGACTTGACGAACCCAACTTCGCTGCCCTCATCAGGCTTGGCAGGCATCGCGAGGCCCAACGCGACCGAAATGTCTCCGACTCTCTTGTCGGTGACAAAGGCTCTTAGGTCGGTGCCGTCGTGCTGAGTGCCATCTGGCGCGATGATCGGCATTTCCAAGATCACGGCGAACCGCGAGTTAATGCGCCAGATCGGTGGTGGGTCTTCCGAAAGCCAGTCCAAGAAACGCGCGCGCAAGTCGTCCAAAAGGTCGATCCCACGGAGCTTCAACATATTGGCGAGGCTGCCAAGACTGCTCGGAGCGGACGCTAACCGTTGCATCTTTTCCGGCGGAATGCGGTAGGCGACGATGCAGAACGGCTCCATTGGCTCGGCGGATGCCTGGAGTTCTTCGATAGGACGAACCCGTAGAGACTGCCGTTGCTCGCGATCATGAATTGCGACAAGATCGAGATCTGCACTGCGGTTAAGGACATTGCGCGCAATGAAGAAGCTGATGGGGCTGCCGATGAGCAGCGGGTCAAGCGGCTGGCGCGGGTCATGCAACTCGCCGCGTGCCGCCCGGGAAAACCACGACAAAATGCGGTGAATGAACTCGGCCGGTGTCCAGGTCAACCGCGCTTCGGCCCAAGGCCGGTCGTCAATGCAAATTGCGCGCGGTGCGCCCTCGGGCACAAGCAGCTGGTGTTCTGTATCGGGGAAGTCGTCTCGAAGCATGTGGACTTCCGGCATGGCATCGACTTTCTGAAATCGTATGCCGATGCGTTCGACTTTTTTGATGGGGTGGAAGGAATCTTGCGGCTTGCCTGTCCGAAAATCGAGTACCAAGAGTTCACGACATTCACAACGTCGTGCTTCGATGACCTTGGCGATCTGCACCGCGTGACGATCGACAAACGAGGCAAGCGCCGTTGCTGCCGGTGACTCAAGGTCGCCGGCAGCTATGGGATTGCCAAAATCGGCAAGCCAGTCAACGACCGGCATTAGCCGGCCCGTGGTGTCGAAGCCGCGGCCGTGGTGCCGACGTTCGGGGCCGCGAGGGACAGCGCGATCCCAAGGGCAGTCACCTTGTAGGCGAAGGGTTTGGGATTGGCTTCGGTAGGCTGCTCCATCGTGACCACGAATTCACCGTCGCGATCTTCCGAAATCCGGTAGTGGTAGTTTGCAGCCTGACGGTGGGGAGGCTGATCGCTCTTGTCCTCTTCGGAGCCAATTTTTGGAATCGGCCATGAAGATGAGACGATGGTGGCGTCGACTTCGCGCCGATCCTCAAAGAGCCACTTGACTTCCGGCACCGGCTTCGTCTCGTCGACGCCGCGGTCCGGACCGAGCGAGAGGTAGGAACAATGGTGCATCAGCTTCATGATGTCCCAACGCAGGCGATCCTCGTTGTCATGCTTTCGGGTCACCTGCACGATTTCGGCGAGCGTCTCGTGGTTGATGTCGGACGCCATGAACAGGCGCGATTCCCGCTGTCCTTCCACAAAGGTCGCGTGCATTGCGATCGAGTCCTCGTTGCGACTGACAACCAAGTTCTGGTCCTGTTTCCAGCCAAAGGGGCAGTGCACGAAGAATTCCACCTTTTCGGGTCCGGTCTTCGAGAATCCGGGAACGAGCTGGCCCGCATCGACAATTAGGTGCTTGCGCTTCTCGAAATCGAGACCCTCATCCTCGCACCACTTCTTTAGTGCGTCCGGGTGGGAAAAGACGAGAACGCCTTTGCCTTCACGCAGGCGGTGCCGTGCCTCGGCACGTACGAGGCGGGCGTCTCCCTTGAGACCCTCCTCCAACACGGCTGCAGCGGGAACCCAGAGCTCATTGATTTTGATGCGATGCGCAGCCTGATATTTTGCTGCGTGTTCAAGCCAGAAGAACTCTCCAAAGCCTTTGCAGTGGTCCGAATCTGTGTGCGTGATGCACACGGCGTCGAAGAAGTTGCGACCGACCTTCTTCAGGTCATTGCGAAGCTCGGTCGGCAGGTCGCATCGCTTGTCCTCGTAATCGTCGTCTGTGCGCGTCGCGGCGTAGTCGACGAGAACCTTGCGACCGTCGGCTAGGTCGAGCCGAAGCGTGTCCGCATTGCCGAGAGGAAAAAAGTGAATGTATGCAGTCATTGTCTGGATCTCCAGCAGAAAGGAGGGAGCACGTCGGCCTTCGTGGCACCGGGCATCGTCCTTGGTTCACATTATATTTCACATTTGGGAGGCCGATATTCATCTGTCAAGGGTGTTGCTTCACATTATGCTTCACATATAGTGGTAGGAGGCAAGGAGAACCATAACATGATGGAACCGCGGCCATTGAACCCCACTCCGACGCCCGAGGTTCCCCTCCCTCGGGCGCCGTTGGAGCGCGTTATTGCCCAAGTGCGCTTCCCGCCGATCTTGACTATTCGTGACCCTGACAAGGTCGCGGTATTCCAAGAGGCGATCCGCGAGACCTATCCTAACCTGAGCCAGGAGCAGGTCCACAGCATCGAGGTGCACGGTGGCCAAGCTCCCAGTATCAGCCAGGGCCAAGTCTGGCGTCTCGCCGATCGGGCAAGGGATCCCCGCTGGCGGGTGTCGCTCGGTGTGGACTTTGTGGCGCTCGAAACGTCCTCCTATGACAGCCGAAGTGATTTTCTCGAGCGTTTGCAGACCGTCCTTGCCGCAGTCGAGCACGGCTTCAGGCCCGCATCGGCCACCCGTCTAGGGTTGCGCTACATTGACCGCCTCACGGATGATGCGGTCGATCAAGTCGCAGAACTGGTGCACCCCGACGTTCTTGGAATAATCAAGCCTGCCAGAAACCCGCACGCAGTGCTGGGAGAATCCGTCGTCCACCTGATGACCGAGGTGCAATTCCTCGCCCAGAACGCGGCCCGCGTTCAGGGTCGTTGGGGGCTCTTGCCAGCGAACGTGACCTATGACCCGGATGCCCTTGAACCGGTCGGCAACAGGAGTTGGGTTCTGGACCTCGACATGTACACAACGGAATCGCAGACGTTCGAGAGCGAAAAGTTGCTGACAACAGCGACGGGCTTTGCCAAATGTCTGTATTGGCTCTTTCGACAAATGGTTAAGGACGATTTCCTGAGGTATTACGGAGGCAACCCATGACATTGATCGCGTTGCAAGATACAAGGGAGGCGGGCACTTCTGCAGCAGGCTCCATTCATGGCGTCGACCTGGAAGCGGCTCGTGCGGTGCTTCTGCTCACTTCGTTCCTTTCAGGACCGGTAACAGCCAACACGTATGGCCTTGGTGGCCTTGGCTCGATGGCGATGTCGGCGAAGATCGCATTGTGCGCCGAACGTACCGCCACCGGCCCGATTGGGCGGATCGGTGAATTGAGTGCGGAATCTGCAGCAGAGGCCATATTGGAGATTCGCCGCCGGTCGGGATTGACGTGGGAGGAACTAGGCGACTTGTTCGAGGTCTCGCGTCGAAGCGTTCATCATTGGGCAAACGGGAAGCCAATGTCCGCGAGGCATGATCGAGTGATCCGAAGAATGCTATCGGCGGTACGGCATCTTGACCGGGGCGACCGAGAGCGTAATCGTGCTGTGCTCTTGAACATTGACAAAGGCATGGGCGTCTCCAAGTTTGACCTGCTTAGGGAAGGTCGCTTCGCGGAAGCCATGGGGGGCGCAGATAGCGTTCCGGAACTGGAGCTTCAGCGTATCCCCCTTTCCAGCATTGCTCGGGACGTGCGCCAGCCGCAGGCGCCCGTGGTTCTTCTGGAGGCTGAACAGGATCGGCCAGAAATTCCAGCAAAGGCGCGAGCAGTCCGTCCCAAGCGGACATCCAAGAGGACAGGCTAACGTATTATGCCCTTAGCCGAAGAGGACGAACAGGAGATAGATCACGCTCTCGGGGTCTGGCGTCAGGGAGATGTCTCGCTGAACGTCGGGTTGGAGTTTGTTCATTTCGCCGATCTTCTGCGTCCGCATAGTCCTGCCTCCGATCAGGCAGCCAATGGATTGGTGGCAGATGGAGAGGGCATCGAGGCCGGGGCCACGGTCGTACTGGACGAAGTACGTGGCGTGGTGGTGCTTAGTCAGACTTGCGATGTCGTCCGCGGATGCCGCGCACGGCCATTCGTTGAGGTTGCGCCCTTGGTCGAGGTAAGCGAACTTTGGATGGAAGAGATCCGTCGCCTCAAACGGCCCGCGTTTGCCTATGTCCCCAAAGTCGCCCACAAACATCTTGTTGCCGACCTTGACCGTGTCATGACTGTCGAAAAAGCCTTGGTCGCAGGATGGAATCGCACTCCTGGCTGGGAGGCAGACGCCGAAGTGCGAGATTTCGCATTTGCTCTCGCTCGAAAGAGATCCCGGTTCGCGTTTCCCGACGACTTCGTTGTTGCATCCGCGAGACTGCAGGGCCACCTTGTCAAAAAGCACAACAAGCAGACTGACGAGGGTGCCCATCTCCGGGCGATTGACGAAATCCGAGTGCGCGCAGCGCCGTCTTGGAACGACGGAGAGGTCCGGCTTGGCTGGTGGTTCATCAAGAGTGCCGATCCAGAAGGAGTACGAGTCGATTGGCCGACATTTCTCGAGCAATGGCTGGCGCACTTCGACCAGACCGGTCGGTTCCGGCTCGATCCGCCCATTGCCTGTCGGCTGGAGGACATGACCGCGCGCGACTTTGTGGAGAGTGATCGGCTTGATCTGGACCGGCTTTCAGTTGCCTGAAAGGTGCTGTCTCCTGGCCCAGAACGATCCCAGCCTTTGGCGGAGACCGACGAATTCCTTCGGACTCCAGACTTGAAGTTAAGGGATTGCCAATCCGATGGCGTACAGTTGCTGCACCTCTACGACCGCGATTTCGGACGCAGCAGATTATGAGAAATGGTCGGCCCGGAAGGTTGGACGCAGACGCCTAATCCGGTGCGCCTGTCGCCCTTAGGTGGTGTAGTCGCGTTCGACTAGAAGGAGTGCCTCAACGGAGCACTCGGCAAGGTCATCCTGAGGCGCGTGACGTGGTTTCCAGGTCTGGTGTTGAGTACGAGGGAGCGGCCAGAGCGGTTGCGATTGCTCGCGAATTGTCAACACGTTACGTTCGACGCACCAGCCCCGCAGGGGAGCGATTGACGAACGCTTCGCGTAGTCACAACAGGATTCGCAGACAGCGGAAATTTGGCATTGGGACAAATGTGACCCCACGGGTTGTAGAAGAGGCCTGTAGACGCGAAAGCGACGAGACTTTCAGTTTCAACGGCGTATAGCTTATCTCTATGTTCAGTGCGTTGAAATTCATCGCGCGCATCGATTGGCGAATTCGTGCAGGTCGTGAAGGGAATCCAGTCGAATTGGTACCCGAAAGGTCTGACGTTGGTGGTCGGTCGCATCGAGACGCAGGAAGGCGCGGATCTCCGAAGGTTGCGAAGGTTGCAGTGGCTAGGCTTGATCTGGCTGATGCGGTCCGGTACCGCATCCTGACGATGAGACAGAAGTCGGGCATGGAACCGCTTGTTGCATGTCACGGCATCACGGCACGTTCGATGGAGACCGTCACGGGGGACGTCCTGCCGAATTTCGCGCAGACTCTCGACGTGGCGAAGCTGACTGAGCGCCGGCACCTTCCCGGAGGTTGGGGATGACGCTGAAATCAGACGTCAGGAATCGGAATTCGCTGCTGGGCGGATATCTCAGGAATGAGTTTCCGAGCGGGAGGAACCGCCGCATTCTTGCGCAGGTCAACGAGCGATTGGCCAGTCGTCTTCCGATTTGTCGTCTTGAGGCTGGCACGCATCCATGGGTCCGGGGGCTGATCGGACATGCGATCGACTATCGCATCCGGCTTCACTTTGCGCCCTTTCGGCGCGAACATTTGAATTTGGCACGGGAAGGGGCCTGGGCCCTTGCGAGTGTCGGCGATTTCATCAGGCTGCTGCGTTCCTCCCCGTCCAGGTTCCCCGGCTATGCGTTCACGCAGTTAGGCGCCGCTCCGGGCGGAAGTGCAGATTGGCAACCTCTCTGCGATGAGGAAACCGAAGACGGCGACTTCACGATCTGGAAAGAGCCCAATGCGGACCCGGACCACGGTCCCCGATTCTCGCTCCTGTCCGCGCTGGCGGATGCCTTGAACCCGGATCCGGCACGAAAGAAGCTTGCTCCTGAGTGCATTCTCGAATTCTTCGAACTTCTGGATCGGACGGCAGATGGGGTCGCGGCACATAATCGGCAGCCCTCGGCTTCGGAGGAACGCGGCCTCGCCCGGTTCTGCCTGATCCTGGCGGTCTTCGACTCCATCCGGCGCAGCAACAGGTCGCAGCTCCCTGAGTTTCTGGAGGCAAATGCGCTTGGCGAAGCGGAAAGCCTGCTGGCGGCAATTCCCTCGCCATGGGTCGATGACGTGGCAGAACTTGCCGACTCTTTCACGCAGTGCCACGTGGACTGGCACGGTGCGGAAGCCACATTGAACCCGACGTTCAAGGGGTCGCGGGATGTCGGAGGGGCCGACGGTGACCTGATCGTCAACGGATGCCTCTGGGACATCAAGACTACCTTGAACAAGCGTGCCGAGGGGTACTGGCTCTACCAGCTGCTCGGATACGTGCTGCTGGACTACGTGAACGACCACGAGATTGATCGCGTGGGATTCCTGTTTCCCCGGCAGGCTGCATCTGTGTGCTGGAACCTCCAGGAACTTGCCGATGAGCTCTCTGGAACGCTGGAGATTTCCATCGCGGCCATGCGTCAGGACGTTTGCGGCTTGCTCCGACACCGCGATCGGAAATATCAGTCCGCCGTGCCTGATCAACATCTCGCCAGGCAGAAGGAGTGAGGTCGGCAGAGGGAAGTTCCCGCGAGCGGTCGGATGAACGATCGGTCAGCACACGAAAGGAAGGGCAATGTCCGACAAACAGTCTTCGGGTGGAACCATCGGTGGCTCGACGTCAGTCGACAGGAGCTCGTCGCCGAGCAAGCCGGCCACGCCCGGAAAGCCGTCGACCGCTCCCACGCCGCCTCCGCCAAAGAAGTGACTTACTTTACGTCGCGCACGCGCATCTCGACTCGCTCGATGCTGTCCGGGGGAATGTAGGTCAGGCGGACGCCCCATGCGTCATCGATCGGAAGGGTTCGTTCCGTCTCGTCGCCCTCAGCGGTTTCCTCGGTGTCCACGAGCATTACGACGGAACCGTCCGTGCCGAACAGAGGGCTGAACTTGTCGAGTGCGGAGAAGGCGGCTTGCGCACTGGCATGTCTCGGTACGTCCTGGCAGAACAGTTCCGTGCCGTCGGTCGTGCGCACCATCAGCTGCGTGATGTTCATTCCAGGATGCTGGATCAATGATTCCCATCCGCTGGATAGGCCGTCATCGACGTGAACACCGAGCCGGTTCAGAAGGCCATACCACGCCGACCGGCCGGATCGGCGCCAGAGCACGCCAGCGAGCACGGGCGTTGCGAGGGCTGCGAACCCGGCGGCAGCCTGAAGCAATTCACGATCACCGGACTGATCCGAGAGGAACGGCCAGGCAAGTGCGGGGAGCGCGCTGAAGACCAGCGTCAGCAGCACCATATCCTGCGTCGTGTGACCGGAGCGCAGGCCGGCATAGGCGGTGACGTAGCCCATGTATCCGCCCGCCAGGGCGATCTGGATGTGTATCGGCAACTGGAGAATGTCGGGCATCGGCGGGCCTTTCCTCAGGGTGGCTGTCCGGGCAAGTATACCGGAATTCTGCCGGGCTTCACCTCAATGAACAGGGGCTGCCGTAGCTCGGCGAACGTCAGGTCTATTCTCACGTAAGAAAGAGAGGGCGCCCGTCTGGCTTCAGGCCCACCGACGGAAAGTCCGAAGCCACGATCGTGTATCCGAGGCGCGGCTTGTCATGAGGGCCGGGGCTGGTGGCCGCACCACCGCTGTCCTTCAAGCAACCCTTGCCCGGACCTGCGCCGGACTGTCCGGAATCGTCATTGACACCGGGTTTCCGGAAAACTTGAATGGTGGACGGCAAAACGGAAGAGAGGCCGCCATGTCCAGGATCGGACATGCCCGCGTTCCGTCAGCGGGGCAGGATCTCACGCTGCAGTTCGATGCTCTTCGGGCGGCGGCTTGCGCGCGCACCTTTGAGGGTGCGGCCTCCGGCGCGAGGGCGCACTGGCTAGGGTTGGACGCAGTGCAGGTGAGGTGTTGGCCGGACGACGCGCCTGTCGCCTGGCGGCTCGACTGCCCGGACCGTGGCACGCCCCGTCTCGTCGAAGATTTCCGCGGCGAGGAAGCAGCGGTTGTCGGCTGCAAGACGCTGATCGACAGAATCGAACCGATCACGCCCGGCGGGACGTCGGTGTTCCACCCGTTCGTCATCCTCAACCAGTTCGAGCGGGACTCGATCCGAGCAGGCGCCCGGGCAGGTCTGGCTGCTGTGGCGGCCCAAGGTCGCGAGGGCGGGCGCAAGCCTGTAACGAACGGTGTCAGGCCTGGCGAGGCCGAGGCACTTCCTGACCAAGGCTTGAGCGTCGGGGAGGCGGCAGCGCGGATCAAGTTCGGCAAGACGGCACGCTGCGATGCGCTGAGGGTTGCCGCTTCAACGTGCGAGACCGCAGACGTGGGGTACATTCATGGACAGTGATCGCGATGTCTTCCCGACCCATCCCACGTTTTCCCAACGCCATGGCTACGCACCTTTACCCGAGGCGATGAAGACGGGACAGCTTTCCGAGGACTTCCGGCGCGAGCTTTGCAATTCACTGCATCGCCATGTCTGGACGTTGGTGCAATCCAGTCCGCTCACGATTCCAAAGGACACACTCACAACCACCGGGATTGACTTGGTCCGACGCACTCTGGGAGAATTCCGGGAAATCACCGAATTCTCCGTAAACACATCCGTCACTTCCGTCCTGCTGGAAGTCAATTGCATCGTGACATCGGGCTCGTTTCATCACGTCCTGAGCTTTCTTGAAATCCTGCTGCGGCATGTCCTGGAAATTCAGGGAAAAGACATCCATCACGAACTGGCAAACCTGATCGAGAGATTGCTGAAGAGGCACGATGCCGCGTATCGGCTCGTCGTCGACCGTCGCGGAGCATGCTGGTTCCATCCGTGCGAGAGCGAGGAACACGCGGAGGCAATAGCGGATGCCTTGGAGACATTGAATCGCGGAGAATTCGCGGGCGCAAAAAGACACCTTCGTGATGCTGCAGGCCACATTGATGGCGGACGCCATCGGCAAGCGGTCACGGAGAGCATTCACGCGGTCGAGTCCGTGGCCCGGAAGATCGACCCTGAGGCCAACAAGACGCTGACTCCCGCTCTCAAGTCCCTTCAAAAAAGCGGTCTGCTGACCCACGACGCACTCCGGAAGTCGTTCGAGAGCCTGTACGGCTACACCAGCGATGAACAAGGTCTCCGGCACGCATTGATCGACAGCGACGAAGCCGCTGTCGGCGTGGACGAGAGCGTGTTCATGTTCGGCGCCTGTGCGTCGTTCGCCGGGTACCTGGTCCGGAAGCATCTCGCGAGCGCGGGCGAAGGATCCGAAGCGCCGTGAAACAACGCGAACCAGGTCTTCCTGGGCAGACGAGTGCTGATGAATGAGTGATGCCAAATTGCGGAATCAGAAGCACATATTCGCGATGCCCGTTTCAGTTGCTGGTGCGCGATGCATCTGGAGAGATTCAGTCATCGGCCAGCGCCTTCTTCTTCAAGATTGATGGAGCTTGGTTCATCATCACGAACGGGCACGCCGTCAGTGGTCGCAGTTTCCTCGACGGCGAACCATTGCAGACGAGATTTTCCAAACCGTTCAGCCTGACGGCCAAGCTGTTTTCCCATTTGGTTGGCGAAGGCGAAGTCGGCGCGTTCGGAATTGTGCCTCGGTGCGCATCGATCCGCGCCGCCGCTTTTGCGCGTGGTGTGGGGAAGCCGCCGTGCGGCAGGGACGGGGCATGGACCCAGAAGGGACGGCATTGGTGTTGCGTTCCGGGTGTTCCAGGGATTCGTTCGCCTAGGGGAGCGACAGGGGTGGGCAGCCAGGGCCGTGGGGTTGAAGCGGGCCGGATTCGATGCAATGACGGCCGCGGCGAGCGTCCGATGCGGGAATGCGGCAAGGTCCGGGCGCGCGATGGCCTGAAACCTGTCCGGGCCCGCACAGGTCGCAGGTTCGTTGTTTCTCGCATGAAAGCCATGCACGCACATTGGACAGGAAACATGTCACAGGATTCGAACAGCCGCAGCGAGGATGTCAGCGCCTTCGAGGACTTGAGGCGCCGCACCCAGATAACGAAGAAGACCAGGTTCCAGGCAAGCGAAAGACTGGAAAGGAGGCAGACGCTGTCCTATCTCGCCATCTCCTTTCTTTCCCTGTTCGTGATACTGCTGTCTCTGGTTCCGAACATCATTGACCTGGACGAACCAAACAAGCAGATCCTGCTGGCGCTCACGATCCTGAACTCTGTGTTCATCATCATCATCACGTTCCAGGAGGCGTCCGGGAATTTCGTCCACAAGGGTGAGCAGCTGCATCGGAGCGCGCGAAAGGTCGCAAGGGTGTACAGCAAGCTGTTGCTGCTGGACGAGACGGAAAAGGCCGAAAGGGAGATCATCCGCGACCTCCACGAAGAGTATTTTCTTGCGCTGGAGGAATGCGCGTTCAATCATGCTAGGTCGGACTATCTTCGCGTGAAGATCGAGGAGCCCGAACTGTTTGCAGGCAAGGCACAGGGCAAGACGAATTCCTGGCTTTTCCGGGAGTTTCAAAATCTGGAGTGCTTGTTTCGGGAATACGCTTGGCTGCTTCCTCACGTCTTCGTGGCCATTTTCTCCGTGATAGTGCTGACGGACATAGTTTCTTTGCCCGGCTCTTTCTGAGGTCGAGGCATGGCCGACGAGAGTTGGCGGTCTGCTGTTTGATCGCCCAGGGCGACGCTACCGAGGACCTCCCGGACGCGACGGCGGGCCTGGTCGGCCGTGATGTACTCATGGCGGCCGATGACGATTCGCCGAGGTGGCGCTTTCCGGCCTGAGGTGTTGAGTTCGAGGGCATGCGTAGATCAACGACAATTCCGCCCGAATTGTCAACATGTTGCGTTCTACGGGGCGCATCCGTCCACCCTTTTGGAAGGCTGGCTCTAGTCCTGTTGACAAGGGAGTTTCTGGCAATCGACATGAGGGGACGCACGGGGGCCAGGGGCACCCTCGGATGCTCCATGCAATGACACTCTTCAGCTTTAGCGGCGCATAGTTCCTTTCCCGTTCAGGGGGCTGAAATCCGTTGTGCGCATCGATCGGCAAATCCGTCCGGGTCGTGAAGGGAACCAGGTCGATTCGGCGCCTGAAGGGCCTGATGATCGTGGCCGGTCGCCTGCGCCGGCTCAGGCGCTGCCCTGCCTGCAGAAGCAGGAGGACTCGATCGCAACGTCCGCCCGCGCCTGCGCAAGGTCGAGACGCTGTTTGACGAGGCTTGCCTCTCCGTCCTGGCCAAGACGGATCAGGCACTCATGGTATCCCCGAAGGCTCCAGACGTTGTCCGGGTGGTGAAGGGCCCGCGGAAGCGTTGAATCGAGACCAAGATCCGCGCGGTAGACGGATGCCGCCCTGTCCACATGTCCCTGTTCCAGAAGGAGCGCGCCGAGCGCATGGCGCGTCGGCTGCATCCATCCCCAGGGCTCGTCGTAGGGCAGCGAGTCGTCGAGGGCCACCGAGCGTTCGAGGTGGGCGAACGCCGCGTCGTGGTTCCGCTTCCGGTACTCGATCTCGCCCTTCATCATCTCGTGCGCGATCTTCAGTATGTCACGGCACGTGTTGTTGAAGATCGTCCTGCTCTCCGGAACGCTTTCGGCGGCCTCCTCGAACATCTCCGCGTGCCTTTCAGCCTCGGACACGCGCTCCGTCGCCGCGCAGGCCACGGCCTTCGCGTAGAGCATGGTCGCGGTCGTCATGCAGAACAGGTCCCGGTCCTCGGGCAGGTCCTGGTCGACGATCTCCCGCCATTTCCCGAACCGGACGTAGACGTGCTGCTTCATCGACAGGAATCCCTCCAGCCAGTCCGCCATCGGCGGCGACTCCTGACGCAGCAGTTCCTCGGGAAGCGTCGAGATCATCTCCTCCGCGGTCTCGATCGCGGTCCGGTACCGGCCGAGCCACATCGCGCCGTAGATCTTGAAGTGGTGGTTGTGGCACCGGTAGAGCGAGTAGAAGTTCAGCGGCCCGCGATGGTCGAGGAACTTCCGGTCGGCCAGGACCGCCGCGTGGTTCGACGAGACCACGCGCTCGTAGTGGCCGCAGAGCACGTCGATGTGGGTCGGCATGTGGCAGAGGTGCCCGGCGTCGGGCACCAGGGTCCGCAGAGCGTCGGCGGCCTTCAATGCACGCTCCGGGTGCGGCGACATCTCCATCAGGTGGATGTACATGTGGAGCAGCCCGGGATGCTCGTACGCGCCGTCCCGCCGCAACGCGCCCTCGAGCACCTCGACCGCCTCGGCGGTCAGCGCGCCCTCCGCGACGTCTCCGGTTTCAAGGTCCCAGAGAGCCCATGGCGTCCTGTTCATGATGGCCTCGGCGAACAGCGTCGCCACGTCCAGGTCTTCCGGAAACTCGAGATGCACCTCGCGCATGGCATCCGTGTACTCGTCGTTCCACTTGCAGAACACCTCGTTCGCGGGAACATCTGGCGACTGGCAGCGGCATTGCAGCGCCCGTACCAGGGCGGCCTCGGTCTCGCTGGCGTGCCCGATCCTGTCCAGCGCGAGCCTTGCATGCTCGAAGGCCCGCCCAAGCGACCGCTTCGCGTCCTCGTCGTCGAACGCCTCCCAGGGCTTGTTGTAGTTGCAGCCGGAGGAGTACGCGACGCCCCAGAAGGCCATGGCGCAATCCGGATCCGCCTCGATGGCCTTCCTGAAGCACGCGACCGACTCGTCGTGGTTGTATCCGAAGCACCAGGCCAGGCCCCTGTCGAACCAGGCCTGGGCCTCGGGACTGGCGGTGGTCACCTTCCGCGAATGGGTGCCAAGATCGTAACGGTGCATTTCCAACCCTCGCTGCCAGGACACGGAAAGCCGCGTGCCCGGCCAGGCAATTCACCCGCAGGCAGGCATGCGACCGGTTTCCGCGGCATGTGCAGTCTTGCCAGGAACTTGCACGCAACCCGAGGGCGGGTCCAGTGTCGGCAGGGTGCAACGGCAAACCGATCGCCCATGGCCGGGCTTCCGCGACTCGCGGGCCATGAGGTCCGCAACCCTTCGAAATTCCCGGATGCGATCCCCAAAGGTCGGCACTGCACGACGCGCGACGGACCACGGGTGCAGTCCCGTCATGATGGGATTCACCGCTCACTCCGGGCTGGCAATGCCATGCCGGGCCGGTGCGGAGGAGGCTCCTGCCCGTTCGCTGGCTGGGCTCAGATTCAGAGCTGACGCGGTTGACGGACATCGAGAAATTGACGTCGATGCGCGGAATGGCGAAGGGGGGCTGGCAAGGACGACGATTCCCTTTCGAGACTTTCATTTTCAGCGGCGTTCAAGTCAGACCCGTATCCGCGTGCGGAATATCGCCGTCCACGTCGTGCCGCGCATTCAGTTCTCCCGGAAGGAATGCGGCCGAATTGGCGTGGCCGGAAACGCCGGCCCCGGGCGGCGCTCCCGTCCGCCTCCCTGTCGCGAGCGCCGAGGGACCCTGCCGGTCAGTCGGGACCGTCCAGGGCCCGCGAGATCGCCTGGCCGATCCTCTCCGCCGCCGCGACGATCTCGCGGTCCCCTACATGGGCGTATCTCAAGGTCATCCTCGCCTCGCTGTGACCAAGGAGCCGCGCCACGACAGGCAGCGGGATTCCCTGCATGACGGCGTGGGAGGCATAGGTGTGCCGGAGATCGTGCAGCCGGACGCCGGCAAGGCCGGCCCGCGCGCGGACCCTGGGCCAGAGCGAGAGCGCATCGCCCAAGGGCCTGCCCGGAAGGACGGGAGAGGGGAACACGTAGGCGCCTTCCCGTCCCGTCCTCTGCCGGTCGATGACGGCGCGGGCGTCCGCGCTCAGGAACACCGTCCGCGGTCCGGTCTTGCCGTCGGCGAGACGGAGCGCGTCGCCGCACACCTCGGACCACCGCAGGTCCTTGATCTCGCTCTTGCGGCAGCCGGTATGGATCAGGAGACGGATTATCTCGGCCTGCATCTCGCGGTCGGGCCGCTCGGCCACGCACGCGTCGAGCGCCTCGTGAAGGCGGACGATCTCCCCGGCCGACAGGAACCTCGTGAGCCTGGGCCTCGGGTTCATTCTCGTCAGCCGGGCAGGGTTCACGTCGACATGGCCGTCGTCGACCGCGTGGTTCATGATCTGGCGGAGAAGCGCCAGTCCCTTGTTGGCGTTGCCCGGCGACGTGGCGCTGAAGCGGTCGAACCAGGCGTCCACGTCGGCGGGGGCGATCCGGTCGAGCGGCAGGTCCCCGAACGCGGGCAGGAGCCGGCTCCGGAGCAGCGACTTCACGGACTTGAGCGTCGTCGGCTTCCAGCGGCCGCGCATGCCGGCCATCCACGGGTCGGCGACGTAGTCTCCGAACAGGGGCGCTGGCGCCTCGGGCGGCGGACCGGTTTCGGCTCCGGCGGCGTTCCCTTCCAGCTGGATCCGGAGGCATTCCCTGCGGGCCTCGCGGACGCTCTTCAGCATTGCGGAGCCCAATGTGACCCGCCGGGTGGCGCCGGGCCCCCTCTGACGGACGACGTATGCCCGGGAACCGGCGGGCCGGACACGGACGCCGAGGCCGGGAGCGGCCGTGTCCCAGACCGTGTACTCCTTCCCGCCGGGCCTGAGGCGCAGGATCCCGGCGTCGCTGAGGCGCATCCGCCGGGTCATGGCCGTCCCTCCCCGGCCAGGACCGGCGCCACGTCGTCGACGGCCTGGCGCACCGTCTCGTCCGCAAGGTGGATGTACTTCAGGGTCGTGTGCGGATCGCGGTGTCCGAGAAGGCGGCCGATGGTCGGGACCGTCTCGCCGGCCTGGAGTGCCAGGGTCGCGTAGGAGTGGCGCAGATCGTGCAGGCGGACGTCCCGCAGGTCCGCCTCGTCGCGCAGCTTGCGCCAGAACTGGTCCAGGCCCTGCAGCGACGCGCATCTCCTCCTCCTCCGGCCCGGAAAGACGCACACGCGGCGTCTTGGAAGGCCGTCCAGGACCTTGCGGGCTGCTGAGGACAGCCAGACGGTCCGAGGCCCCGTCTTGCTGTCCCTCAGGAAGAGACGGCCGTCGCGGCAGTCCCGCCACCGCAGGGTCATGATCTCGCCCTTGCGGCAGCCGGTCAGCAGCAGCAGCCGCACTGCGGCGGCCAGGACGCGGCCCTCATGCCTTGCGAGCGCCCTGCCAAGCCGGCGGACCTCCTCCCGGGAGAGGAACCGGTCCCGGCCGCGCCGTCGGTACCGGCGGATGTTCCGGCACGGATTGCTGTCCGCCGGGCGGCAGCCGAGCGTCTCCGCCTCGCGCATGATCACCGACAGGACCGGCATCGACCGGTCTGCGGCGGCGGGAATCGACCTGAGCGAGGCGAACCATTGCCGGACGTCCTCGGCGGTGATCGCGCCGACCGGTTGTCCCTTGAACCGCGGAAGGATCTGGTTCTTCAGGTAGTCCTTGTTGACCGCCATGGTGCCGGGCTTCCAGAGCCGGGCGTGGCGGCGGAACGCGGCTTCCGCCACGGCCTCGAAGGGGGTCTCGGCCGAGGCGTCCGGCGCGCGCGACGGGTCGCGGTTGCGGAGCGCCGCCAGCCGGGCGCGGGCCAGCGTCCGGGCCCTTGCCAGCGGCATTGTCCGTGCGTCTCCGATTCTCGTCCACCTGCGCCGCCCGCCGCTCTGGGCGTGCACGAAATACGTCTTGCGGCCGGAGGGCATGATCCGGACGCCGAAGCCGCGGAGGTCCCTGTCGCGGAAGTCGCGGACGGAGCCGCCGGGCTCGAGCGCGTCGATCAGGTTCTGGGTCAGTCGTCGTCTGGGCATGGTCTCTCTCCCGTGCGTGTTGCGATTGCCAACCGGCGGTTCCCGGTTTCGGGCGGGAGAGGGAGGGTCCGTTGAATCGGGCCGTTGCGATTCCGGGGCGCCGGAGGCGCGTGGGAAGGCGTCGATGACGGCACTTTCAGCGGAACCGCTCACGGCCTGGCTGTCGCCCCGGCAAGCGGAATCCCTTCATCCGTGCCTTTGGGCATGAATCCGTGCGTACGCTCACACGTCCGATGCCGGTGCCGGCACGTGCCCGAATCGGCATCCTTCCCAGGCCCGCCCGGCTGCCGGAATCGCGGTGCGCCGCGCCAACCGCAACGCGGCGGGAGGGAAAATCCGTCAAAATTAACCAAATCGACATTATTCTCCTGCATTTTCTACGAACAATTTACGCATGTCGGCCCGAAGGACGTTTACGAATTCGTGGGACGAAATGCCGGCGGCAGACGTGTCCGTCGCCGGAGTTGCAACTGCGTTAGGTTCCCAATGCTCGGAGAATTCCTCGGCAATCCGCCGCGAACCGGAGGCGTTCCAGGCCCGGCATCGTGTCCGGGCGCGCGCGCTGCGTGCGTGACTTCGCGCGACGAAGGCGTTACAATAAGCGCAGAGCGCAGAGCGCAGAGCGCAGAGCGCAGAGCGCAGAGCGCAGAGCGCAGAGCGCAGAGCGCAGAGCGCAGAGCGCAGAGCGCAGAGCGCAGAGCGCAGAGCCGTCCCTGTGTCCTCCGTCCGGCCGCGGTGACGCCGTGGGCCGGGACCGCACCGGGCTTCGGAAGGGCCGCTCCCGCTCCGTAGCCGCCCTTGCCCGCCGCGCGGCGGGGGCTTTCCTCCTCGCCGCGTTCGCGATGCTGGCATTCGCTATCCCGGCGCAGGCGCAGAACACGCCCCCGCCAATAACCGTCGATGCGACGACGGGCACCTCGATCAGCATCTCCTGGGGCTTGCGAACCAATATCTCCGCATTCCAGTCCCAGATCAAAGAGAGTTCGCAGACCAGCTACGGGAGTCTTCAGGTCCACACGGATATCTTCAATGAAAATGCCAGAACACGAACGTTCACGGGCCTGACTGCCGGCACGAGCTACGACATCCAGGTGAGGAGCTGCAACACCTACTCCAGTGTCTTCAATACTGCAGGAGGCTGCGGCGGCTGGGGCACGATCACGGCGACAACGGCGACAGTGGTGCCGCCGACCACGACCACGCTCTCCCTTGAGCCAACCTCCATCGCCGAAGGCCGGACATCGACCCTGAGAGTGACCCTGGGCGGGCGCACGACGACGGCGGCGACAACCTTGGCCGTGACGCCGCCGCCGGGCGGGGAATACACGATCCAGCCGGCGAGCCGGGCCATCGCCGCCGGCGGGACGGGCACGACCTTCACCCTGACGGCGGCCAACGACAATATCGACGGGCCGGACCGCACGGTGGCAGTGGCGGTGACGACAACCTCCGGGATGGGCGACGCGGTGCTGACGCCGGACCCGGTGGACCTCACGATCACCGACGACGACGCGACGCCGGTGGCGACGCTGGCGCTGAGTCCGAACCCGGTGGACGAGCCCGCCGCCGACGGCGCGACGGCGACGGTGACGGTGACCGCAACCCTGAACCGGCCGTCAAGCGAGGAGACGACCCTAACGGTGTCGGCGGCCCCGGCAACCGGCGCGAACCCGGCGGAGACGGGCGACTTCTCGCTCGGCGGCACGGCCCTGACGATCCCTGCGGGAGAGACCTCCAGCGACGTGGCGGGCAACGCCAACAGGTCGCTCGCGCTCACCGTGAACGAGGACGATGACAGTCTCGACGAGCGGGTGGCGGTCTCTGCCACCGCGGCCAACGGCCAGGGCGTCACCGGCCCGGCGGCGGCGATCCTGACCATCCGCGACGTCGATGTTCCGGGGGTGCGCGTCACCGCCGCCGACCCGCTGGCGCTGAGCGAGGGTGACTCCGGCATGACCTATACGGTGGTGCTCAATACGCAGCCGACCGGCGACGTGGTCGTTACCCCGACGAGCGGCGACACCGGGGCGGCGACCGTCCAGCCGGCCTCGCTGACCTTCACCCCGACGACCTGGAACCAGCCGCAGACCGTGACCATGACGGCCGCGCAGGACGACGACGCGGCGAACGAGGCGCTGACGGTGCGCCACGCGATCAACCGGGGGCAGACCCAGGACGGCGACTACGACGCCGTGACCGGCATCGCGTCAGTGAACGTGACGGTGACGGACGACGACACGGCGGGAATAACGCTTTCCCTGATGCCGTCGGAATCCCTGCCGGTGACCGAGGGCGAGACGGCGACCTACACCATTGCGCTCGACACGCAGCCGACGTCGAACGTGCGCATCGCCATCGCCAGCGACAATGCGGACGTGACGGCACCCGCCACGCTCACCTTCACGCCGTCGAACTGGGGCGAGCGCACGGTGACGGTGCGCGCGGCCTTAGACCCCGACTCGGCCGACGACACGGCCGTCCTGACCCATAATGTCGTGGACGCCTCCAGCGCCGACGAATACGACGATGTGGCGGACGCGGTGCTCAACGTCGCCGTCGCCGACATCAACGTACCCGGCGTGCGGGTGGGCACGCTGTCGCGGGCGGCGGTGCCGGAAGGCGGCAGCGCGACCTACACGCTGCGTCTCAACACGGCGCCCTCGGGCGATGTGGTCGTCAATATCGCCAGCAACAATGTGGACGTGACCGCGGAGCCGGCGCGGCTCACCTTCACGACGGACAACTGGAGCCGGACGCAGCAGGTAACGGTGCGCGCGGCCCAGGACGACGACGCGGACGACGACGCGGCAAGGCTGACCCACACGGCGACCAGCGACGACACGGACTATGGCGGCATCGATGTCCCGGCGGTCGCGGTGACGGTGAGCGACGACGAGACCGCGGGGATCGCGCTGGGCGCCCTGTCGGCGTCCCCGGTGCTGGAGAACGGCACGGCGACCTACACGGTGGCGCTGGCCGCGCAGCCGACCTCCGGCGTGGCGATCGACATCACGAGCGACAACGGCGACGTGACGGTGCAGCCGGCCCGGCTCACGTTCACGACGTCGAACTGGAACACGGCCCGCACGGTGACGGTGAGCGCGGCGGACGACGGCGACTCGCTCGACGAGACGGCGGTGCTGACGCACGCGACGGACGACGCCGCGAGCGCGGACGAGTACGACCCGCTGGAAGCCACGCTGGACGTGCCGGTGGAGGACGACGACGTGCCGGGGCTGAGGGTGTCGCGGACGGCCCTGACCCTCGGCGAGGGGGCGACGGCGACCTACACGGTCGAGCTCCAGGCAGGGCCGAGCCAGCCGGTGGTGGTCGCGGTGACCAGCGACAACCGGGACGTGACTGTGGATGAACCGCGCCTGGTCTTCACCGCGGACGACTGGGACACGGCGCGGACGGTGACGGTCCGCGCGGCCCACGACGGCGACACGGCCGGCGACACGGCCACGCTCACCCACCGCATCGAGGACCGCGAGAGCGCCGACGAGTACGCTTCGGTGCCGGACAGGACCCTCGCGGTGACGGTGAACGACGACGACGCGACGGTGCAGCGGCTGATCCGGATCTCCCCGTCGACGGTGAGCGAGGGCGACGGCACGGTGGACATCGAGGTCGCCGTCGACCTCGGCGAGGCGCTGGGCGGCCGGTCCTACATCCTGCGCGCCGTCCCGTCGGGAGAGGGCCTCGACTTCACCCGCGTCGACGGAGCCCTGCCCGAGCGGGCCGTGTTCACGCTCCCGCTGCGCCTGACGCTGACCGACGACGCGGCGATGGAGGCGGACGAGACCGTGGCGATCAGCCTCGAGGTGGTCAACCCCGGCGGCGACGTCATCGAGTTCGGCCTCGGGACGACGCTGACGATCGAGGACGACGACGGTCCGGGCGCGACGCCGAGCCACGCCGCCCTGAGCGTGGCCGAGGGCGGTTCGGCGACCTACACGCTGAAGCTGAACGCGCGGCCCACGGCGGACGTCACGGTCGCGGTGGGCGCCCCTGCGGGGGTGACGGTCCGGCCGGCCTCGCTGACGTTCACGCCGGAGAGCTGGGACAGGCCGCAGGCGGTGACGGTCTCCGTCGCCGCGGATGACGACAAGGTGGACGACCGCATCACCCTGACCCACACGGCGACGAGCAGCGACACCAGATACAACAGCGTCGCCATCGCGGGCGTGGCGGTGACGGTGACCGACGGCGAAGGGACGGCAACCGGCACCGGCACCGGCACCGGCGGCGAAACGACCACGACGCCCGGAGGCGGCGGAGGCGGCGGAGGCGGAGGCGGAGGACTGCCTCCGGCCAACGCCCCGGCCACCGGCGCGCCGGCGATCTCGGGAACGGCGCAAGTGGGCGAGACGCTGACGGCGGGCGCGGGGACGATCGCCGACGCGGACGGGCTGACGCGCGTCAGCTATTCCTGGCAGTGGATCCGGGTCGGGAGCGGCGGCGCGGAGACCGACATCGCGGGCGCCACCGGCACGACCTACCTGGTCGCGGGCGCCGACCTCGGCCGGAGGCTCAAGGTGCGGGCGTCCTTCGCCGACGACGCCGGCAACGCGGAGACGGCGGCCAGCGCGGCCACCGTCACGGTGGTCGCGGACGCGCGCACGGCGCGGGTGAGCGCGTCCGTGCGGAACACGCTGGCGGCGGTGGCGCGGCGCTCGGTCACCAGCGCGCTGGACAACATCGGCGCGCGGTTCGCGGACTCGGTGCCGGCGAACGGAATGACGCTGGCCGGCAAGAACGTGCGCTTCGGAGGGGACGTGCGGTTCGGCGGCGACGGGGAGCCGGGCTGCGCGCCGGACGCCTTCGCCGGGGACGCCGCGGGCCGCGACGCGTTCCTCGCGGACGGCGAGGGCTGCGGGCCGTCCGTGCAGGAGATCGCCGAGTCGGAGCTGCTGCGATCGAGCGCGTTCTCGCGGACGCTGGGCGCGGACGCGGGGACGGGCGCGGCGGAGACGGCGCTCTGGGCGGTGTGGGGCCGGGGCGACCTCGGCAGCTTCGCGGGCCGTCCCGGGCCGGGGATGCGCCACGAGGGCGAGCTGCGCACTGGCTGGCTCGGCGTCGACGCGCGGGCCGGGCCGTGGGTGGCGGGCATCGCGCTGAGCCACGGCGAGGGCGAGGCGGAGTACAGCAACCGGGACGGCGGCGAGTCCGTGCGCGGCCGGCTGGAGACCACGCTGACCGCGCTCCATCCCTACGGGCGCTGGACCGCGCCGGACGGCCTGGAGCTGCGCGGCGTGCTGGGCGCCGGGCGCGGCGAGGCGCGGCACTGGCCGGACGGCGGCGAGCGCGAGACGGGCGACCTCTCGATGTTGATGGGCGCGCTGGGCGTGCGCCGCCCGCTGCCCTCCGTCGCCGGGTTCGACCTCGCGATGCGCGGCGACGCGAGCGTCTCGCGCATGGAGACGGACGACGGGCCGGACCTCGTGGACGGGCTGAGGGCGGACAGCTGGCGGCTGCGCGCGGGCGTGGAGGCCTCGCGGCGGATCACGCTCGGCGAGGACGCCTCGCTGACGCCCTTCGTGGAGGCGGCGGTGCGGCGCGACGGCGGCGACGGGCTCTCCGGGTCCGGCGTCGAGATCGCGGGCGGGCTGCGCTACACGGCGCCGCGGCTGTCGGTCGAGGCGCGCGGGCGCTGGCTTGCGGCGCACACCGAGGAGGGCGCGGAGGAGAGGGGCGTGAGCGTCACCGTGCGCATGGGCCCCGGGGCGCACGGGCGCGGCCTTTCGCTGGCGCTGAACCCGCGCTGGGGCGCGGACACCGGCGGCGCGGAGGCGCTGTGGCGGGACGGGGAGCTGCCGCAGCCGGCCGGGCTGTCGACCAGGGAGGCGGCGGCGATGGACGCGAGCGTCAGCTACGGCCTCCGCGTGGCGCCGCACGGGCTGCTGACGCCGTTCGCCGAGACGGGCCTGACCGGCGACGACGGCCGTCGGCTCGCGTTCGGCACCCGGTTCGAGACGTCGCGGATGGATCTCGACGTCGAGCTCGCGGGCGAGCGCCGGGAGGACGGCGCGTCCGGTCCCGAGAACCTGGTCAGGCTCGACTTCGGGCTGCGGTTCTGACGGGCCGGAACGCGGAATGCGGGCGCGGCGCCGCCGCGCGGCCGTGAACGGACATGCGGCCGGGGACGCCTGCGGGCGCGCCGGCCGGCTCAGGAGGCAAGGTTCCATGACGACATCACGAAATCAATCAATGGCGGCGCTGGCGGCGGCCGTCCTGGCCCTCGGCGCCTGCGGCGGCGGCGGCGGCTCCGGCGGCGGCGGCGCCATGGACGGCGGCGCCATGGACGGACCCGAAGCGAGCGGGCCCGGCGCGATCCTCGGGCGGGCCGACACGCTGCTCTTCATCGGCGAGCGCGCGCGCTGGTCGCTGACCGCCGGGGACGAGACGATCGCGGACACGGTCGACGAGACCGCGGACTGCTCGGGCGCGCGCTGCACGTGGGCGGACGGCACGGAGACGACGGTGCGGGACCTGGCCGGAGCCTTCGACGGGGTCGGTTCCGGCGGGGACGGCGCGACGCTCGGCATGCGGGGCGGGTTCGGCACCGCGACGGCCCGGAGCGGCTTCGAGGTCACGGAGAGCGTCCCCGGCGTCACGGTGACCGCCGCCCCGGAGGCGACCAGCTACGGGTTCTGGGGCGAGCACGGCTTCGCGGCCGTGACGCTTGCGTCGGGCGCCCTGTCGGGACAGGTCGACGGCGAGCCGCTCGGCGGCGACTTCGCGCTCGCGACGGCCTGGGCGGCGGGCGACGCCGCCGGCACCAGCCCGGCGGGGTCCGGCGGGGCGACCTGGATAGGCGTCGCCGAGGCGGTGGAGACCGGCGCCTTCGAGCGGCTCGCGGGGACGGCGACGGTGCGCATCGCGGATCTCTCGCGGCCCCGGGTGGGCGTCGAGATCGACGTGCCCGGCCATGTCATAGCCGCGCCGGGATGGGCCGACATGCCGCTGGGCGCGGGGGGCTTCTCCGCCGGGACGCCCGGCGGCGGCGACCATCTCGCGGGCAGCTTCCACGGGCCGGGGCACGAAGAGGCCTGGGGCGTCTTCGACACCTCGGCCTACATCGGCGCGTTCGGGGCCAGGCGGGAGCCGTGAACGCCGGGAGCGTTCGGGTGGCGGGCTGAGGCCGGCCCCGCCGAGGCCGAAGGCCGTGCCGTCGGCCGGTCCCGTTTCCAGTTCGCCGAAGGCGGGCAACGCAGCCGCCGGTGGCGGCGGGAACCTCCGCCAGGTGATGCGGGGCTCTCCGTCAGGGGCGCGGGACTAGGGAATGCCGCCGGGGACGGCTCCGGCGGGGACGGAACAGGGATCCGGGACAGGGTGACGAGTGCGCCTTCGGGCGGGGAAGGCGTGGACGATGGAGACCGGGGACGGCGTTCTCGCCTGGAGGGTGCTCAGGCAGGTCGGTGACTACGCGGACGCATGGGCACGGCATGGCGCCGCCGGCCCCGCGCACGAGCTGGAGCCGGGACCGTTCCGGATCCGGGTCCAGGGCAGGGCCGACCTGGAGGCCGGACGCTTCGAGCTTCTCGCCTGGGAGGACCCCTTCGACGCGGACGGCCCGGCCTCGCCCTTCTGGCGCCAGGACGGGATGCTCGAGGCCGTCGTCGATCCCGGCGCGGAGCCGCTGGCAGCCATTGTCGGGGACGACGGCGCGGTCGAGGGGCTCCGCCTGCCCGACGGCGACCTCGTGGTCAAGATCGAGTGCTGCGGCGCCGCGCTGCAGGTCCTGCTCCGGGACGCCGCGCGGTTCCCGGACGACGCCGGCATCTCGGTCAGGCACGCGTTCGGGCTCAGGATGCCGCACTCGATGCTTCGCATGCTCGACTTCTGGAACGTGGCGGGCCGGACGGGCCCGGGAAACGGGCGGGCAAGGCGGGCAGGGAGATCGAGACGGACCGCCTGCTGACCGTGATGCGCGGGATCGGGGCCGGCAGGTCGGCGCGCGGGATCGCCATGGACGTCTGGGGCGAGGAGGCCGTGGCCGGCGAGTGGGGCTCCGACAGCTGGATGCGCTCTCAGGTGCGGCGCTGGATCCCGAAGGCGCGGGCGCTGGCCGACGGCGGATGGCGCGAGCTCGTGCCGCGCTGAACGGACGGGGAGAGTGGGAGACGGGACGTCGGCGGACCAGGACCGGCGCGCTGCGGCGGCGGTCGCGATGCCCGGACACCAGGGATCCGGACCTTCGTCCGCTTCCGGGCGAATCACGCGCACGCGGAATCCATGGCGTTGGCGGATGCCCGGTGATCGTGAGGTCCGGATCGGGCCGCTGGCATTGTCGGGTCCGGCGCGACGCGAGAGCGACCGCTTGGCGGAACGCGCGATCGGGGCGGGACATTCGGCGATTCCCCGGGTCCGCGGATCGAGCCAATCCGGTGACTATTTGATTGCGGAGCGGCGAAAGCCAAGCTGTCAGGCAACAGCCGAATCGAAAAACGAAAGACAATTCAATATTGTATGGATGCTCGTCCGGGACTCGGGCGGAAAGTGCTGCATAAGGGGCTGGATGTCGACTATGAAAGGCTTCCCGAAAAAGCGCACCCTCGTGGCCACGGTTCTACATCGATCTTGCCTCAACCTCGATCCAAATCTGGCAAAACGCTGCTGGAGTGGGGGCAATTGGCGATCTGGTCAATCAGCAGAGGACTCAGCTATATCGCGATTGCTAAGTGGCGTCGTATTTTTGGAGACTTGAGACAGTCGGTCCCTGACTGAGAATTTCGGAGCGCTCGAGGCTGAAGTCGGTCTTTTGGAACAATGGGCGAGGCCTTGATGCACATAGCATGTGATGAAGCGGGTCATACAGGTCCTGACCTTTTGGCACGGGATCAGCGGTACTTTGCCTTCGCTTCGGTCAACATTTCCGATGATGAGGCTGAGACAATGATCTCGGAGGCGCGCAAGGCTCATCCCGTGCAGATGCCCGAACTAAAGGCGTCGCAACTCATGGCAAGCAACAATGGTCGACGGCTTGTTGCCCATTTGGTCGAGGGGCTGGACGGAAGATTCTCGGTCAGCGCAGATGACAAGTTATTGGCGCTCTGCGGCTGGGTTTTCGAATACATCTTTGAACCGGTTTACCAGGATGATCCGACGGTGTTCTATCGAAAGGACTTTCACCGCTTCATCGCGATGTTCTGCTATCTTTGGTTTATGGATGAGCGCTCTGCAGCTTGTGAAGCGCTCGCCCAGTTTCAAGCATTCATGCGGAGCAAGGACATTCGAGATGCGCCCTTGCTATTTGAATTCGAGGGGGAACCGATTTCCGGGCGATCGCATCCGTTTGAATTGGTCCAGCGCTTTGCGACCGGCCACAGGTTTGCGATTGCGAAGGAAATTGCGAGCATCGAGAAGCAAGCGAGCCACCAAGGCACTTGGACGCTGGATCTCTCGGCTGCGAGTCTGTGGAGTCACCTCAATCGCTGGGGGCAAACCAGGAAACCGCTTGTCGTTATGTGCGATGACAGCAAGCCTCTTCGCGCTATCGAGGCTAGTCTCTATGGCGCAGGTCGTGATGCCGCGATTGCTCGAGTTGAATTCTTGCACGGGGAGACGGATCTAGGATGGGAATTGGAGAGGCCAATTGAGTTCGTCAATTCTCGTGCCCATCCTTCGGTCCAACTCGCCGATATACTGGCAGGCACGGTCGTGTCTTGCTTTTCGAACGGCCTTCCGGACGGCATGGATTCGACGGGTAAAATGCTGGACAAGGGCATGCTTCGAGACTCAATCCTTCCAGACTTTGAACGGGTCAAGTTGGAAAACGACCGAGCCAAGGTCGGCTATGCCGTTCTACTTGAACTCGCAGCGACAGCCGATGGGCAGGGCTCTGGGGCGCCAGTGGAAGTCTTCTTCGAGGCGGCCGAGCAAGCGCTGGCGTCAGGTGAGTTGACGTATGAATGATGTCAGGCCAAGTGAGAAATCAATGAAAGAAGCGGCCCCGTGTTTCACAGCACGGTCGATTTTTTGGCAATGAACTGTATGAACTCATACCTGTTCGAACGAATCCAAAAAATGGCGTTCGATGCCGCTTGCCAGGTTTGGATTGTTTTGCGTGTTGTCATTACTTGGCAAATGCAGGTGAGGCCCAACGAGTTTGCAAGCGATTCGTATACGGCGTGTCCTAGTCGGTTCGCGACAGAAGGGATTCGCGGAATGGTTCCCCTCGTCGAGGGCCTGAGACCGCCAGTTGATGGCGGCAGGTTGTCCTGAATTGTTTGCCAATAGTTTGCCAATTGGTTGAATCGGCGTCAGCCTCCAAGAGGCAGGAGTTTTATAAACCATTGTTGTTAAAGTGTTTTTTGTGGTGAGCCGTGCAGGATTCGAACCTGCGACCCACTGATTAAAAGTCAGTTGCTCTACCAACTGAGCTAACGGCCCACTAGGTGGCTCGACGTAATGTGCCCGTCCTGACCAGTCAAGCGCAAATCGGGTCCGTCTCTCCTCGAAACTTGCGGCGCCGCCCATCAGCGCAGGCTGCAACGCGACTTTCGCATGGCTGGGCATCACTGTATATGCGCGGACATGGATGCAACCGACATCATCGGCATTCCGTTCATGAAGATGCACGGACTTGGCAACGATTTCGTTGTGATCGACCGTCGTCAGGGCGGGGCCGAGATCACACCCGAACTCGCGCGTGTCGTAGGCGACCGGCGTCGGGGAATCGGCTTTGACCAGCTGGCCGTAATCGAATCGGATCTAGAGGCGGCGGCAAGGTTGACGTTCTTCAATCCAGACGGGTCGGTGTCCGCCGCTTGTGGAAATGCAACCCGCTGCATCGCGCGGCACCTGATGGATGAGACAGGCCAAGGAACCCTGACGCTGCGCACGGAACGGGGAAAGCTGGCCTGCGAGGATGCTGGCGACGGCATGACTCGGGTCAACATGGGCGCACCGCTGACAGGGTGGCGGGAAATCCCTCTCGCGCAGGACGCCGACACCTTGCATCTTCCGCTCGACGGAGATCCGGTCGCGACCTCCATGGGAAACCCGCATTGCAGTTTCTTCGTGGAGGATGCCGAGGCGATAAACCTTGCCTCGCGCGGGCCCGAAGTCGAACATCATCCGCTCTTTCCGGAAAGAACGAATGTCCAGTTCGCCAACGTCATTGGAAAGGATCACCTTCGGATGCGGGTCTGGGAAAGGGGAACGGGCATTACGCCGGCCTCGGGGTCCTCGTCCTGCGCCGTTGCCGTGGCAGCGGTGCGCCGGGGGCTGTCAGGCCGCAATGTCACGTTAGACCTGGACGGGGGCCGGATCTGGGTGGATTGGCGCAAGGACGGTGTCTGGATGACCGGGCCCACGACGCACGTCTTTGATGGCCAGTTACGGCTGGAGGGGATTTGATGCAGGGTGGCGGACCCGTCATTTCCACGCTTGGCTGTCGGTTGAATGCGTTCGAATCCGAGGCGATGCGCGAGATGGCGGATGCTGCCGGGCTCCATGACGCGGTCATTGTCAACACGTGCGCCGTGACTTCGGAGGCTGTTCGGAAGAGCCAAAAGGAGATTCGGCGTCTTGCCCGCGAAAACCCGGGTGCCCGCGTCATCGCGACCGGCTGCGCTGTGCAGACCGAGCCTCAGCGCTTTGCAGACATGGACGGTGTGGATCTTGTCATCGGCAACGCGGAAAAGATGTCGCAGTCGACCTGGGCGCGTGTCGTGTCCGGTGGTAGCCCACGGGTTGTCGTAGATGACATCATGAGCGTCTCCGAAACGGCAAGTCACCTCATTGACGGATTCGGGCGGCATAGGGCGTACGTTCAGGTCCAGAACGGATGCGACCACCGCTGCACGTTCTGCATCATCCCCTACGGTCGTGGAAACTCGCGCTCGGTGCCTGCGGGCGCCGTGGTTGAGCAGATCAAGCGGCTGTGCGACCGGGATTGCAACGAGGTTGTGCTGACCGGCGTTGATCTGACGAGTTGGGGCGCCGATCTACCCGGAGCGCCGCGTCTGGGCAATCTTGTCCGGCGTATCCTGAAACTCGTGCCGGAATTGCCGCGACTGCGCCTGTCCTCGATTGATTCAATCGAGGCGGACCCCGATCTCCTGGAGGCGATCGCGACCGAAATCCGGTTCATGCCACATCTTCATCTGAGCCTGCAGTCCGGAGACGACATGATCCTCAAGCGCATGAAGCGCCGTCATCTCCGAGACGACGCTATCCGGTTCTGTCAGGAAGTGCGGGCACTTCGCCCAGACACGATCTTTGGCGCGGACATCATTGCGGGATTTCCGACTGAGACGGAGGAGATGTTCGAGAACTCGCTCAAGTTGGTCGACGAATGTGATCTCACGTGGCTGCATGTGTTTCCCTACAGTTCGCGACCAGGCACGCCTGCCGCGCGCATGCCACAGGTTGATGGGCAGACCGTCCGTGGTCGTGCTGCGCGCCTTCGGGATGCCGGGGCGTGCGCGGTAACGCGGCATCTTGATGCCCAGATCGGCAAGACCCGGACAGTTCTGACCGAAGCGCCGACCATGGGTCGAACCGAGCAATTCACCGTGGTTCGCCTTTCCTCGCCGCAGCCGGAAGGCGCGCTGATCAAGGCGGTGGTTTCGGGACATGACGGCAGGGAGCTTTCGGGCGACGCTGTGAAGCGCGTTCAGGAAGCCGCCAGGAGGGCGTCAGGCAAGGGTCGCTCCAAAGAGCGCGAGGACTGGTCCGCAGCGCGAATTGCATTCGCTGAAAGCGAGACATGATGCTCAAGGCCATGGTCGGATCGGACAAGCGGATGGCAGCACGGGGCCCGGTGTTGGAGAATTCCGCGTCCTACCTGCTGGACGCAATATGGATAGGCGTGCAGCGAGCCTGTGGCGCTGCCTGCGGGTCCGATCGAGCTTGTTTCGAGGTGCGCCCGTTTGTCCGCTGGACGCCCCTGAATTCGGGCGTTAAGAACCTTCGAAATCGACCGGAGGAGCTTCGGTCGGTCCACTTGGGCTGAACGCCCGCGGAGAACAGGAGACTCTTGTGTCGCACGCAGACGAAAGCCACGAAGGCACGCGTCGGGATTTCCTATATTACGCAACGGGAAGTGCGGGAGTTGTAGCTGCCGGTGCCGCCATCTGGCCACTTGTCGACCAAATGAATCCCTCGGCAAATGTTCAGGCCCTGTCCTCGATCCGGGTTGACGTGTCGGGAATCGAGCCGGGCACACAGCTTACCGTGAAATGGCTTGGCCGACCGGTCTTCATCCGTCGCAGGACGGCAGAGGAGATCGCCGCCGCCAGGGATGTTGACGTCACGGCCCTGCCGGATCCACTGGCGAGAAACGCGAACGTCATTGATGGCGCCGAGGCGACCGATGCCAACCGTGCCTTGGACGAAAACGGCGAGTGGCTGGTCCAGTTGGGCGTTTGCACGCATCTTGGCTGCGTTCCCATCGGCGACGCGGGTGAGTTTGGTGGCTGGTTCTGCCCCTGCCACGGTTCGCATTACGATACGGCCGGTCGTATCCGAAAGGGACCGGCACCGGAAAACCTTTCTGTTCCGCCCGCCCAGTTCGAGGGCGACGGAATTCTTGTTCTCGGATAAGGAGCAGTTAGATGGCTGGCATCCCCCACGATAGCTACGAACCGAGCACCCGGGCCGAGTCTTGGCTGCATCGCCGGCTTCCTGTCCTCAGCCTCGTGTACGACACGCTGATGATTCCGACGCCGAAGAACCTGAACTGGATGTGGATCTGGGGCATTGTGCTGTCGTTCTGCCTCGGCTTGCAGATCGTGACAGGCATTGTCCTGGCGATGCACTATACGCCGCATGCTGACTTGGCCTTTGCCTCGATCGAGCACATCATGCGGAACGTGAATGCCGGGCACATGATCCGCTATGCGCACATGAACGGCGCGGCACTGTTCTTCATCGCGGTATATGCGCATATATTCCGGGGGCTCTACTATGGATCCTACAAGGAGCCTCGAGAGGTCACCTGGATCATAGGCATCCTGATCTTTGTGCTGATGATGGGCACCGCATTCATGGGCTACGTCCTGCCTTGGGGCCAGATGAGCTTCTGGGGCGCAACGGTGATCACCGGCCTCTTTGGCGCGATCCCTTTCATTGGCGAACCGATCCAGACCTGGCTGCTCGGAGGTCCCGCCGTCGAGAACGCGACGCTCAACCGGTTCTTCTCGCTGCATTACCTCCTGCCGTTCATCATTGCCGGCCTCGTCGTAGTGCATATCTGGGCCTTCCACACCACCGGAAACAGCAACCCGTCCGGAGTGGAGGTGCGCAGGGGATCCCGTGAAGAGGCAAAGAAGGATACGGTCTCCTTCTGGCCCTACTACATCGTCAAGGACCTGTTTGCCCTTGCCGTCATTCTGGCGGTGTTCTTCGCGGTTCTGGGATTCATGCCCAACTATCTCGGACATCCGGACAATTACATCGAAGCGAATCCGTTGGTCACGCCAGCCCATATCGTGCCTGAGTGGTACTTCCTGCCGTTCTACGCAATCCTTCGCGCCTTCACCGGCGAGGTGTGGGTGGTTCAGCTCGCGAGTTTCCTGACAGGCGGCATCATTGACGCCAAGTTCTTTGGAGTGCTCGCCATGTTCGGTTCCATTGCGGTCATGGCGCTGGCGCCATGGCTTGACACTTCCAGCGTTCGTTCGGGTCGCTATCGCCCCATGTTCAAATGGTGGTTCTGGCTGCTGGTCATCGACTTCTTCGTTTTGATGTGGCTTGGAGCACAGCCGGCTGAAGAACCCTACGCCACGTTTGCCCTGATCGCCTCGGCGTTCTGGTTCTTCTACTTCCTGATCATCCTGCCTTTGCTTGGCGTGATCGAGAAGCCGTTGCCCAGGCCGGACACGATCGAGAAGGAATTTGACGAACACTATCCACCCGACGGTAGCGCATCGACCAAGAGTGTAGCTGCGGAATGAAAGGACTGACGCACATGATCGGCAAGTTCACGCTTTCCGCGATTGTCGCCTTCGGGCTGGCCGCCCCTGCCATTGGCGCGGGCGGGGATGGGCATGTGGAGGACTTCGAGTTTTCGTTCGAAGGCCCGTTTGGCACCTATGACCAGATGCAGCTTCAGAGAGGACTGAAGGTCTACACCGAGGTCTGCTCGGCATGCCACGGCTTGCAGTACGTTCCGCTCCGCACGCTTGGCGATGAGGGAGGGCCGCATCTTCCCGAGGAGCAGGTTCGCGCCTATGCAGCCTTCTGGGAGGTCTTTGACCAGGAGCTGGACGATTTCCGCACGGCCAAGCCCCAAGATCATTTCCCGGAATCCGGGGACGAGAACGCACCTGATCTCAGCCTGATGGCGAAGGCGCGCGCGGGGTTTCACGGGCCGTACGGCTTGGGCATCAGCCAGTTCTTCAGGGGCATGGGAGGGCCGGAATACATCGCTTCGCTTCTCGACGGCTACACCGGCAAGGAGAAGGAAGAGGCGGGGACGGTATTCTACGAGAACACCGCTTTTTCGGGTGGCTGGATTTCGATGGCGCCGCCGCTCGAGGACGGGCTGGTCGAGTTCGATGACAATTCACCCAATGACGTGCGGGCGATGTCGCAGGACGTGGCGGCGTTCCTGATGTGGACAGCGGAGCCGAAGCTGAATTCACGGAAGGAGGACGGTTTCGTCGCCGTGCTCTTCCTGATCATATTGAGCGTGCTGCTGTATCTTTCGAACAAGCGCCTCTGGTCGCCCATAAAGCGCCGTGGCGCCGACGACGCTTGATTGCGTTTGCCAGGATTTGATACGCCGCCCTTAGGCAGGGCGGCGTTTTCATTTCGTCCAATGAAGCGACGCCGGGATTGGTCTGATATGGAGGACCTGCAAGCATTTCGATTCAACCATTCTTGCAAGATGCGTGAGGTCAAGACCCGTGACTGAGCCGAGCTTCACATTGGGGATCGAGGAGGAGTTCCTCCTCATTGACAGCGATTCGTTTGAACTGGCCGAGGCGCCGGATGCCCTCATGGAAGAGTGCACTTCACTCCTTGGCAAACAGGTGGCACCGGAGTTCCTGCGCTGCCAGATCGAGGTCGGTACACAGGTTTGCAAGAACATCGGCGAGGCCCGAGAGGACCTGAAACGCCTGCGCACGACCGTTGCGGAGACTGCTGGCCGCTACGGACTGACGCCGATCGCGGTTTCGTGCCACCCGACCGCGTCCTGGAAGGATCAGCATCATACGGACAAGGACCGCTACAATGCGCTTGAGAGCGATCTGGCGGGCGTTGCACGAAGAATGCTCATTTCGGGTTGCCATGTTCACGTCGGCATCGAGGATGACGAAGCGCGCATCGACCTGATGAACCAGGCAGGATACTTCCTGCCGCACCTTCTGGCCATGTCATGCTCGTCGCCCTTTTGGCAGGGCGAGGACACGGGTCTGTCCAGCTATCGCCTGACGGTCTTCGACAACCTGCCGCGCACGGGCCTGCCGCCCCGGCTCGAGAGTTTTTCGAGCTACGAGCGTGCGGTGGAATCCATTATCAAGACGGGCGCTATCGAGGATGCGACCAAGATCTGGTGGGATCTCCGTCCGTCGCACCGGTTTCCGACGCTGGAATCGCGGATCTGCGACATGTGTCCCAGGCTGGAACACGCGTTGACCATTGCGGCCTTGACGCAAAGCCTGATGCGGATGCTGTGGCGGCTCAAGCTGATGAATCAGCGCTGGCGCATCTATGATCATTTCCTTGTTGGCGAGAACCGCTGGAGGGCGCAACGCTATGGCATGGGCGAGGGGCTGATGGACTTCGGCCGCAGGGAGTTGGTGCCGTTTGCGGACCTGCTGGAAGAGCTGATCGAGATGGTGGCAGTAGATGCCGACGTGCTGGAGTGCCGGGCCGAAGTCGATGCCGCGCGCAACATCCTCGCTGGGGGCAATGGCGCGGACCGGCAGCGTCGCGTCCGTCAGGCCGAGCTTGAAGGAAATGGCGATGAAAGCGGGGCGATGCGGGCCGTTCTGGCGTCGCTTGTCGAGGAGTTCCATGCCGATCTCTGAGGCGCGAGCGCTGCGTGACGCCGATGCCGAAACAGGGCGGCCTCGCAACAGGCTCCGGCGAATTCGAACGTGAATGCGGGAATTGTCCGGCACGCTCGTCGTATTTCAGTCCGGAAGTCTTGTGCACGACGATCCGACATCGCGGTACTGCATCTGCCCGATCAGAATGCTTCGAATCATTTCGGCGTGATTGCTGCAGCGTGACTGCCTGCTTCATCCCGGCGGAGACGCCATGGCAAGCGAGGAGTCACTCCACGCGCGGTTTGCGTGGTCGCACCGATATTGGAAATGCACCGCGGAGTCTGTTTCGGAGATCAGGCGTCTTCCAGGATGCCCTTCTCGCGCGCAAGCTCCTGCATCTTGGTCTGGAGCTTCTCGAATGCACGGACCTCAATCTGGCGGATGCGTTCGCGGCTCACCTTGTATTGGCGAGAGAGCTCATCCAGCGTTGCCGGCGCATCCATCAGGCGCCGTTGCGTCAGGATATCCTGCTCACGCTCGTTCAGGACGTCCATGGCTTCCGCCATCAACTCGCGACGGATCTCCAGTTCGTCATGCTCGGCATAGTCGCCGGCTTGGTCTGCTGTCTCGTCTTCCAACCAGTCCTGCCACTCCGCCGTGCCTTCGCCGTCTGCTGAAATCGTGGCATTAAGGGATGCATCGCCTCCAGACAGGCGTCGGTTCATCGAAATGACCTCTTCCTTGGTGACATTGAGGTCATGCGCGATGCGATCCACGTGTTCAGGTCGAAGGTCTCCGTCCTCCAAGGCGCCAATGCGTGCCTTTGCCTTGCGGAGGTTGAAGAAGAGCTTCTTCTGCGCACTGGTCGTGCCAAGCTTTACGAGGCTCCAGGACCGGAGGATGTACTCCTGGATCGATGCGCGGATCCACCACATGGCATAGGTCGCGAGCCGAAAGCCCCTCTCGGGGTCAAACCGCTTCACGGCCTGCATCAGGCCCACGTTGGCTTCGGAAATCACCTCAGCCTGGGGCAGGCCATAGCCGCGATAGCCCATCGCAATCTTTGCCGCGAGCCGCAGATGGGATGTCACGAGCGCATGGGCTGCTTCGGTGTCCTGATCTTCGACCCACCGCTTTGCGAGCATGTATTCCTCTTCCTGCTCCAGCATGGGAAACTTCCGGATCTCCTGCAGATAGCGGTTGAGCCCGCCCTCAGGGGTTGGTGCCGGAAGATTCGAGTAATTTGCCATGTTCTACTGTCCCCTGTCCGCATAATGTTGCGACGTTTAACATATGGCGAACTGCTTCATTCAGTTCAAGACCCGTGTAGAGAATTCTCACTTTTGTGATGCCGTGATGACAGAATGGACGAAACTGGCTATTTCCGCCATTCACAGGCCTGTGCGTTCACGGATTCGTGCTCATTTTGTGCATTGCGGGTCGCGAAGCACGTCACTTTGACATGAATTCCTGTCTCCGAGCGGATTGCCTCCACATGATTGAGCGAAGTGGTTCAACTTGCCGGTCCGCGCCACCGTTCGCGGGACAGTGAGAATAATCAATTGTTGCGGAGCGCGTCAAGCAATTGTTCGATGTCGCCGGGGAACCGGCTTTCAAAGCGCATGAATTGATTGGAAACAGGGTGGGCGAACCCCAAGGTGGCGGCATGAAGCGCCTGGCGGGCGAAGGAATTGGCGGCTGCGGCGCCAGGTGCGGCCTCGGACATGCGGCGACGGCCGCCATAATCCGTGTCGCCGATCAGGGCGTGCCCAATATGGGCCATGTGGACTCGTATCTGGTGCGTACGGCCGGTTTCCAGATGGCAGCGAACCAAGGCCGCGTGATCACCGAATGTTTCAATTACCCGAATGTGGGTTACAGCCTGCCGCCCGCCATGCCGGAGCACGGCCTGTTTCTTGCGTTCGGTCCTGTGGCGTCCGATTCGGGTATCAAGCCTAATGGTGCCACCGGCTTCGAAGCTGACGCCCGCGATCCCCCTCAGCCTTGGATTTCCGGAATCCGGAGTGCTGTGGCAAAGCGCCAAGTAACTGCGTTCGACGGAGTGGGCGGCAAATTGGGCTGCCAGGCCATGATGGGCAGCGTCGGACTTGGCGACGACAAGGAGCCCGGACGTATCCTTGTCGATTCGATGGACAATTCCGGGGCGCCTCTCTCCGCCGACGCCGGAGAGGTCGTCCCCGAAGTGATGCAGGAGCGCGTTGACCAACGTGCCAGACGGTGTCCCGGGGGCAGGGTGGACCACCATTCCTGCGGGCTTGTCGATGACTGCGACGTCGGTGTCTTCAAAAGCAATCGTAAGGGGAATTTCTTCGGGCCGCATATGCGTGTCAGCGGCGTCCGTGACCGTGACCTCGTAGACTTCTCCGTGAGCGACGCGGCCCTTGGGGTCGTTGATCACGGTTCCGTCGCGGCTGACGGCACCCTCGGCCACAAGTCTTGCTAGCCGGGTGCGCGACAGGTGTGCCTCCTCTGGCACATCACGGGCAAGCGCCTTATCAAGGCGGGACGGCGGATCATGACCGATTGTGACAAGGACTTTGCGGGACATGGAAGACGGGCAGGCTCTGGACACAAGGACGCTGAAATACCTGAAGGCATTGGTGACGATCCTGACCGTCACCATGATCCTGGGGTTTCTAACAATCGTCGCGCTCTTTGTCATGCGCTTTGGCGAGATGGCGCGCATTGAGCTTCCTGACGAGATCGTGCTTCCCGAGGGCGCTCGGGCCAAGGCGTTCACGCGAGGTGACGACTGGTTTGCGGTCGTTACGGATGGGGACGAGATCTTGATCTTCAGCCGGATAACCGGGAATCTTCGTCAGCGCGTCGCGATTTCATCAGAATAGCGGGAGAACAGGCAACTGCACCTTCAAATTGCATTCATTGCCCTGTCCTGATTGCAATGATGTCATGTGGCAAAAGTGACAGCATTGCGTATGCCGCATGTGATCGGAGGACAACATGGCGACAATGACAGTCAGAAACCTGCCCGATGACGTGCATCGCCGCGTCAGGTTCGTCGCCGCTCAGCGCGGCATCAGCACCGAAGCCGCGGCCCGAGAACTGCTCGACGAAGCCACGCGCCCTGTCGAAAGGCTGGGCGATGTCGTGGTTGCGTTCACGCGTGACCTGAATGTCGCGTTTCCCGAAACCGGCCGAAGTCGGGAGTCGATCAAAGCGGCAGATTTTTCGTGATCATTCTCGACACGAACGTGATCTCGGAGCCAATCCGGCCTGAACCGGACGCCCAAGTCGTAAATTGGCTGAACGGGCAACACGACGGGGCTCGTTGCACAACGACCGTGAACCTCATGGAACTGCGTTTCGGCCTTGAACGCCTGCCGGATTGAAAACGAAAGTCGGATCTTCGGACAGCGCTGGACTTCACCTTGTCGAGACTGGTCGGTTCCCGGATCCTTCCGTTCGACCTGGCGGCAGCGGACGAGGCAGCCCGGATCGCGGCGTACACCGAAGCGACGGGCCGAAAGACAGGCTTGGCGGACTGCCAGATCGCTGCGATTGCAACAACCAGGGGATTCGCAATTGCCACGCGTGACACCAGCCCGTTCCAGGACGCCGGTGTTGCGGTCATTGACCCGTGGGCAGACAGGCGCTGGCCGAGTTCCCGGCGGGGACGCCCAGCGTCGGATCAACCGAATCAATAATTTCGCGAAACGCGTGTCAGGGCTTCGCCAAGTATCGTCAGCTGACGCTCGTTGCCGTCCTGCAGCAGGTAATCGGTCAGGAATCCGTCGAGGTCGGTTCTGGAGACATAGTCCGCGATCCTTCCTGAGGCATGGTCGACGTCCAGCAGGTAGACCCTGGGATCACGCTTCATAGACGATCTCGCGGCATTCGTTGATCGCGGCGCGCAGGTACTTGTTTTTGGGCAGGTCCATGAGCACGTCGACCTTTCGGCCCAGAGCGGCGGCAAGTGCGTTCTCAAACGCGAAGAAGTCCTTGAACGCCCGAGGTTCCCGGGAAGGCTCGAACTCCACCAGGAAGTCCGCGTCGCTCGTTGCGGGATCGAAGTCGGACCCGCGTGCGGCCGAGCCGAAGATCTCCAGCCGCTCCACGCCGTAGCTGCGGCAGATCTCGTCGATCTCGTTCCTTCGACTGGCGATCTCTGCGTGCATTGCTTGTCCGTCCCCGAAGTGTTGACCCGAATCCCACGACAAGCATACCGGCCGAGACAGCAGACCTCCATTGTCCTCTTGTGACCTTGCACGCCGGATCTCCAGTAGGGCGGCGCCTTTCGGCTCCGTTTCGCGCCGAACCGGACCCGTTCCGGACGGTGGGAACACTGACCGCACCTCTCGAACTCGGCGCCTCCGAGAGTGTTCTCGAGCAACATGTCGCCGGATTGCCGGGGCAGGACGCTGAACGGTGTCCGGCTGACTGATGGTTGGTCACGAATAGGTGCCTGTCAATTTCCGATGCTCTCCCGCCAAATGGGATGGGCGCATCAGGCTCTGGCGCGAGCGATTGACCTGACGGCCAAATGGAGCAGATGCCACCGCGTGATCTGGTACCGCCTCCCCGGCTCGAACGGGGGACCTCTTGATCCACAATCAAGCGCTCTAACCAACTGAGCTAAGGCGGCACGCGAGCGTTCCTAGTGCCGAGCCTCCACGAATGCAAGGGTCGGCGCAAGTCACGTTCCGGCAACTGCCTTGCAAGGTCTGCACCCAACAGGTGGACATTTTCGGAAGAAGCGCGGCGAAATCTGATCCTCTTGCCTTGCGCGCAAACCGTCTGTGGCCTTCGTGAGCCTTTGGCCAAATCCAGACCAAAGGGCTTGGCTGCGTGGGTCTTGATCAGGTGCACGCCGGGATCTTGGCCACGCATGTTCGGTTCCGACCGGCATCACATGTGGAAAGGTCGCGGAAGGCAACAAGTTCAATGCAGACAGTTGTCCGTCTCAGGCGAACCGCAGCCCCCAACTCTTGTCAATCCATGCCAGCCAAAGTACCCGGGATTCAGGACGAGAGGCACCGAAATGGGGATCGACAAGGAAAGCGAAATTGAAGCCAACCTGCAGGTTGGCCCAACCAGTTTGGGCATGGTGCGCATCTTTGTCGAGGGCGACGGCCTCGAGATCCCGATGGATTTCGATCCTGATGAAGCTGACGAGATTGCAGACGAAATCAAGGCTGCAGCAGGTCGGGCACGTGCTACGGCTATGAAGCGTTCCTAGGTCTCGCTGCGCCGTAGTGACCTGGATCCCGCGCTGCGTGCCATCGGGTCGCGGCGTGGCGGGCAAATTTGTGAACCAGCGCCTTGCGACGGGCAGGCGCGACCTTGTGTTCAGCGCCCATGCGGACGATTTCGGCCTCATATGCGTCTGCGATGATGAGTCCGGACGAGTCAGGCAACAGATCGGTCGGGAAGTCTTCGTCCACGGCCCAGAAGTAGCGGTCACACCATTCGAGATAGCCGTGCCACTTCTGGTCGGTAATGAAGTCCTCGCGGCTGGACTTGCATTCGACGATCCAGATTTCCCCTTTGGGGCCAAGTCCCATGACATCGACGCGCAGGCCGGTGCTTGGCACCAGTTCAACGACGGTCACGAAGTCAAGGCTGGCAAGGTACCGGCAAACGCCGCGTGCCAGGAGCTGCCCGGGCTTCGGCTGGGCTTCATCATCAGGCATTCTCAGATGGGTGGACAAATTGACGCAAAAGGCAAGTCACTTCAGGATTGTCAGTTCATCTCGACTGGTTTGGACCTTGTGCTTGCTGGCGCACAGCACTATTTCTGGCAAAGGCGGGTACTGCCCAATTCGTGTCGGGGTCAGATTCCGGTGGCCTTAACGACTTCCGAGGGGGCTGGCTCTGTCTGGGCCGTGGTCCAGTTACCTGGCACCCACCTGTATTCACAGGTTCTCGGGAATCAAGCAGCCCTCACGGTTGTGGCGGTCCCGCTGCTGACGCCATGCCGCGTTGCGCGGCACCTCCTTTGAGACTGCGCAACGGCAATTCCGGAAAGCCCGTCCTGAGAGGCGACATTGCCTTGCGCTTCACCTTCGTCCGTTGCTGAGCCCGGCGTCGCTCCCGACCCGTGAAGGCAGCGACTGCCCTGATGCCGCTCCGGTGCTCTCGCCGTGCGAGCCGTGCCTCTGCCAGGAACTGCGCAGGCTACATTCAGAGGGGAGCTCAAGTGCAGTTGGTACGACTCCTGTGCCGTCGATCTGGCTTGTCGCAATCATGTCGACAGGCGAAGAGCATTTGAACGCGATGCCCCTGGTGTCAGACCACAACTTCAACCGCTTCCTGCTCACCAACTCCAAATATACGTCTGTAGCGCTCGATTTCCTTGTTCGGTCCGGTCGCCTTCCGAGGGTTGTCGGACAACTTGACCGTGGGTCGCCCTTCGGCGCTTACCGCCTTGCAGACCAGGCTGAACGGAGCAAGCCTGTCATCTTTCACAAGGCCCCGAAAGTCGTTGGTCATCATGGTGCCCCAACCGAAGCTGACGCGGACTTCGGATGCAAACCGGGCATGCAGATCTGCAATCATGTTCACATCGAGTCCGTCCGAGAAGATCACGAGTTTCTTCGATGGATCCTCCCCGCGGCTTTTCCACCACTCGATCGCGACTTCTGCGCCACGGAAAGGATCGCCTGAGTCGACCCTGATGCCGGTCCAGCCAGCCAGCCAGTCGGGGGCATTCTTGAGGAACTGTTCGGTTCCGTAAGTGTCGGGCAGAATGATCCTGAGATTTCCGTCGTGTTCCTCATGCCAGTCGGCAAGAACTTGGTAAGGGGCTCTGGCCAGTTCCTGATCCGATTCTGCTAGTGCCGAATACACCATCGGCAATTCGTGTGCGTTGGTGCCGATGGCTTCAAGGTCGCGATCTTTTGCGATCAGGCAGTTCGATGTTCCGACAAAGGCGCTGCCAAGCCCTTCGGTCATCGCCTGGACGCACCAGTCCTGCCATAGGAATGAATGGCGACGTCTGGTTCCGAAATCCGCGATGGCAAGCCCCTTGAGGTCGCGGAGAGTCTCGACCTTTTCCCAGGTGCGGGTCATTGCGCGTGCATAAAGGACTTCCAGCTCGAACTTCCCGAGATTTTTTGTCACGGCTCGCGACCTTAGTTCCATGAGGACAGCCAGTGCGGGAATCTCCCACAGCATGACTTCTGGCCAAGCGCCTTCGAATGTCAGTTCGAACTGTCCATCGCGCTGATTCAGGTCGTAGGGCGGAAGCGAGAGGTTCTCGAACCATGACATGAAGTCCGGGCGGAACATCTGTCGCTTGCCGTAGAAGGTGTTGCCGCGCAGCCAAGTGCTTTCGCCTCTGCTTAGCGTGAGGGACCGGATGTGGTCCAGCTGTTCCCGGATCTCGCCCTCGTCGACGATTTCGGCAAGACGAACGGACTTCGTGCGGTTGATGAGGCTGAAGGCCACGCGCGTGTCGGGGTGATTTCGGAACACCGACTGGCACATGAGCAACTTGTAGAAGTCCGTGTCGATCAGGGAACGGACAATCGGGTCGATCTTCCACTTGTGGTTCCAGACGCGGGTCGCGATGTCGACCATGGGCGATCTCCTCAGACAAGGCCTTTTGCCAACCAATTGCGGGATTTGTCCAGCATGTCATCCGGGTCCTGTCGGTCAGGCCGCGACCGTCAGGAAGGGCCTTGCGGCACCGGTGAAATTGGCGGATGGCACCGGTCAATCTGGATGCCTCTCGTTCGGTCAGGCCGGATTGGTTTCCGCCTTGCCAAATCCAAAGCGCAATTTAATTTCAATTTCTCATACAGAAACGAACTAAAGTTACTTTTCCGATTGCAGCCGGGTGGCTGTGCCAATATGCTGCACTGCATCAAGAATTTGGACTCATGCTCTATGCTGGACAACTTGCAACGTGGCACGATCTGCATCGAGGATCTGGAGATCGGCATGCGGCGGTCTCTGCGGAAGCGGGTGACCGACCGTGACATCCATCTGTTTGCCGAGGTTTCGACAGACCACAACCCAGTGCATGTTGACGAGGAGTATGCGCAGGAGACGATCTTTGGCGGTCGCATTGCACATGGCATGCTGACCGCGTCGCTCATTTCCGCCGTCATCGGTGAGCAGCTACCTGGTCACGGAACGGTCTATCTTGCCCAGGAGCTCAAGTTTCTGGCACCGGTTCATCCCGGAGATGTGGTTCTGACGGATGTCGAGGTTCGGGAAATCGACTATTCTCGACGCCGTGTGAGCCTCGACTGCCAATGTGCAGTGGACGACAAGATCGTATTGAAGGGCGGGGCGCTTGTTCTCGCCCCAAGCCGGAAATTCGACTGATCCGAAGCACACGATTGCCGATGCGAATGCTCGTCCGCAGAGACGCCAATTGAATCGCCCTCGGTGACGATTCATTACATCGAACTTGGCATTGGCCAATTGATGCAGGTGACCCTATCGTGGTGCTGAACATGACGTCGGAGCAACGTCGTGAAGAAGCGAGGGCAAGGTGGTGGCACGTACGGCATTCTTTTGGGATGAGCGGTGTTTCTGGCACGGCGGCGGAAATTATGCCTTCACGCTTCCGGTCGGAGACCTTGTGCAGCCGCTCGTTGCCGGCGGGCTTCCGGAACATCCGGAAACCAAGCGACGCCTAAAGAACCTCCTAGACGTTACGGGCCTGATTCACGAACTGGATGCACAGGGTGCCGATCCCGCAAATCTTGAAGACCTCCTTCGGGTCCACGCGCAATCGTTCATCCGAAAATTCAAGGAACTGTCAGACGCAGGCGGTGGAGAACTCGGAATGCGAACGCCCTTCGCCAAGGGCGGTTTCGAAATTGCCGCTCTTTCCGCCGGCCTCGCCAAGGCCGCGCTCTTTGCGGTGCTCGACGGTCGCGCCACGAATGCGTATGCGCTGTCCCGTCCGCCTGGGCATCATTGCCTTCCGGATTGGCCAAACGGCTTCTGCCTGCTCAACAATATCGCCATTGCAGTTCGTGCTGCGCGTGCCGCGAACAAAGTTGACCGCGTGGCGGTGCTGGATTGGGATGTGCATCACGGCAATGGCACGGAGGCGATCTTCATCGAGGATCCTGACACTCTTACCATCTCGCTGCATCAGGAACGCAACTATCCAGTCGACACCGGCGACCACGAAGTGCGTGGCGAGGGTGCCGGCGAAGGAGCCAACATCAATGTGCCGCTGCCGCCAGGTGCGGGCCATGCCACCTATGTGGAAGCGGTTGAACGCATCGTTCTGCCCGCACTTGATCAATACAGGCCGGATGCAATCATCGTTGCCTGCGGCTTCGATGCTGCCGCAATTGATCCGCTTTCACGCATGCTCGCGACCGCAGGGACGTTCCGGGACATGACCCGGCAGGTTATGGATGCAGCTTCGCGCCTCTGTGGCGACCGTCTCGTGCTCGTGCACGAGGGTGGCTATTCGGAGGTCTACGTGCCTTTCTGCGGTCATGCCGTGCTTGAGGAGCTTTCGGGCAGCGCCACTACTGCGCCGGATCCATTCGCGGAAACCTTCGCAATGCGTCAGCCAAACCGGCAGCTGGAAGCTGCATACAGCGGGATGCTGGGCGAACTGGCCAAATGTATTTCGCTCACGTGAATGGCTCGTCGACTGGATATGCAGAAAGCCACATTGCGACGCTTGCAGCTTGAATGGTAGCGTCGCTCCGTAGTTCAATTCGCATGCACATGCACGAACCATGGAGAAAGAGTGCACATCGAAGTCTCAGAAGAAACTGACAGGACCGTCGAAGATGTCGGTTGAATGCGCTTCCGCGGCAAAGTTGACGGAATCCAGATTGAAGGCATCAGTCGCGGCATTGGTACGTCACTGGGGCATTCCCAAAGGCAAAGCGGGATCGTCGAAGAATTCGGGATTCTGGCATTGGAATTTCCTGCGTTCCCCGAGGTCTCATTGACTTCCCATGCAAAGCGATCTCTGGGCGACCATGAAGTGAATCACGGGATGCTTGAAGTGGCGGCGGTTGCGAAGTTCAGGCGGTGTCCTCGTCCTGAAATTGTTCAGCACTCTGAATTTGAGTCGTGGCCTCGAAGTTCCGCTGCAATTCGGCGGAATTCGTACGCGGCAGAAGCTGGAACTGGATCTTCAGGTTCGGAAGCTGACTCATTGGGGAGTGGAGGTGCAGACGTGCGAGGCGCCGTTGAAATCGGACGGCCAATGTCGCATCTGAGCACATTGCCAATTGTCGGGACGCGTACTGCCAGGTTGTGCCCGCCACCAGCACCATCTTCCCTCAGTGTCTTGCCAGGGCGAGTCGTGGCGAGGTTCCTTCGCCACTCATTCCTGAGTGATCCATGATCATTGGCATCGGCACCGACATCTGCAACATCGAACGGATCGAGCGTACCCTGGAACGGTTTGGCGACAGGTTCCGCAACCGCGTATTCACCGAAACAGAACGGGCCAAGGCTGAGCGCCGAAAGGACACGGCAGGCACCTACGCCAAACGCTGGGCCGCAAAGGAAGCCTGTTCCAAGGCGCTCGGAACGGGTCTCAGAATGGGCATTGCCTGGAAGGACATGGCAGTCACAAACCGCCGGTCGGGGCAACCAGTCATGCATGTCACCGGATGGGCTGCCGACCGGCTCGCAGAACTGACGCCAGAAGGGCACGAGGCGGTAATCCACGTAACGCTTACCGACGATCATCCGTGGGCGCAGGCCGTTGTGGTGATCGAGGCATTGCCACGGTCAGACGATCCCTCGTGAGCGTTTGTCCGTCAAACATGTGGTGCCGACGCTCTCGCCTTGACTTGCCATTGCCAGACAACCAGAAAGCGCCGACGCAACCGAGGCGGAGCAAATGAGCAAAGGCAAAGGCGGCTTTAGGGAAGGCATCATCGAGACGATCAAGACGGTCGTCTACGCGCTCCTCATTGCCGGGGTGTTTCGCACGGTCTTCTTCCAGCCGTTCTGGATCCCGTCCGGCTCGATGAAGGACACGCTGCTCATCGGCGATTTTCTGTTCGTCAACAAGATGGCCTACGGGTATTCGCAATATTCCTGTCCCTTCTCCATGTGTCCGTTCGACGGAAGGATCCTGGGAGGCGAACCAGAGCGCGGTGACGTCGTGGTCTTTCGGCATCCGGTGAACAGGCAAGACTTCATAAAGCGGGTCGTCGGGTTGCCTGGCGACACAGTGCAGATGCGCGACGGCCACTTGCACCTTAACGGGTCTGAAGTGCCGCAGGAGAGGAATGGCTCCTTCGCCGAAACCTACGAGCGGCAGGGTCCGATTGGCTCATTCCCGCTATGTCAGGAAGGTGCCGTAGGCTTGGGTGGAACCTGCACCAAGGAAAAAGCGGTCGAGACGTTGCCCAACGGGGTGCAGCATTCGGTCCTGGATGTCTTTGACGGACGGCTAGATGACACCGGAATTTTCACCGTGCCCGACGGGCATTACTTCTTTGTTGGCGACAACCGGGACAATTCGACCGATAGCCGGGTCAGGCATGAGTTCGGCGGCGTGGGTTTCGTTCCACACGATCATTTGATCGGGCGCGCTGACCGGGTGATGTTCTCCTCGGCGGGCCGATCCCTGTTCTTTGTCTGGACCTGGCGTCCGGATAGGTTCTTCAAGCGGATTGAATGATGGCGCTCAGCCCCGAGCTTGCAAGATTCGCCAAGCGGCTCGGCCACGAGTTCCACGACCCTGAACTGCTTGTGCGCGCCTTGACGCATGCCTCGACATCGTCACCTGCACGACCTGACAATCAGAGGCTGGAGTTTCTCGGGGACAGGATCCTGGGACTGGTCATCGCGGAAGCGGTCATGGTTGCCGACAAGGGTGCGAACGAAGGCCAGCTTGCCCCCAGGCTGAATGCCCTGGTCCGTCATGAGACCTGTGCCGAGGTGGCTCGCGAAATCGATTTGGGTGCGGTCCTGAAGCTCGGGCGATCAGAATTGAAATCGGGCGGACGTGGGAAAGAGACGCTTCTTGGAGATGCGATGGAAGCGGTGATTGCAGCGGTCCATCTAGATGCTGGATTCGAGGTCGCAAGGGAAGTGGTGTTGAGGCTCTGGAACGACCACATCCAGAATGTCGAGAAGGACGCGAAGGATGCAAAGACAAGCCTTCAGGAATGGGCGCAGGCGCGCGGCCAGCCGCCGCCGGCCTACTCCGTTGTAAAGCAGGAAGGCCCTGCCCACTCGCCTGTCTTCACCGTCGAAGTCCTTCTGACGTCGGGAGAATCGGCCACTGCAAGTGCGCCTCTGAAACGCACTGCCGAGCAGGCGGCGGCGCGGGTCCTCCTGAAGCGGCTGGTTCGCCAGGAACCTTGATTCCAGCCGTTCCGTCAGTCATCGTTATCGTCTCGTTTGTCATTGACGCGGACCACGTCGCCGTCGGAATGCCAACTTGGCCACGTGCAGGTCTCACCTTCCTCATCCGTCCGGGCATTGGAACCGGCGGATGCCTGCAGGCGGGATGATGCCGCTGCTGCGAGATTCCGTCACGGAATTCTCGTTTCCAGGATCTGATTGATCGCCCTGGGGAAGCCGCTCGTGCGCGGTTTCCGGCCATGCTCTTCACCGAGAATGCCATCATCTGGATACGCCGCGTGGCGCACCTGCCGGTCCGCAAACGCTGCCACTCGGCCAGCATCGGTAACGAAATCCTGCGGTCCCTTGAGGCCACTTTCGAGCAATTCGCGGCACAGGAAATGTCGAAGCGCCAGCTTGCCGGCTTCGCGTGCCGCAAGTTCCGACTCGGCTCCACTTGCCTTCAGATTCATTGCCGTTTTCGCGCCAGTCGCCCTTGGCTCTCGCTTCAAGATTCGGTAACAGTGTGCACGTTCGCGCAGTGGCTCCGGATCACGGCATTCGCCCTTGTGCGCCGTTTTGGAATTTGCCAACTATCCCGCGTGCTTGACGCTTCGCAGCGGCGTCGGACCGGGCGGAGCATACGGGGAGAAATGATGCGATACCATACACCGTCCAGTTTCGAAGACGCCTCGGCCATTGCGGCTGCCGCCACTGGCGTCACGCGGTTTCTCGCAGGCGGCACCGACGTGCTGGTCCAGCTTCGATCTGATCTCGTGACACCCGATGATCTCATCGATATCAAGCTGATTGCCGGGGTGCGGGACATAACCAGGCGTGACGACGGCAGCTGGCGTATCGGCGCTGCGGTGTCCGGTGCGGAGTTGGCTGAGCATGAGGCACTGATTGGTGAATGGCCGGGTGTTGTGGAAGCGCTTGAACTGATCGGCTCGACACAGATTCAGGCGCGCTGCACTCTGGTTGGCAATCTCTGCAACGGCTCGCCCGCAGCAGACAGCGTGCCTGCGATGATCGCGGCTGGCGCAACCGTGAGTGTCGTCGGCCCGGAGGGTGCGCGCGAAATTGCCGTCGAGGATGTCCCGACCGGGCCGGGAATGACGTCGCTCGGCCCTGGAGAGGTGGTGAGTGCCATAAACCTGCCTCCGCGGGGCGAAGGTGGCGGAGATGCTTATCTGCGCTTCATCCCGAGAACGGAAATGGACATTGCCGTTGTTGGCGCTGGTGTGAACCTCAGCCGCGAAGGCGAAGCGATCACAGCGGCACGCGTGGCTCTCGGTGCAGTTGCGCCAACCGTATTGCTCGTCGAGGAAGCCGGTGCCGCGCTGGTCGGTTCGACACTCGACGATTCGGCGCTCGCAGCGCTTGCCAAGGCAGCCGAGGCTGCCTGCCGACCCATTTCTGACAAACGAGGCACCGTGGAATTCCGGACCCATGTGGCTGGCGTTCTTGCAAGACGGGCCGCGAAAATCGCCTATGACCGTGCAGGAGCCTGACAAATGATCCATGTTTCGACCACAGTTAATGGCGATGCCCAAGAACTTCTCTGCGATCCACGCGAGACGCTCCTTGATGCCCTGCGCGACCGGCTTGAACTCACCGGTGCAAAGGAAGGCTGCGGCACCGGTGATTGCGGTGCCTGCACCGTACTTCTCAATGGCCGTCCGGTCTGTTCCTGCCTTGTCCTCGCCGCGGAAGCGGAAGGGCACGAGGTCAGGACCGTCGAAGGCATAGCCGATGGCGAGGACCTGCACCCGCTGCAGAGAAAGTTCATCGAGCACGCGGCACTACAATGCGGAATCTGCACACCCGGCATTCTCGTGGCTGCCAAGGCGCTGCTTGAGCGGAACCCCGACCCGAGTGAAACCGAGGTACGCTACTGGCTCGCCGGCAATCTCTGCCGCTGCACCGGCTACGACAAGATCATTCGCGCGGTTCTCGACGCTGCCGGCGAGATGAGGGAGGCTACCTGATGGCATTTGACGAAGAGACGAATGAATTCAAAGTTGTAGGAACGCGGCCTGACCGCCCCGACGGGATCGACAAGGTGACCGGACGCGCCCGGTTCGGCGCCGACGTGACAGCGCCCGGCATGCTGCATGCGGTCATCATCCGCAGCCCGCACGCCCACGCGCGCATCGTGAAGATCAACACTTCCAACGCCGAGGCTGCGCATGGCGTGAAGGCCGTTGTCACGCGCGCCGACTTTGCCGACGGCCTCGACGGCGAGAACTGGAACATCCTGGAAAATCTCATGGCGGGCGAGTGCGCGCTCTATGACGGTCATGCCGTCGCCGCCATTGCCGCCACTTCCTCGCTGGCCGCGCGCGATGCAGCCAGGCTGGTCGAGGTGGAATACGAGGTGCTGCCCCACGTTACCGACGTGGACGATGCAATGCAGGAGGGCGCGCCGGTGATCCGGGAGGGCGCGGCCGATGGCTCGGTTCCTGCGGGCATGCACCCGAACGTCGTGCGCTGCCACGATTCGGGACACGGGGATCCCGAAGAAGGCTTTGCCGAGGCCGACCTCGTCATCGAGGAGAGATTCACGACCGAAGCAACGCATCAGGGGTACATCGAGCCACATGCCTGCCTTGGCACGCTCGGCCCTGATGGCCGGGGCGAACTGTGGTGCTGCACCCAGGGTCACTGGAACGTGCAGAAAGTCTGTGCCGCGCTTTTGGACATCGAGACGTCAAAGCTGCGGGTGACCGCGTCCGAGATTGGCGGCGGCTTCGGCGGCAAGACGGCGGTCTTCATTGAACCGGTCGCGCTGGCGCTCAGTCGCAAGGCAAACAGGCCGGTCAAGCTTGTGATGCCACGCGCGGACGTGTTCCGTGCCACCGGCCCGACCGCGTCCACTTCGATGGACGTGAAGATCGGCATGAAGAAGGACGGCACCATCACTGGTGCATCCGGCGTGTTCCGCTGTCAGGGCGGAGCCTTCCCGGGGGCGCCGATGGAATTCACCGCGATGTGCGCCTTTGCTCCCTATTCGCTGAAGCATGTCCGCCAGATCGGCTACGACGTGATGACAAATCGTCCCAAGCAGGCCGCTTACCGTGCTCCGGGTTCACCGATGGCGGCATTTGCTGTGGAAAGCGTTATCGACGAGCTGTGCAACAGGCTTGGTCTCGACCCTATCGACGTTCGGCTCAAGAATGCGTCACGAGAGGGCACCAAGGCGAGTTTCGGGCCTTCCTGGGACCGGATCGGGCTGGTGGAGACACTGGAGGCCGCAAAGGAGCATCCGCATTTCTCCGCACCGCTCCCAGAAGGCGCCGGCCGCGGCATTTCCTGCGGTTTCTGGTTCAACCATGCCGGCGAGACCGCCGTGCAGCTGGCATTGTCCGAAGACGGCACGGTGCAGCTTTCGGTCGGCACGCCGGACATCGGCGGCTCGCGTGCGTCCATGTGCATGATGGCTGCCGAGGCGCTCGGCGTTCCATACGAGGACGTGCGCACGACCATCGCCGATACCGCGACGCTGGGGTACAACGAGATCAGTCATGGCTCGCGCGTGACCTATGCAAGCGGCCTGGCCACGATCGAGGCGGCGCGTGACACGGTCAGGAAGCTCTGCAAACGTGCTGCTGACAAGTGGGGCATTGAAGCGGAAGCTGTGGAATGGCGTGACGGCTGCGCGATTCCCTCTGGGCCCAATGCAGGTGACTTCGATCCGATGCCAATCAAGGAGATCGCCAGTCGCATGGGTCAGACCGGCGGTCCGATTGTCGGCCATTTCGAGGCGACTCCTGAAGGCGCCGGCGTCTCGTTCGCCACCCATATCGTGGATGCCGAAGTCGACAGGGAGACTGGTGCCACGACGGTGACGCGCTACACGGTAGTGCAGGATGCCGGCAAGGCGATTCACCCGTCCTATGTCGAGGGGCAATACCAGGGCGGTGCGGCGCAGGGGATCGGCTGGGCGCTCAACGAGGAATACATCTATGACGATGACGGTCGATTGCAGAATGCGGGATTCCTGGACTACCGGATCCCCGTGGCCTCAGATCTGCCGATGATCGACACGGTGATCGTCGAGGTTCCGAACCCGGGCCATCCTTACGGTGTGCGCGGCGTTGGTGAAACGTCGATCTGCCCGCCGCTCGCGGCCATCGCCAACGCGGTCTCCAATGCCGCAGGCGTCCGCATGCAGGATCTGCCGATGCGCCCATCCCGAATCCTCGAGGCGCTGAAGGCTCGATCGTGATCTGCTTCCCTCGCGTCCGGGGTTGGACCGGGGAGCATCCGAAGCAGGGCGCCCGCGTGCATGGCAGTGTTCTGTCGAGTCCAGCGGTGTTCCAAATGCGCTTGTGCCGTTGGGGCACGTCCGGGCGGGGCCGGGCAATTCGCCAGGAGGCGGGATCATGAGTTATCGACCACTCGTGACGGTCCACCTTTGGTCCGGGCTTCGTAGCCTTGCCGGTGGACAGGAGGTCGTCGAAGTTCGTGCCGCGACAGTCGGGCAGATGCTCGATGCCTTGGTTGTCGAGATTCCCGCCCTTGAGGAACCCATCGAGGCAGGTGTGTCCGTCTCGATCGACGGCAAGATATATGCGCAAGGGCTGACCCAGCCGGTCACGGAAGACAACGAAATCTACCTGCTCCAACGCATCAAGGGTGGGTGAGGCGCCACAGACGCACAGGCGGATGCCTGTTCATGGATGTTGCCTGCGGGAAATGGCACGACATTCCCTGCTTGGTCGGATCATCTTTTCCAATGTCTTGCAAAGCTCCACGTCATCAGCACGAAGGCTGATGTTGGGCGGGACATGACATGCATTGGTCCCGGCATGTCACGACAGGAACTTGGCGGGTTCGATCTTCAGCAGGCCATAGGCACGGCGCAGCTGCTCCGTCGGCTTTCTCTGCACGAACACGGGAAGGCCGTGGGGGGATCCGGCCAGAACCGTTGCCTCGTTCGGCGTAAGCGAGGCCATGTCGGCGAGCGTCCATGGCTTGAGCCAAGCGCGGCTTCAGTCTTTTCGGCGGTTGTCACTGCTGGAGTGAGACTGTCCACTTCTGGCAGGGCAAATTGGGCTGCGCTTCCCGTGCATCCGCAGGGAAGAACCGGATGCTGATTTTCCCTGAGAGCGGAATTGCTCCTTGACGTCGAACCAAAATGGCTTCTATCCATGTCCTGTAAGAAACACCACTTCCTGGTCTTGACGGAGAAAAACGAATGACTTCAGCATGCGATTGTCGTGCCGGTTCGACCGGACCATTCTGGCTTAGTACCCGAATTTTCCGCACTGCAAATGTCGCGCGAATTGCGGCAGCACTGCTCATTTTGCCGGTGCATGCAACGCTTACACCGGCACATGCGCTTGAAGGCTTCACCGTGGGAACGGCTTCGGTCGGGTCGACACCCCACATCCTCGGAACTGCGATGCAGCAAGTGTTTTCTGAGAAGTTTCCCGAGGGCCGGTTCGAAGTCGCGGTAACCGGTGGCAGCATCGAGAACTCGCGGATGATGCGGCGTGGCGAGGCAGAACTCGGCATCGCCAGTGTTACGGGTGCTGCCATGAAAAATGCATGGCATGGCCGCAATCTCGAGGCCGGTGAAGAGCCCTACCAGGAAATCCGAACCCTGATGGGATTTGTTCACATTATCGGACACCTGATCGCGCGGCCTGGAGCCGGAATCGAGAATTTCGAGGACATCAAGGGCAAGCGCGTGGGCCTGGGTTCGAGCATCAGGACTTCAGCCCTGCACGAACCGTTCTGGAGGAGCCAGGGTGTTGAATGGATTGACGACGTGGAGGAGGTTCCGCTGTCGTCTCAGGACAGATACCGGTTCCTGGCCGAAGGGCGAATTGATGCCGCCCTCGCATGGACGGTCGGCACAAAGCTGGCTGCCATCATCGAGGAGTATACCAGCGCAAACGAGGCGGTCTGGGCCAGGACTGACAAGGCGGCGCTGGAAGAGGCGGGACTCACGGTGTTCGCCTTTGAGCCGGGTTCGCTGCCAGGGCTGGAATTCGAAAACTACGGCCCCAGTCTGACCATGTCTGCCCTGACCACGACAAACGATTTCCCGGAACAGGCAGCCTATGAAATTGTCAAGACGCTGCACGAGAACATGGAGCAGATCGTCCTTCTCCTGCCCGCCGTTCAGGCGGCCATCGAGAACCCGGCCATTTTCACGTCACCGTCCGACCCGTTCCCCTATCATCCCGGTGCCATCAGGTATTGGAAAGAGGTTGGTCTCTGGAATTCCGAATAGAGGAACCCGCCAGCAATGACGGGCGCGGACAGCGATGTTTGGAGGGGTCGCGGAAACAGCGCAGAAACACGTCCGGACAATTCTGTTTCTGGCAGTATCGCTATACGCCCTGTACAACTACTGGTATCCCGGCTTCCCTCTGTCTGAACGTGCAACGCTGGCATTGCTTGCGGTTTCGGCATTTTTTGTTTCGATGCAGCCGCGTAGCCGGTTGGTCGGCGCATTCCAGATCGCCCATTTGCTGCTTGGGTTCGCGGTCTTCGGGTATATCATCCTCAACGCGCATGAACTGCCATATCGTGAAGGAATCCCGAACAGCACTGACATCATGGTTGGAATCGCAGGTGTCTACCTGATTCTGGTCGCTGTGAAGGCCTGCCTCGGCAACGGTCTGGCGGTCGTGACGGCGATATTCCTCCTATACCTGTTTTTGGGTCAGCATCTTCCAGTCTGGCTGGGGGGACACAGGGGATTCAGCCTGGAACGGATCATCTCGTTCCTGTACCTGAACGATTCGGGGATCATGGGTTTCGCCATGAGCGCCTGCCTCAAGTACATGGCGCTGTTTCTCATTCTCGGGAAAGTGCTTCAGCAGGTAGGAGCGATGGATTTCGTCATGGGCCTGTCTCGATCGCTGTTCGGAACCGGGCGCACCGGCCCGCCTTTGATGGCTGTCATGTCGAGTGCGCTCGTCGGCACTGTGTCGGGAAGCACGATGGGCAACGTCTACATTTCGGGCAACATGACCATCCCGCTCATGAGGCGCGTCGGGATTCGGAGGGAACTCGCAGCGGCGATTGAAGCGGCAGCATCGAGCGGTGGCCAGATCATGCCGCCGGTAATGGGATTCGCCGTGTTCCTGATGATCGTGCTTCTTGATGTCGCGTATGTGGAAGTCATTGTTGCTGCGCTGATCCCGGCAACGCTCTACTTCCTGGTTCTCGGTTTTGGTGTCTGGCTGCGGATTCGCAACATGGAGACGTCAACGCAGCCGCATGTCGTCAAGACCGATCAAGACCAGCCTTCCGTCGTGTCCGCCTTGCTGCATCCCGGTCTCGTCACTTTCCTCTGCGCATTGGGTGTCTTGATTTATCTGCTGGCAAACCGAAATCCGCTGCAAACGTCAGTGATGATTGCCATGGCTGCATGCCTGACGGCCAGTCTCCCCTGGCGCGTGCGCATTACGCCACGAAAGCTGTTTCAAGCGCTTGTGGACAGCGGGCGAGAACTGATTGATGTCGCCATTGCCTGCCTTGCCCTCGGGATAATTGCCGGCACCGTGTTGCTGACAGGGCTTGGAACGAAGTTGCCGGCACTGATGATAGATTGGTCAACCGGAAATCTTCTTCTTCTGCTGATTTGCTCGTTCATGGCATGCATCGTTCTGGGCCTCGGCATTCCCTCCAGCCTCGCATACATGCTGGTGGCACTGTTGATCAGCCATGCGATCGTGCAGCTGGGCGTGGAGCTTCTGGACGCCCACCTGTTCGTTTTCTACGCGGCGCTTGCGGCAATGATCACACCGCCCGTCGCCTTGGCCGCCTACGCCGCAGCTTCCATTGCGAAGAGTAATTACTGGACGACCGGTTGGCTGGCAGCCGCGCTCGGCATGCCGAAATACCTTGTTCCGTTCGCCTTCATCTTCCGTCCCCAGCTCCTGATGCGGGGGAGCGCCCTGGAGATTCTTGCCGTGTCGGCGCTGACGCTCATCGGACTTGCTGCAGTCTCGCTGGGGCTGGCCGGAACTCGAAACTTGACCGTTTCTGCCTTCGCAGCGAAGGCTTGCCTGGTCATTGGTGGCATCCTGCTATCCGTCCCGCCGCTTGACGAGACGTCCATTCTCGCCATCGGTACAACGCTATGCATGATTGGAATGGCCCCGCCACTGCTGAGAATGCTGAGGCAAGGGTGGTCACGAAGCGGAAGGACGGGGTCCGGCCCATGGCAGTAGCCAATGCCATAGCTTCCATCGCATCCGAGCTCGCACGCGACGTCCGGTCGGAAAAGGCCGTGCCCGCCCTGTTCTGCGGGTTGATCTCGGCGGTGCTGATCCTCGTATTCAGTGTTTCCATGGCGGCCGTAATCTTCAGCGGACCGCTTTCGGACCATTTCGCGGTTGGGGCGGGAGTCGTGCTTTTTGGCTACTGCATGATCGGAACGGTGGTGGCGCTGACAAGTGGCTTGCCGGGCGCAATGGCAGGCGCACCCATGCCTTCCGTCGTGATGATGGTCGTGATTGCAGGCTCCATTGATCTGGAGGGCCAACCCCTGTTCGTAACTGCCGTCTCTGCGGCGTTGATCGGAACCACCGTTACCGGCCTCTGCTTTCTGGCGATCGGGCATTTCAGAGTGGCGAGCCTCTTTCGCTTCATTCCATACCCGGTGGCCGGCGGGTTCATAGCAGGAACCGGTGGCTTGGCATGCGTCCTGGCGCTGGAGTTGATGGGCATCTCGATCAGGAACCCTGACGGCCTCGTCAATCTGGAAGCTGACACACTGCAGTTTGCCGGGATCGGCATCGGATTTGGCGTGGGCCTTTTTGCACTGATGCGGATCTGGAGAAAGTTCTACATCTTCCCTGCGGCCTTTGCCTTGGCCTCAATCCTGTTCCATGCCGCAATTGCGGCATTTGGAATGTCAGCGGACGAGGCCAGGGAAGCTGGATTGCTGTTTTCCGTTGCAACGGGCACGGGGCTTTGGCCTCCCTTCGACGTGTCGGATCTGGCGTTCATCGATTGGGGGATGATGGCACAGCAGATCCCCAATATCCTGATACTGGTTGCGGTCACGCTGATTTGCGTTGTCATGAATCTCGGCGGGATAGAGCTCGCCGCCAACTGCGACCTCGACTGGAACCATGAATTCAAGGCAGCAGGCTGGGCCAACGCGCTCACCGGACTTGGTGGTGCACCCCCGGGATGCCTGATCGCCCTTACAAGCATAAGAAATTCGCTGTTCGGTGCCATGACGCGTCTCACCGGGCTTGTGACGGCACTCACGCTGGGATTTGTGCTGCTTACAGGCGATGCGCTCCTGAAGCTGTTCCCGGTTCACCTGATAGCCGGCGTCCTCTTGTTCCTCGGCATGCAAATGGTCGACGAGTGGCTGGTAAGGAGCTGGCGGAAGCTGGTCTTCACCGATTACGCGGCCATTGTTGTCGTTTTCCTGACGATCGTTGTCTTCGGATTTCTCGAGGGCGTCGGCGTCGGCATGCTGTTTACCTCGGCCATTTTTGTCATCAGCCTGAGCAGAACGGACATGATCGAGAACCGGTACACGCTGCGGGAGCGCCAAAGCAGGAAGACACGCCCGATACCGGATCGTGCCATACTTCTTGCCGAGGGACAGCGTGCCCAAGCGCATGAGCTGCGTGGCTACCTGTTCTTCGGCACGGCTTACCGCATGGCTGACCAGCTCAGGATCTCCCTGAGAGATGATCCTGTCCCGCACTTCATGCTTCTCGGATTCCGAAACGTGTCAGGGTTCGACTTTTCGGCAGTCAATGCACTGGCACGGTTCATCAGGGCTGCGAATACGGAAGGCGTCACTGTCGTGATCTTCGGAGCATCGGATCGTCTAAGGTCCACTCTCAGGTCCGAACTCCCGAAAGAGACGCTTCAGGAGCTGGTCATGGAGATTGACGCAGACCATGCGATCGAGAAATGCGAAGACATGATCATAGAGAATTGGAGGCGCGATTTCGGGCAGGAAAGGAGTGGGCGGCAACAGCTTCTGGACAGTGTTGTGGAAGACCTTGAGCGTCACCTGGAGCGGCTGGCAATGTTTGAACAGCTGATCCACGAAATAGAGGAATATCTGGAACCGCGAACGTACTCACCTGGAGATTCCATTGTCGCCCCCGGCGTGCCGCGTGAGGGGATGCAGCTTCTTCAAGACGGGCGGGCGTCGCAACATGATGCAACAGGCAATCGGCTCATCCAGTTCTCGGCGGGCGACGTGATCGAACCAGGCAGTGCATTTGGTCCGTCTGCCGCGGAACTCGCGACGATTGCAGAAGTGCAATGCCGCACGCTTCTCTTCACGCCTGCTGCAAAGGAACGCCTCGCAAGGACAGATCCGAAGCGAGCCCTCGAACTGTACGAATATGTGCTTGCCAACATTTCCTCGACTCGAGGAATCGGTTGAATGTCCTGACCGGATTGCCGAGTCAGGCAGGCGCGCTGCGACCTTTTCAGATGAGCGGGGCGCCATGGTAATGCCTGACCGTGGCAGTCTTGGCTATCCGGAACCCTCCTGCGCAGTCATGGCGTGCACCATTCCGCCGTCAATCGTTATCGTCTCTCCGGTAATGTAGCCCGCAGCATCGGATGCGAGAAATGCAATCAATTCCGCCACGTCCCTTGGTTCACCGAGTCTGCCAAGGGCCACTCGCCTCGCCATCGCTTGCGCGACAGCCGTCATGTCATCCTGACGAGACTCAAACATCGCCGTCTTGATGATGCCCGGGTTGACTGCGTTGACACGAACGCCCTTTGGACCCCAGTCAGCGGCAAGAGCCCGCGTCATTGCGTCTATTGCGCCCTTGGTAGCTGTGTAAGCGACCCGACCGACCGGGCCTCTCAAGCTTGCGACGGACGAGACGTTTATGATTGATCCACGACCTCGCTCGATCATGGTGGGACCCAAACCGGCCACAAGCATGAGAATTGACCGTACGTTTACTGCGAGTATTCTGTCGAGTTCCGCTTCAACGAGATCTTCTGGTGCACCCCTGATAGGGAAGCCCGCATTGTTGACGAGCACATCCACGCCTCCAGCCCTGGAAATCGCTGCCTCCGCCAGACGGGTGCCAGCACCAGCCTCTGACAGATCTGTTGGAATGACAACCGGCTCGTTGCCGAGGCCTGCAGCAACGCGCTCGAGATCAGCGATGGTTCGTCCGGTCAGGATCACGCGCGCGCCAGCCTCATCCAGCGCCTTCGCAGTCGCTTCACCAATTCCTCGGCTCGAACCGGTTACGAGGGCCGTTCTCGATTCCAGCGGCTTGCTGCAGCGATCATGCTGCGATTCTTGCATCTTGGCACCTTCCATGGCTTCGAACTCTTTCGGTCCGCCGGCACGGTAGTCCCGAGGCAGGGCAATGTAAACGAAGCGAATCTTGGGGTGCGTGATAGCCGTGTGGTCACATTTTTTGGTGCCGCGACGTTCATCATGCGAGTCATGTGGCGCGTGCGACCTGCGCGACCGGCCGGTTGTCGTTGGCGCATTGCGCGTTGTGGTGGCTTCCATCGGCCGTTGGGCATGCGCCATCTGCCGACGGGGTGTGTATGTTGACCTCGAGCCAGGACGAAAGCACGAGTACGCCGACGAAACAGACGATCCTCAGGTAACGGCTGGGAGAGCGTCTGCACACGACTGGGCAGAATCCGGAGTTTGTGGTGCGTCCTTGGCAGCACCATGAGGCCCTGAACTTCAGGGTCGTTTCGAACGGAGCTGGCCAGGACGGAGAAGTCCAGGACGAACCGGTCCGCATGATCCAGCCGCGTTTCGACACGGTCTGGCCGAAAGGTGCTTCCCGCGGTGACGAATGTCGGGCAAAATGCATGAATTCGACGAAACGCAAGAACGGGAAATGTGCCACAGGATGGAGAAGTTGGTGCTGGCGATGGCGGGCTGCTCGTTCATCCGTCGAACCTATGGAGCCGCGTTGCGCCAGATTGCGTCGGTGACGGTGGGCTTGCAATGACGAGGACCCATTCGGAAGCTGGCCATGCACTCCGATCCGTGTGGGCAGATCTGCACTACATCATCAACACAGGTGTCAAGCCTACGACCTATGTCTCCTCACGGAACGCGGGCAGATCCACTCGGCGAGAGGTCAAGGTGGGCATCCAGCGCATGGAGATCCGTAATGCCAGGCTGCTCGTGGAGCACACGAGTCTTGATCGCGAAGGTTTCGAGCTCCGTGCCCAATCTTCCCCGGTGATCGATTTCCGAGACGACGAACACGTCGAGCGCGTTCACTATCCCGAGATTGAACGCCTGATACAGCACGCTACCGGAGCCAAGCGAGTCCGCGTCTTCGACCACGTCAGGCGATCGTCGCGGGACGGGTGCCCCGGAACTCGCGTCCCTGTGTTCGCCGTTCACAACGACTACACTCCGCGGTCGGGGAGCCAAAGGGTGCGCGATCTGTTTCCCGATGAGGCCGCCGACTTGTTGCGGCGACGGTTCTCGCTCATTAACGCGTGGCACCCAATTCTAGGGCCAGTGGAGTCCTTTCCTCTCGCGGTTTGCGACGGGCGTACCATTCGGCCAAAGGACCTTGTCGCGACGAACCTCGTTTACGAGGGCGATGACGGCGGAGCGTTTTCTCGCGCGCAAAGCTCTAACAGCATTGGTGAGGTGTTCAATCTCGCACACAACCCTGAGCATGGATGGTTCTACTTCCCGCGCATGGAGCGCGAGGAGATCCTTGTCTTCAAGTGCTTCGATTCCGCGATTGACGGGCGGGTGCGATTCACCGCCCACACCGCTTTCGATGACCCGAGCACTGCAGCGGACGCGGCCCCGCGGGAAAGCATCGAACTCCGTGCTTTGGCGTTCTTCGAGTAGCGGGATGGTGGTGTGCCTTTGGCCTGCAGTCTCTACGGATTCGCGGCCAAGCCAAAGCGCGTTCACCGTGCAACCGACACGGTGTTGCAGCAGTGCCATGGCTGTGCTGTATCGACCAAGTTGCGCGCGACATAGCCAACACAGCGTCGCCTTCCAATGGCATGTGCACCACGGCAGAATCGATGTCATTCTGGATGCACTCCGCCACCGAAACGCCGACACGACACGTGCCAACGCCCGCGCCACAGACAAAATTTTCAAGGCCCCTCGATTGCCTGGTCTCCGGCTTCCGCCATCTGGACGCCTGAACCGAAGCGCTGGGCCGAGCCGGCATGTCAGAGATCTTCCGCCGCGCCGGTTCTCCATGGCGACAGGCCCGGCAGGACCGGTTCGACAGCGACGGGCTCAAAGCCACGGCCGCCATCGTGGCTTGCCGCAACGCCGTCATTGGCGGCCAACTCTGTCAGCGTGACGAATGCGGGCGCGAGCATCCCCGGCACGAATTCTGCGGGAACCGGTACTGTCCCAGGTGCCAGGGTGCCACCGCCCGCTGCGACATGGTCACGCCGCTCAACGAAGGCCGGAGCGCAAACTCCGGCGACACTCGCACCACTGGGTCAATCACATCATGCACGTCCTCGCTCAACGAAGGCCGGAGCACAAACTCCGGCGACACGATTCTGCAAGATGCACGGCCATGGCAACAAACTCCACGCTCAACAAAGGCCGGAGAGCAAACTCCGGCGACAGACCCCGTTGGTTGGTGTCTTCCAGCCTAAGTTCTCTTCGCTCAACGAAGGCCGAAGCGCAAGCTTTCGCGACACTCCCAGATCTTGGCCTTGATACATGCGTGGAACCACTACGTGCAATTTGCCGGTCGTGTAGCGCATACGTCGAATTGTGCGGGAGGCACTTGTACATCGATCATGGCCTTTCCGAACGCACTCTCGGCTCAACATTAGGCAAATGAACAGCAATTTCCGGATCTGCGGAGGTTCGCACGCCCGAGGCTACAGCACACGCGGCTGCCCAGGTTCATGCTCGCAATCCCGACCAAACAGGGTTTGGAGTCCTGAACCCGTCTCGGGAAGTGGCAAAAGTTGACCGAGTGGCACTCCTTGTCGATGGCGTCTTCAATCTCTCCCTTCATTCGGGCCATTCGAGCGCCTGAGAGTCGATATTCAAATACGAGATACTGGACGCGCTGGCCGTACTTGCTGCCGATGTCGCCAATGCGTCGCAAACGGGGCGGCACCACATTCATCGGTATCGGCAATGTCTTAGGTCACGAGAATGTCCGGTGTTCCGTCTCAGGATGACTTGAGGATAGGCGGGAAGGTCCCTTCGCAGGCGTCGTGCGAGCAATGTCGCTTGAATCGATGATGCTGCCCACCAGCCCACGGGTGTACCCAGAAGCTGAAGCTGTGCGCTGTCAGCCCGGCGATGCTTCCGAGTTCCCGTGACGGTACGGGCGTTGTCGTTCCAGGTCCCATCGCCGTGAGTGAGAGCGCCTTGCCGTGGGAGATTGGCAAAATGTTCGATGACGAAGATCGAAAAGACCGGCTCCGCGGTCACACTCGCCTAGCACCGTACGCCCTGGTCGCGTCGGCATCGGATGTCCTGGTGAATTGCACGCTCTTCCATGCGGCAAGGATGCCGTATCGATCCCACGTCAGCGGCTCATTCGGGCTCCAGGCATCAAGCAACGCATCGATCCCGTGTCGGTCAAGTGGCTGTTTCCATGCCGGCCAGAAGAAGTGGTTTTCGGCTCTGGACGGCTTCAGCCAACCCTTCTGCCGCATGTTCAACTCGGCGAACGGGGAAAATCTCAGGTCGACGCCGGGTCCTCGCGCAGGCAGCAATGCCAGTCCGAAGAAAGCCAGGACCTCGACGACGGGATCAGTCCACTTCCCAGCATCGTCCCCCTGCGATCCGACGCGGGTCTGGTCGAAACCAAGCCCGTTGCCTTTCACGCGCTGTCCGCGCCCTTCCAGGCACGGAAGTATCCAGTCCCGTGGTGGGTCAACATGCGCATGTGCCATCTCAAGGCGGTGGTGCAACGTGAGCCCGCGGGGTGCGGGAGGATCAAATGGAGCATGTCTCGCTTCGCCCGCCTTGTCCACGCAGAGATCCGTCATCGTCGATGTAAGTGTCCAGGAATGTGGGTGACCGCGTGCCTCCTCCATTCGCGCCCGCAATGCCTCGACCGGAACCTTTCGCGGCAGACGAACCCCGTGTTCCGCACCGTCATTCGGCCAGTTCTCTGCAACCGGCAAATCGGCCAGCGCGGCGCTGCTCGGCCAGGCTGAAACCAGTGTGTCGACAGGATCTTCACACTGCGACGAGATGACCGCGACCGGTGTCGCGTCCGAGGACCAGTGCAAGCGAATACGGGGTTCCAGCACCGTGATTCCAACAGCTGCCAACCATCCGTTGACCCAATTGGCCGAAAGTCCCGGGCAGATCACCTCTCGCATGAATCCGCCTCGGCTTCTGTTGGGTCTCCACCGGATACTGCATGGTCCGCCCGAATAACAATGGATTCCAGCAAGGCCAGTCCCCATGGTCCGAAGCACCGGTTGAGGCGCCAGAAGCGGGCCGGCTGGTCCCAGTCAACCAATTCGAGACTGGCCGGAGCTTCAACGTTGACCCCCTCCAGTTCGCTGAACAGCATCTGGGCGGTTTCATCGCGTACCGGGGTGACGAGAGGTCGGCCCTTGCCATGGTGGCTGATGACGAGGTGGATCAGCAGGTCGCTCAGATGATCACTACCCAACAAATCTCGTTGCGCGCCTAATCGGGCGCATGCCAGCCTGGCCGAAAGTGCCTCATGGCGTCCGCCCTTTGGCCAACCGGAATCTTGTCGACGGGACTCCCAGAGGTGCCGAGGTACATTCGATTTCGCCACTGGCGAATCCGCGGTCCCGTCAGGATCAAGCCATCGCTGGAACCGCAGGTCGGACTTGCCGATGTCATGAAACCTGCCGGCCAGCGCCACTGTGTCTCCGAGATCATCTGGAATGCCGATGCGCTTGGCGATGCTGTGCGCCCGTTCAGCCACGGCCTGACCGTGCGAGTCGAGATCTTGCGTCTCGACCGCGATCGAGTGCTCATCGAACTCGTCGACCCGGGTTTCGGCAATAGGCCGAGCAACCTGCAATCGCGCAACCTCGTGACGGGAATTCACCACTTGCGCAGTCAGGGACCCCACGAAATTATTCCATCCTTTGGCGTGCCAGCCGAGCGGTTCGGGAGCGGCGCGGACTGCTTCGAGAATTTCCGCGGCAGCCTCGCCACGGTCCGCCTGATCGGGCCCGTCCTCGTCGCGCATCTGGCCCGTCGCCCTTTCGATCAGGCTGTGCAAATTGGTGACGCCGCAAAGCCGTTCGATCGCGACCGGATCGAGAGGCACTCCCTTTCCGGTCAGGGACACATCCACGACAGGTTCGCACGCCTGCGGGTTCCAGCCGAACTCGTCCAACAGTCCGCGATCTGAAGGGAGCACTATGCAGTCGTTCGGCGTCAGTGCACCTACGCCATCGGCTTGCTCGACCGTCACGCCATCGCTGGCCAGGCGGCAGATGTCCTCGTCGTCTCTCAACGCCTCACGAACTTCGCTGATCGGGACAGAGATTGACTCCCTGTCAGTCGCCCTTGGCCAGAGCCTGCCGCCGTCGCCCGGCACGTGCACGCGCCAGATCAGGGACACGTTGTACCTGGGAGTCGCCAAGCCGTCGAAATACGGCTCGACCGGAGCTTCGCCGTCAGGAGGAACGGTGGTCTTTGTCCACTCCCGGAGAATCTCGGGCATGACGTCCGGCACCAGTCCCGGGTCATCCGACGGTGCTCCCAGGATTTCGGCTATCCGTCCCGGCGGGAGAGGGACCCGGCCATCGGCGCCGCAGGCCTTCTCGAGACGTTTCATTACCATCTGAGGCTCTGCGCCGTAGACCGGCCAATCAGCCTTGCCGACATCGTTCTCGCCGTCACTTGGGGGTGGGAGATGCAGGTAAATTGCCCGGGCGCGAGGATGCCTGCCGAGCCTGTTCAGCCGGCCGAGCCGTTGCGTGAGCGCTCGGACGCCGCATTGCTCGGTGACCAGATACTCAACATCAAGGTCCGCTCCGACCTCCAGCGTCTGCGTGGCAACAACGACAAGGTGCCGTTTTCGGCCTATGCCAGCTTCGCGCATCGCCGCCATCCCATGAACCGAATCAAGCAGCCGGTTGCGCATCTCCTGCGCCTCGCGTTCGCGCATCCACTCGGTCAGGAGCAGCACCTCGGTTCCAGAGTTTCCTACTTTCCGGCACAGTCGGCCGAATGCCTCGCGCGCGGTGTCCGGAGTGTTGGCGAACACAAGAAATGATGCCGGATCGGCGGCTTTACGCACGAGTTCGTACGCGGCGTCGGCCAGCAACCGAGATACCTGGTCGGACTTGGGCCTGGAGCTGCCGGTCGCGAGGTTCCGCAGTTCCAGGGATTTCGCTGCACCGAGCCTCTGCCTGACGTCCGGATGGCGAAGGTCTTCCTCATCAAGATCAAGGCGAGACACGGGCTCCTGATTTCCTGTCGCGGTCAGCGAAACCTGCACGGGGCGGGATCGCCAGGCGGGAAGCACGTCGCTGGCTGCAGGCGCACACTCAGCGAGCGCGGGGATCAGTCGGGTGAGGTGCGTCGCCAGATGAGCCTCGTCTAGCAAGACGAGGCTGTCGGTGCCTGCCATGGCAGCATCAACGGAGCGCAACCTTGATCCGTAGCCGCGAAACAGAAGTCTGGAGCAATACATCGGCAACGTGCACAAGAGAACAGTCGGGCAGGACGGATCGTTTGGCATTTCGGGCGACACGCCGCCACGCAGCCGAATCACGTCGAGAGGCGCCGCAGCATGTCCGACGGACAGGGAACGAAGCCTGTGCGCAACATTTGAAGCGATTCCGGTCGCACCCTCACCGTCAAGCGTGTCAGGTCTCCGAAGCGCGCATGCAAGGTACTCAGCATGCACCGCGGTCGCGTCCACAAGCAGATGCCTGTTGACGACCCACCAGATGCGGGTCGGCGCACGGCGCATCGAAGAATCGAGATGTGCCTCCGATGCCAGCCACCACAACGCGATCTCGAGACATCCGGTCTTGCCTAGGCCGGTTGGAACGCCGACCTCGGCAGGCCAGCGCGCATCCGTGCCGACGATGCTGGCGAGGCGAGCCTGCCATGGAAAGGGCATCCTCCCGTTGATCGCCCGGTAGAAGTCTGGAAACGCGGGCATCGGCGGCAGGTTGTGTTGCAGCTGGGACGGAGAACGCCCGGTCATCCGGGCTCCTCAGAAACTGGCTCGCACAGCCCGAAGCCGCGTTGTCGGCCCGACCCGATCGCGACCGGTCCTGAAACCGGCTCGTCGAATTGAAGCTCGACATGCGAGTAGGGAAGCCCCGGTCGGCCTGCCCGGTTCACCTCGATGGGAGCCAGGTCGAGCGCCCCAGTTCGAAACGGGGTACGCGACGAGCGAAATTCCACCGGTTCTGGCAAGCCTGCGTGGCGGCACCAGCGGGTTATCTCTTCCAGGTCGAGAGGCCGTCGTCGCTCATGAATGGCGGGAATCGCAGTAACCCAGGTCTTCGATGGGCGGCACCAGCGGCTGGGGTCGGCAGCCCATGCACTCTCCTCGCTGCTTCTTGGCGCAACTGACACGTCCACGCCTCGTCCGGAGAGCCGCCTCAGGTCCATCGCGGCATCGCGGGCCTTTCTTCGCGTGCTGGCGTCTGTGCCGGGAGGCAGCCAGAGAGCAAGGCCGTGCAGCCGTCCGTTTGACCAAGGTCTGCCGACGTCGGGCAGCGCCAGATATCGTGCAAGCTCATAGCCGCTTTTCTTGAAGCCGTGGCCGTGCAGCAGTGGTGACGGTTCGCCATGCATGCGTTGGTGCCGACTCAGGACAGCTTCCTTGAACAGTGCAGTCACTGCGGATACGCGACGCCCTGGCTGCGCCGGGCGAAGAGCCAGCCACGCGACTGCATTTCCTTGGTCGATCCTCTTGGCGGCCTTCGGAGACCGATACCACGCATCGTGGCGCAACGCGGGAAACTGCGAACGGCTGACCGAGGCGCCGCGCTCTGTCCATTGAGCGTGCATTTGATCGAGCATCAGCAGATCGCCGCTTTTGGGAACGGCGATGGTGATTTCACCGTCCGGATCCGGCACGAAGGCATCCGACGGGCCCGGCAGTCTTTCGCCGGCAGCGATGGCAACGCGCACGGGCGAGTCAGATGCCCCAAGATACCCGATTCTGGCCGCGCGGCATCGGAGTCCCTCAAGCACGGTCGCTGGCGGCTCATCGTCCCACTCGTAGACAACCCGCGAATCACGCAGCGCCACACGAACGCCCTGCCGGACAAGCGTGCCGGTACGCGCGACATATCCCTGGTGGGTGGATTTCGACGCCGTTCTCTCGTGCCGGACGACGTATCGTGGTCGTAGCGATTGATGATGAATGTCTGGCACGGCTCGAATCACCGGTGGAGGAAGGCTCTCGAGCCAGCAAAGTTCGTTGCCGTCGGTTACCCGGCAGTTCCTTCCGGATCCGTCTGACGCGACGAATGCCGCGAACAGGCGTGCCGGCGCAGGTGGCCACTCTCCATGCTCGAGACCGCCTGTGTTCGCAGTGCCATCCGGGTCGCCTCGAAACGTGCCATGAAGAAACTCCACCGAAATCGTGAACATCAGCCGCCCAGCTCCGGCCAGGTTTCGAGGATTGTCTTCCTGAGCTGCCGCTTGGGTTTCAAGATGACCTGCTGGTCCCATCCGTCAAGTGGAACGCCCTCCGCTGCTGCGTGTGTCCTGGCTTCCTGCAGAAGCCTTGCAGTTGCCTGGCTGTCCCCTGTCTCACAGCTTTCGTCCGTTCCGCCACCGAGCCACGTGCCTGTTGTCTTGCGCGGCTCCAGTTCGGCGCCCGAACGCAGGGCAAAGCCGCGGCCGAAGGCAAGATTGTGAGCATGCAAACCCAACGCTACGAGCAGTGCGCGCGCGGCCGCATCGGCATTCGGGCGGTCATCACCGAGACTTACGCGACGGAGCTGTGCAAACGAAATGGTTGCCTGTTGCGTTATGCGAGTGAATGACACCGCCGCCGGTGCCTGTTCCATCTCGCGAAACAATGCTTGGCCGTGACCGATTTCAGACAATCTTGTGCCCTTTCCTTCGTCAGATCGGTCCCTTTTCCTTGCCTCGGTCGTAATGTCCCACTTCGTCTGGTCATCAGGATCGATCCGGAGCTTCGAGTCTATGTTGAGATTCAATGGGTCGCCCTTCATTCCGAGCCTCCTGGTTTCCGCTGTCGCTGGTTGCCAGCCGACGATTTCCGAAACCCAGGACCGGGCATGCTTTGTGTTGCTGCGTTTCCTTCCAAGATGGGACTGCCAGAACCCAAACAGCAGAGACTGCGGGAACCATGCCATTAGCGGCCCGCATGTCTGGGCGGTCGCTCCAAAGATTTCCTTGCCGACTTCCGTTGCAAGGAAATTCTCATCTTCCAGCATTGCATCGCGCAGGTATGCGTCGGCGTTCCGATGCGGAAACTGCAGGCTCGAAATACTGCGCGGCAGATGCGATGGCAGGTGCGAAAGGTCGGAAAGATCAAGGACAAGCTCCGGCACGCCAACCGACACGCGTTCCCTGCGCAGCGCATCTTCCAGACGATTTGTCTGCGACGGTATGTTGTCGATCACGATGACTCGGGTGGGTTCTGTATCGTCCACGCTCGCCCATCGGCGATCTTCCTGGAACCGCGGTCCGCTGTGGCTGGCATAGACCGCCGGCTTGACGGGTCCACCTCGTCCATTCAGGGGTTCGAGCTCTGTATGGAGCCTGATTCCACTGTCCGTCGCGGAGTCGTCGCATCCTTGAATCAGGGCGTCGAGATCGATTTCCCTTGCCATGTTTATCCCTCTGTCCTTGCGCCGCGGGACCTTGACCCAGGACTTGGGCGGTTGCCCCAAACGCCGCATTTCCCGTCCGTGCTTCTCGCCGGACAGTGAAGGTCGAACGGTTTGGAACGAGACCTTTCAAGATCAGAACAGGCAACCGATTGGCAGAATTCCCAACCTCCCCTCGAATGGCACAAGGCCACCGCGCGCCCGACGACTTGCCATGCCGCCAGTGCCTTGGCTGTCGTCCCCGTCTGCGGGAACCGTCCACCGGGACGGCGGGCGGTCGCGGCACGCCTGCGAGGACGCAACGGTTGCCGGTCCACAGGATCGCGGCACCTAGGCCGTCGCCGATGCATACACTGCAACCGTCTGCAGAAACACCCTGTTGCATAAAGTCTGGATGTTGAAATCGGCTTTCTTAATGTTGATTCGATAAAGAACTGGCATTCTCGAGTCTGCAGCCCACGGCGGAACGTGCGATTCGCCACGGTCCGTTACGCTTTGTGGCACGAGATCCAGGCCGCTTCGAACAGGGAGGCTGCATGACGCAATCCAACGATCGGAGGCAGGCAAGACGGTTGCACCAGCCGACGCCCGAGCCTCGATTTCGGATCAATTTGGTGAATATGTGACTACGAAACGGAGAACGTCATGATGCAAGGCGTCCGGACGGCTGGCGTTGATGGCAAGCAATGCCCGGCCCCGTACCAACGGACATTTGAGCTTGACAGGTCCGAATCCCACCGCCAGAATTTTACCTATGCTAAAAAAGCAGCCGCAAGTTCAGCCAGAGGAAACCGCTCTCGATCTCGGAGAACAACTCAGGCGCTGTCGCAAGGAAGCAAAGCTCACGATGCAGTACGTGGCCGACAATGCCGGCCTTTCGGTCGGGTTCATCTCGCAGGTAGAACGTGGACTGGCGGCGCCTTCGCTGTCTTCGCTGCGTTCTATCGCCCGGGTGCTGCAGCGCCCGATTTCGGAATTCCTTGAGCAGCCCGAAAGCAGCACTGGCACGACACGTAAGAGCCGACGCGTCAGCTATCGTGTCGCGGACGGGTCGATTTCCTACGAGCGGCTGTCGGCGAACTTCCCGGGCAGCACTCTGCGATCGGTCATCGTGCACGAGCCGCCCGGACATCGGAGTGAGCCGATCAGCCACGAGGGCGAAGAGCTGTTCTACATGCTGCAGGGCGAAATCACCGTCGAGATCGAAGGCGAACGCAAGATACTGCGACAGGGGGACTCGATGCACTTCGCTTCCCGCAGGAAGCACGCCACCTGGAACCACACCGACCAGACCGTCTCGATCCTCTGGAGCGGCACCATGGACGTCTTCGGTGAAGACGCCAATGAACCCATCCAAAAAGACAATACGCAAGGCACGAGCGCCCATTCTGACAAAAAGGGAGACCAAGAATGACACTGTGGAAAACAACCCTGGCTGCTGGCCTGTTGACAGCGACTGCGCTGGCCGCCCCTGCCATTGCCGGCGGCACCATGCGGCTCGACGAGGTTGCGGTCGGCGAACTCGACCCGGCCAAGGCGTCGGACTACGCCGACAGCATCCTGATGTTCAATGTCTACGACACGTTGGTGCTCCCGGTGCAGGGAGGTCCGGGCCATGCACCGCACCTGGCCGAAAGCTGGGAAAGCGATGGCAACTCGTTCACATTCAAGCTGAGAAGCGACGTGAACTTCCAGAGCGGCAACCCGCTGACCGCCGAGGACGTAGTCTTCTCGGTCGAGCGGATGAAGGCGCTGGGCGCCGGCCTCTCCTATCTCCTTGGCGTTGTGGAAAGCGCCGAGGCGGTCGATTCCTCGACCGTCCGTTTCAACCTTTCCTCGTCCTACGCTCCGTTCGTGGCATCACTTGTGCGACTGCCCATCGTCGACAAGAAACTGGTCATGGAGAATCTCGGCGAGGGCGACGGCGAGATGAAGGACTGGGGACAGGCCTTCCTGTCCGCCAACGGCGCCGGCACCGGGGCCTATCGGGTCGTCTCGCACAACCCGCAGGAAGAGACCGTCATGGAGAAGAACGGCGACTACTTCCTCGACATAGCCGAGGCAGCGCCTGACACCGTGCGCCTGCGCTACGGGCTGGAGGCGTCGACAGTGCGAACGCTTATCGCCACGGGAGAGCACGACATCTCGTCCCAGTGGTTGCCGCCCGAGGTGATGGGCGCGCTGGCCAGGGAAGGCGCACAGCTCTTTACCGAAAGCGGAACCGGAGCATTCTACCTGAAGATGAACACGACCAAGGCACCGTTGGACGACGTGAACTGCCGCCGGGCATTGAGCGCTGCCTTCGACTACCAGACCGCGATCCGCATGATCGCGATCACCGAGGATGTCTCTGCCGGCAGCCCCTCAACAGGCGCGATTCCGGTCGGCATGTTCGGGGCCAATGACAGCTCGATGGTTCAGGCACAGGATCTCGACAAGGCGCGCGAATACCTTGCCGCCTGCAGCCACGATCCGGCCGGGTTGGACATCGAGATCAGCTGGATTGCCGAAGTGCCGCTGGAGGAGCGATTCGCGTTGCTCTTCCAGTCGAACCTCGCGGACATCGGCGTGAAGTCACACATCCGCAAGCTGCCTTGGGCCCTCTTCGCCGAACAGGTCAGCAAGCCCGAAAACACGCCGCACATCAGCCAGCTCTTCGTGAACGCGGTGACGGGCGACCCGGACACGCTGCTCTACGGCATGTACCATTCTTCGACCCCGGGTACCTGGCAGTCGCCGGAATACCTCAACGATGCAATGGTGGATGAATACCTGGAAGCCGGTCGCAACGCCCCGACACCCGAAGCACGCCAGGAAGCCTATTCGATGCTGAATGCGCGCCTGATGGAGATCGCGCCCACGATCTACAGCTATGACCGGCAGTCGGTCTTTGCCGCCAGCGACCGGGTGAAGGCGCCCGCACTTACGGATCCGGCCCACGCGTTCGGACTCGACGGCATGGGCTTCAGTTTCCGCCTGATGGAAGTGGCCGACGACTGAGTTCCCTCCCGTTCCGCCAGGCCCTTCTGGGCCTGGCGGTGACACACCGGATCCGCGGCCATGTCTGCTGTCCTTCGTCTCCTTTCGCGGCGGCTCGGCATTTCCTTGATCGTGCTCGTCGGCGTTTCAATGCTGATCTTCGGCATCGCACGGGTGATTCCCGGCGATCCGGCGCGAATCGCGCTGGGGCCGAACGCGACCGAGGAACAAGTGGCCAATTTGCGGGAGGCATTGCACCTAAACGACCCGGTCGTGGTCCAGTACGGATACTTTGTGGCCGATCTTCTGCAGGGCGATCTCGGCGTTTCGCTCTATACCAACCGCCCGGTGACGCTGGACATTGCGCAGTTCCTGCCCGCGACGCTGGAGCTTGTGCTCTTTGCCGGGGTGCTGATGGTCGGCATCGGCTTGCCGCTCGGCATGTGGTCGGCGCGTTATCGCGGGCGCTGGCCCGACCACCTGATCCGCGTCGTCTCGCTCCTTGGCGTCTCGGCGCCGAGCTTCGTCTGGGCGGTAATCCTGATGCTGCTCTTTGCGTTCTTCCTGCCGATCTTTCCGATCGCAGGACGGATCACCGACAGCTTCGAGATCACGCGCGTTACCGGGTTCCTGCTGGTCGATACGCTGCTCGCCGGGAACGGCGCGGCGTTTGCCGATGTGCTTTGGCACATCATCCTGCCCGCCTTCGCGCTGGCGGTTTCCGGCATCGGGCAGGCGGCGCGGCTGACACGCGCGAACATGGTTGAAACCTACGACAGGCCCTATGTCGAGATGGCCCAGGCCTATGGTTTCTCGGCCAGGAGAATCGCCGCGAAATACGCGTTCAAGCCGTCGCTGATTCCCTCGCTGACCATCATCGGGCTCGATTTCGCCGCCATGCTGGGGAATGCCTTCCTGGTCGAAGCCGTATTCGCCTGGCCGGGGCTCAGCCGCTACGGCGTTGCCGTGATCCTCAGGAAGGACCTCAATGCGATCATCGGGACAGTGCTGATCATCTCTGCGACTTTCCTGATCGTGAACCTCATCGTCGACCTGCTGATTGCGTTCCTCAATCCACGCATTCGCCATTCGGAGCGGGGCGTTTCATGAAGCGCACCATCATCATCCTGCTCCGCAATCCACTGTCGCTGCTCGGCGCCATTCTGGTGGCAGCGGTCGTGCTTTCGGCTGTTCTGGCGGACTACATAGCACCCTTTCCCGAGCACAGGGGGGCGGTAGTCGACTTCGTCTACTTCAACAAGGGCCCCACGGCACGAAACGTCATGGGCACCGATCTCGTGGGTCGCGACCTCTTCAGCCGGATCCTTTACGCCTTCCGAATCTCGCTGATCCTTGGCGTGGTGGTGCTGGCCATCGCTCCGCCGATCGGCACGCTTGTCGGGCTCTTTGCCGGCTACCTCGGCGGCCGCGCCGAGTTCGTGCTGATGCGCCTTACGGATGTTTTCCTGTCGATTCCGCCTCTGGTGCTGGCGATCGCCATGATGGGCGTGCTTGAGCCGACGCTCATGAATGCCATGCTGGCAGTCACTGCCATGTGGTGGCCGTGGTACGCACGCCTGGTTTACAACATCGCACGCTCCGAGCGCGAAGAGGGCTACGTGCTTGCTGCGGAGGTCATCGGTGCCTCGACGCTGCACATCACGCTCCGGGAAATCCTGCCGAACTGCCTGCCCGCCATCATCACCAAGATGACACTCGATATGGGTTTCGTCATCATAATAGCGTCGTCGCTGTCGTTCCTCGGCCTGGGCGTGCAGCCGCCAACGCCGGATCTCGGCAGCATGGTGGCCGAAGGCGCGCGTTACCTGCCGGACAGCTGGTGGCTGACGGTGTTCCCAGGCCTCGCGATCCTGATTGCAGTCTTCGGTTTCAACCTCATCGGCGATGCGCTGCGCGAAATCCTGGGGGCGGATCAGTGAGCGATGTTCTGGAAGTTCGTGACCTTTGCCTGCGCTTTCGCGGCTATTCCGGAATGTCCGAGGTGCTGCACGGCATCTCGCTCAACGTTCGCGCTGGCGAGCGGGTGGCGCTGGTCGGCGAGAGCGGATCGGGCAAGTCAGTGACCGCACGGATCGTGCTCGGACTCTTGCAGGAGCTGCCTTCTGCACAGGTCGATGGCGGCCTCTTCTTTGAGGGCGAGGACCTGAACCGGTTGAGTCGCCGACAGTGGCAGGCGCTTCGCGGCACGTCGATCTCGATGATCTTCCAGGATCCGACCTCGTCGCTGAACCCGGTCTTCACCATAGGAACCCAGTTCGCCGAAGTGCTGCGGCGGCGCGACCCTAAACTCTCGCGCGAAGCGGCGGATGAACGAGCGGGTACGCTTCTGCAGTCGGTCTCGATCCACGACCACGCCCGGGTCCTCAGCGCCTATCCCTTCCAGCTCTCCGGCGGCATGAACCAGCGGGTGGTCATCGCCATGGCGCTGGCCAACCACCCTTCGCTGCTGATTGCCGACGAGCCCGGAACGGCGCTCGACGTGACTGTGCAGGCGCAGACGCTGAAGCTGATGCACGATCTGGTCGAGCGGAGCGGCACCGCGGTCCTATTCATCTCGCACAATCTGGGGGTGGTGCGGGAGTTTGCCGACCGGGTCTTCGTGATCTATCGCGGGCGCATTGTCGAACAGGGACCCACTCCGGCGATCTTCGAGGACCCTGGACATGCCTATACCCGAGCGCTGATGGCGGCGGTTCCGCGCATCACCGGTGGCGGACTTCCGGAACTCAACGACAGCGAGTCGGCTTTCCTCGACCCGATGGTCGTGCATGAGGGAGGCAAGGCATGACCCCGCTTCTGTCGCTCAGGCACGTCAGCAAGACTTTCGGTTCGGGACCCCGTGCGGTGCATGCCGTACGCGATGTCAGCTTTGACGTGGCACAGGGCGAGTGCCTGGCCGTTGTGGGCGAGAGCGGGTCGGGCAAGACCACGCTCGCCAACATGATCCTCGGCGTTTTCGGCCAGTCATCCGGCGAAATCTGGTTCGACGGCAATGGCCTGCCGACCCGCCGCACGCTGGAACATCGCAGCGCGATCCAGCTGGTCCAGCAGAACCCGCTGTCGTCGCTGAACCCCAAGCGGTCCGTAGGGGCGTCAATCCGCCTCGGTCTCGATGTGTTCGGCATCGGCGCGCGTTCGGATCGCTGGCGCCTGGTCGAAGGTGCGCTGGAAGAGGTCGGTCTGCCTGGAGACTTCCGCCGGCGCCCGCCGGCGGCCTTGTCGGGTGGTCAGTGCCAGCGCGTTGCCATTGCCCGTGCGCTCGCCTGCCAGTCCCGGCTGGTGATCCTCGACGAACCGACTTCGGCGCTCGATGTTCTGGTGCAGGCGCGCGTGCTTCGCCTCCTGGAGGACCTGAGGCGCGTCAAGGGCCTCAGCTACGTCTTCATCACGCATGACCTTTCCGTCGTGCGAAACGTGGCTGACCGTGTTGCCGTGTTTCGGGCGGGGAAGCTGGTCGAGTGCGCGGAGACCCGGGCGATCTTCGAAGATCCGCAAGTGGACTACACCCGTCAGCTGATTGGTGCGGTACCGGTAGTTGCCGATGACGAACTGAAGTTGAGAGAGTCGCTGTCCGGAGGAATGCTTGCATGATGGAGGTCGCCGATGCACTTGCTGTCTCACGGGACCAGCCGGACACGACCTATCGGGCGTTGGAGCGGCTGGTCAACCGGACGATTGGCGTCAAGCTCTTCACTCTGATGGAGATCGATCATGATCGAGAAGTTGCGTGGCGGAGCTACACAAACATGCCGGACGCCTATCCGCTGCAAGGGGAAAAGCCACGCATGCAAAACCGTTGGTCCGAAATCGTTGTCGATCGGCATGAGACCTTCGTCGCCAACAGCTTCGAGGAGATCGCGGAGGTCTTCGCGGACCACGCGCTGATCCGGTCACTCGGATGTGAGAGCTGCCTGAACCTGCCCGTCGTGATACGAGGAAGGTTGCGTGGCACGTTGAACTGCCTGCACGAGGCGGGGCACTACATGCCCGACCGCGTTGCAGCGGCCCAAACGCTGAAACCCGCCGGGGCCTTGGCCTTCCTGATGGCGGAAAGCACCCGGAACGAAGGAGGCGCCCATGGGTAGGATCACCCGCCGCGTGGCCACCGATGTTGGTGGCACGTTCACCGATCTTGTCTGTTTCGAGACCGATCAGGATACCGGCACCAGCCGGATCGTGACGGCCAAGTCCGACACCACGCCGCCGGATTTCGAGAAAGGCGTGCTGGATGTGCTGGAAAGTGGCGGGATCGATCCCTCGGGAGTCGACTTCCTGGCGCATGGCACCACCGTCGTCATCAATGCGCTGACCGAGCGCAAGGGCGTTAAGGTGGGGCTCGTCACTACCGAGGGCTTCCGGGATACGCTGGAAATCGCGCGTGGCAACCGACCGGACTTCTTCAACCTGCACTATGAGAAGCCTCAGCCATTTGTGCCGCGGCATTTGCGGGCGGAGTTGCCAGGCCGGATGACCTATACCGGCGAGGAGCGCACGCCACTCGATCTCTCTGGCCTGCCTGCGATCCTCGACGCATTCCGTGCAGAGGGGGTCGAGGCCGTGGCGATCAGCTTTCTTCATTCCTACGCAAACACCGCCCACGAAGAGTCCGCGCTGGCCGAGGTGCAGCGTCTCTGGCCCGAGGTCTCGGTCGTCTCCTCGCACCAGATCACCCGCGAATGGCGGGAGTACGAGCGAACGAACACTGCCGTTCTATCGGCCTATGTCCAGCCCGTAGCGGCGCGTTATCTCCGCAGGCTCAATGAAGGACTTACTTCGCGGGGCTTCGACGGTCGGCCCTATATCATGCAATCGAACTGCGGCATCGACTCGCTCGATGCAACCTCGCGCACACCGATCACCATGGTCGAGAGCGGACCGGCCTCGGGTATCTGGGGTGCGGCGGAGTTGGGTCGGCTGATCGGCGAGCCGAACGTGCTGGCACTCGACATCGGCGGAACCACCGCCAAGTGCTCGCTGATCGAGAACGGCGAGGTCCGGATCATGACGGACTACTGGATCGAGCGCAGCCGCAAGTCGGCCGGTTACCCGATCATGGTGCCGGTCGTCGACCTGGTCGAGATCGGCAATGGCGGTGGCTCGATCGCCTGGGTTGACGATTTCGGCAAGCTGCATGTCGGACCGCAATCGGCTGGCGCGTTGCCTGGTCCGGCGGCCTACGGCAGGGGCGGAACCGAAGCGACGACGACCGACGCCAACCTCTGGCTTGGACGGATCAACCGCGACTACTTCTGCGGTGGCGCCATACGGGCGGACATGGACGCTGTCGAAAGGTCGATCAGGTCACTTGGAGCAAGGCTCGACGTCGGACCCGATCAGGCAGCCGAAGGCATCATCCGAATTGCCAACAACAACATGGTCAACGCACTGAAGCTGGTTTCGCTGAACCGGGGCTTTGACACGCGGGACTTCACGCTTCTGGCTTTCGGCGGCGGTGGCGCGATGCATGCGGTGGCGTTGGGCCAGGAACTGCAGGTCAAGAAAGTTGTGGTGCCGGCCGCCGCCAGCGTCTTCTCAGCCTGGGGCATGATGATGTCGGACCTCCGCCGGGATTATTTCGTGACGCATCTTGTTGAACTTGCCGAAGGCGCCGGCGACAAGATCGAGAGCACGTTTGCCGAAACGGAAGCCAAGGCGCTTGCAACCTTTGCCGAAGAGAGGGTCGGTGCGGACCGGATCACCTTTCTGCGCTATGGCAAGTTCCGTTACCAGAACCAGGAGCACACGACCGAGGTTCTGCTCCCGGAGGGTGCGATCACCGACGCGGGGCTCGCGCACATCTCCGAGGATTTCCACAAGACCTACGAGCGCGAATATACCTATCGGCTGGACGCGCCCGTCGAGATGGTGGGCATCCACCTCGTTGCCAAGGCCGAGGTCGGCAAGCTCGAGATGCACCCTGAGCCGTCCGGCACTTCCGACGCCTCGGATGCGGTCAAGGGGCGGCGCGTGGTCGACTACGCACTGGAAGGCAAGCACGAGGCCACGATCTACGACGGCGAGGCGTTACGCGCCGGCATGTCATTCAAGGGCCCTGCCATTGTCGAGGACAGTGGCGCCACCGCGGTGGTCCATCCCGGCAATGCGGTCGAAGTCGACGCCTATCGCAACATCCACATCACGCTTGAAGGCTGAGGGCACAGCGATGACCAATGCAAACGACCCGATCACGCTCGAGATCATCCAGAACTCTTTGCAGGCCGCTGCCGACGAAATGTTCGCGGCGATGCGCAAGACGGCTATGTCCAGCATCATCTACGAGGTGCTCGACATGGGTACCGGCATCACCGATGCCGAGGGACGCATCGCCTCGTCGGGTGCCGGCATCCCCGCTTTCGTCGGCGTGCTCGACAAGTCAGTCCAGACGCTGCTCCGGAAGTTCGACAAGCCTGGAGACATCCAGCCGGGCGACGTGTTCATCACCAACGATCCCTATCACGGCGGCGTCACCCACTTGAATGATCTCGTGCTGGCCATGCCGGTCTTTGCCGGGGGCGACTTGATCGCATGGACCGCGAACATCGCGCACAATTCCGATGTCGGCGGAATGGCTCCCGGCTCGTTGAGCGGCGAGGCGACCGAGATTTTCCAGGAAGGACTGCGCCTGCCTGGCGTCAAGCTCATCAGGGGCGGCGAGACCGACGAGGCGGTGATGGACATCATTACAGTCAATTCTCGCATGCCCGACTTTCTCCTGGGCGACGTCTGGGCTGCAATTGCCTCGGTCCGCATCGGCGCAAGGCGGCTGGAGGATCTGGCCATGAAGTACAGCGTGACGACGTTCAACGCCGCGATGGAGAGTTTCGCGGCCTTCGGAGAAGCCACCGCCAGAGCCGAACTCGGCAAGCTGCCGAAGGGCACGTTCGAACTCAGCGAGGAGCAGGACGACGGGAGGGTCTTCAACGTCAAGATCACGATCTCGGATGATGAATTCACTGTCGACCTGCGCGACAACCCCGATCAGGACACAGGCCCGACCAACACCAGCCGCGACGGAACCGTGGTCTGCGCCCAGATGGTCTTCAAGTCGCTCACGGATCCTGACACGCCTGCCAACGACGGATCGTTTCGACCACTCAAGGTCCTTACCCGCGAAGGCTCGGTGTTCCACGCAAGGGAACCGTCCGCCATCGGGTTCTATTTCGAGACAGAGGTCAGGGTCTATGACCTGATCTGGCGCTGCCTGGCGCCGCACGTGCCGGAACGTCTGCCAGCAGGGCACTTCTCCTCAATATGCGGCACCTTTGTCGGCGGCATTCACCCCGATACCGGGCGGCAATACACGATCATCGAGCCGCAGCTCGGCGGTTGGGGCGCCTGGGAGGGGCGCGACGGCAATCCGTGCATCTTCTCGGGCTTTCATGGCGAAACGTACAACACGCCGGCCGAGATCTCCGAGAGCCGCAACGGACTTTTCGTCGACAGGATGGAACTGAACACTGAACCGGGTGGCGAAGGGAAGTTCACCGGGGGCAGGGGGCTCCGGCTCGAATACCGGATCCGTACCAACGACGGCTTTTTGACGGCCGGCTATACGCGGTCGCGAATCAAGCCCTGGGCACTCGAAGGCGGGGCGGAAGGGTCGGGAAACTATGTCGAAGTGTTCAAGACCGACGGCAGCCAGGAGAAATTTTCCTTCGTGTCGGGCCTGCCGGTCAATACCGACGACGTGATCCGCATCGTGACCGCCAGCGGCGGCGGCTACGGCGATCCGAAAGGGCGCGATGCCGCGAGCGTGCGTGAGGATGTCAAGAACGGCTTGCTGTCGCCCGAAAGGGCGGCAGAGGTCTATGGCGTAACGATCTGAAGGAGGGAAGGATGGTCCGGATCATGTATCTCAGCCCCGTCGCGCATCGGGCAGGGCATGACGAGCTGTTTGCCGAGATGGCGCGGGACTACAAGCTGGAAGGAACGGAGGTGCATGTAACCTCGCTTCCCGACGACGTGGGCAGCTTCAGTCACATCGAGTTCCGGAGCTACGAGGGCATGGTCATCGGCGGCATCATCCGGGCCACGCGGCGAGCCGCGAAAGAGGGCTTCGATGCCTTGGCCATCGGCTGCTTCTATGACACCGGGCTGGCCGAGGCCCGCGAGATTTCTGGCGAGATGATGGTGACTGCACCTTGTGCCGCGTCCTGCGAGATCGCAGCGAGCCTGTGCAACCGGTTCGGCGTGATCGTCGGGCGTCGAAAATGGGTGGACCAGATGCAGGCGACTGTCCATGCACACGGCCATCGTGACCGGCTGGCCGGATTCTACCATGTAGAGCTGGGCGTGACGGAGTTCCAGGAGGATCATGCACGCACCGAGCGCATGCTGATCGATGCCGGGCGAAGGGCGGTTGAAGAGGACTATGCCGAAGCGCTGATCCTCGGTTGCACCATGGAGGTCGGATTTCACGCCGAATTGGAGCGGAAGCTTGGCGTTCCGGTCATCGATCCGTCCATCGCGGCGCTGAAGCGGGCCGAATACGGCGCGCTTCTGAAACGCGATTGCGGCTGGCGCCCCTCACGCCGCTGGTCCTGCGAGGCGCCGCCTGAAGCCGAGATTGCCGCCATCGGCAGTTTCGACCGGGGCGAGGCATTCGGTGGACGCATCGTGGTGCCGGCAGGTTAGGGGGGCGACATGTTGCAGACGGAAGAACGGATTTCGGCACTTCGCATGCAAATGGTGCGGGAAGGCGTCGATCTGATCGCGTTGGGGCCGGGGGCGCACATGCAATGGCTTCTCGGTTTCATTCCCCACGCCGACGAGCGTCCTTGCCTGCTTTGTGTCAGCGCGTCGAATGCTGCGCTGCTGATGCCGGAACTCAACGCGGAGGGGTCGCGCCGCAACACCGATCTGCCGTTCCACGAATGGTCGGACGCGGACGGGCCGGAAGGGGCGTTCCACGGCCTGGTCGCCGACCTGGGCGTGGGTGGCGCCGAGAGAATCGTGCTGGACGAGACCATGCGGGCCGATTTTGCGGCCCTGGTGCAGGACGCGCTGCCACGTGCGGAGCGCCAGTTCACGGCATCGACTGTCGGCCTGTTGCGCATGCAGAAGGATGATGACGAATACGCCGTGCTCAAGCGAAACGCGTTGCTTGCCGACCAGGCGATGCAGGCGGGCTGGGTCGCGATGAAGCCTGGCATGACGGAGCTGGATGTCGCTGAGGTCATTCGTGCGCGCTTTTCCGCGCTTGGCGCTTCGCCGCTCTTCACCATCGTCGGCGCTGGCGGCAACGGCGCCATGCCGCATCACCACACCGGCGAAACCGTGCTGCGGTCCGGGGACGCGGTGGTAATGGATATCGGTGCGGGAAAGGACGGCCTTTCCAGCGACATCACCCGCATGGCTGTCCTGGGCACGCCGCCCGAGGGCTATCTCGAAGTGCACGCAATCGTCGAAGCCGCGGTGCAGGCCGCCATGGCGGCTGCGCGACCCGGCGTGCTGGCGAAGGATGTCGACGAGGCGGCACGCGGGGTGATCACGGAGGCCGGTTACGGTCCCAATTTTCTGCACCGCACCGGCCACGGCCTGGGCGTCGAGGTGCACGAGCCGCCTTACCTGACCTCGGTTTCGGAGACGGTGCTGTTGCCAGGCATGGTCTTTTCCATCGAGCCCGGCATCTACCTGCCGCGCAGATTCGGCATCCGCCTGGAGGATATCGTGATCCTGCGCGAGGACGGGCCGGAGATCCTGTCGGAACTGCCGCGTGATCCGAAGATCATCTGATGTACGACCCCTTCACGCTTTCGGTCATCCAGGCAGGCTTGGAGAATGCGGCGGAAGAGATGTTTGCCGTGCTTCGCAAGACGGCGATGAGCCCGATCATCTACGAGGTGCTGGATGTCGGCACGGGCGTGACGGATGCCGCTGGCAATCTTGTCAGTTCGGGGGCGGGGATTCCAACCTTTGTCGGCGTGCTGGACAAGGCCGTGAAGGTCCTGGTTGCGAGGCACGGCGATGCCATCGAGGAAGGCGATGTCTTCGTCACCAACGACCCGAACTACGGCGGCGTGACACATCTGAGCGACGTTGTGATCGCCAAGCCGGTGTTCTTTGATGGAGTGCGCGTTGCCTGGTCGGCCTCAATTGCCCATTGGGGAGACATCGGCGGCAAGGTGCCCGGATCGATGGCAACCGATGTGTCCGAGATCTTTGCCGAAGGGCTACGCTTGCCAGCGGTTCGGCTTTTCAAGCGCGGACAACCGATCCAGGCAGTCTTCGACATCATCGAGACCAACTCGCGCCTGCCGGAATTCGTGCATGGCGATCTCTGGGCGCAGGTTGCCGCCAGCAACACCGCGGAGGGCCAGATCCTCGCGCTCTTCGCGAAATTTGGACGTGTGGCCGTCGAACAGGCGATTGCCGAGTCCTTCGAGACTGGGCGTGCCCGTGCGCTTGCCGGTCTGCGAACGCTTCCGCAGGGGCGCTTCGAGGTTGAGGAGGAGCAGGATGACGGCGCATTTTGGCGCGTAGCCATCTTGATCACCGGCGATCGCTTTGCGGTCGATCTTCGCGGCAATCCTTCCGAGCTCGCTGCGCCTTACAACACCAGCAGGGAAGGCGCGGTCATCTCGTCCCAGATGATCTTCAAGGCTCTCTGCGATCCGGATCGCTTTGCCAATGCGGGATCCTTTGCCCCGCTTGAGGTCATTACTGAAGAAGGCACCGTTTTCCATGCCGGCCCGACTGCACCACAGGGCTACTATTTCGAAACCCGGATCCGGCTCTTCGACCTGCTTTGCCAATGCATGGCGAAGGCCATGCCCGACAAGCTGCCCGCCGGGTCGTTCTCCTCGATTTTCGGCACCGTGATCGCCGGACGGCATCCTGACACCGGGCGCCGCTACACGATGGTCGAACCGCAAATGGGGGGCTGGGGCGCCACCGGGGAGCGCGGGGGATTGGACGCCATGTTCTCGATCAGCCACGGCGACACGTTCAACTGCCCGGTCGAGGTTGCCGAGGCGCGGTATGGCCTGACGGTCGTGCAGAAGGCGCTCGGCGAAAGGACCCGCCTGCAGGGCATTCATGCTGGTGGACGCGGCGTGACGCTCGAATACGAACTCAGGGGCCCGGCAAGCCTCTCGGTTGGCTACACCCGGGCCAGGATCCCGGTCTGGTCGGCGCCGGGCCTGCCGCCTGGAGGACGGAACTCCATGCACATTTTGCGGGCTTCGGGCGAGCGCGAACACCATCGCTTTGTCAGCGGCGCGGTGCTCGATGCGGGTGACCGGGTACTTGTCGAGACTGCCTCGGGCGGGAATGCGCCGGCCTGAAATCCGGAGGACGGCATCGTCGGCCAAGGCACGAGCACATACTTGCGTCTTCCAGGTCCGTCTTTCCGAGGTTCGCGAGAGACCTCCGGAATGCTGCAAGGATCTGCCGGCTGACCTGTTCCTGGCGCGGAATCCGAACCCGAGAATCTTCAGATCCTGCAAACGCTGCGTCGAGGCAACTCGCGTCGAGTGTTCCCGCTTTCCGAGGCTCGCCTACTTGGCGGCATATTCCATGTACGCTTCGCGCAGCTTGGAGGAGATCGGCCCCATGACCGAGTGCAGGGGACGGCCATCCACCATGCGCACGGGCGTCAATCCGCCGAACGTGCCGGTCACGAACGCTTCGTCCGAATCGTAGACCTGGGCAAGGGTGAAGTCCGTCTGCTCGCAGGGGATGCCGTGAGTGTCGCAGAGCTCGATGATGTTGGCGCGCGTGATTCCGTTGAAGCAGTTTGCACCGGTCGATGTCAGTACGCGCGCGTTTCTTACGGCGAAGAAGTTGGTTGCATTGCAGGTCGCGACAAATCCCCTGTCGTCAAGCATCAGTGCCTCGTCGGCTCCCGCCTTGATCGCCTGGTTGAGTGCCATGATGTAGTTGAGACGCGAATGCGTGTTGAGCGTCATGTCGAACATGTCCGCCCGGCAGGTGCGAATTGCGGACGTGAACAGCGAAAGGCCAGACTTCAGGACTTTCGGATCCGGCTCCTTGTATTCTGCGACGATGGCGACGGTCGGCCCCGACACCGTGTTGCGGGGATCCTGGTTCGGGGACTTCTTCAGGCCGCGCGTGATCATCAGCCGGACATGGACGCCGGACTGGCCTGTCATTCCATTCCGTTCAAGGGTTTCTTCGAGAGCGGAACGCACGTCATCGCGGGTCATTCCAATGTCGATGTCGACCGCTCTCGCGCTCATGAACAGGCGGTCCAGATGGCGGTCCATGAATGCAAGCCGTCCGCCATGCATCCGGAACCCTTCCCAGACGCCGTCGCCCAGGACCCAGCCAGCGTCAAAGATCGAGACCAATGCCTTTTCTCGGGGCACGAATTCGCCGTTGAGATAAATTCTTGCCGTCTCGTTCCTTGGGTCGGCAGCGAAGTCCTGGCTTCCGGCCATGACGGGATCCTTCCTGTGACTTTCGGGAGTTCTTTGCACATGTCCGGGGTCTTGGGCAATCCGGGAGGCGGCGCGCGTCGTTGAGCAGGGCACCGACCGTTTCGGCGATGCCTCGGCAAGGAATATCGGAATCAGGCAAGAGCTTCACGAACGCGGGGACGACAGTTTCACCTCGAAAGCCGGATCCTTGTAGCGGCATGGACAGGGAGACTGGCAGCGCATGCTCCCAAGCCAGCCACCTCTCGTCACACCGAAAGTTGGTCGTGCCTCTTGGCTCCTTGGCCAGGTGCCCGAAAAGGCGCCCATTCAGCAGGACGTGCAGCGGAACGTTTCTGCGGCGATGAGGCTTCAGAAGATGTCTTCGATGTCCTTGGCGCTGCCTTTCGTGCGGGAACCTATCCTGAACTCGAGGTCGAGTGCGGCAAGAACAGCCAACATGGTCTTCATCTTGGCTGCCGGATCGCCTGTTTCGATCAGGGAAATCGTTTCTTGCCGCAAACCGATCTTCTGCCGATCTGCGTCCGGTTCAGACCCTGCGCCTTGCGGCTGCGCCGGACAATGTTCCCAATCTGCCGTGGGGTCCTGGCAAGCGTCAACATGGCCTCATATTCGCCTCGACAGCGATAAGTCACAAATATGAAGATTGGCCCATAAACCAGCATCATGAGCCAAATCCCATATCCTGAGATTGCAGCATTGCCAAGGATCGTTGCCTTCAGTGCCTCTGTCCTGAGTGAATGGCGTATTGAGATGGCCACCGTGCTGCCTTGGACAGGAGGCGATCATGTCTAGGTCCGGCCTTGGGCCGATCGTCCACCGACTCAGCTGGGTTCAGGCCGCCGCGAAGCCTGCGTCGAGAGCAGCGAGAATGATCTGCACGTCTTCGGATGTCAGCACCAATGGAGGAGACATCAAGAGGTTTGGTCCGGCCGCTCGAACCATCGCGCCGCTCTCGTAAGCCAGCTTCTGCACCCGGAGCGGCATAGCGATGTCCGCTGCCTTTGTAGCACGGTCCGACACGCATTCGATGGCAAGCATCAGCCCGTGACCGCCTCGGACGTCACCAATCTGCTCATGCTTTTCCTTGAGGGCGCACAAGCCTTCAAAGAGTTCGGTTCCCCGCGCCGCCGCGTTTTCGATCACGTTGAGACGCTTGGTTTCGGCGAGGCATGCCAGTGCTGCGGCCGCTCCGACCGGATGGCCCGAATACGTGTAGCCGTGGCCGATGAAGGCATTGGGTGACTTGTCGTTCTCGAAAGCGTCGGCCATGCCTTCGCTGATCATCACTGCGCCGAACGGAAAGTAGCCGTTGGTGAGCGCCTTGGCGGTGGTCATCAAGTCGGGCCGGACGCCCCAAAGCCCTGCGCCGGACCAGGCGCCCGTGCGGCCGTAACCGGTGATCACCTCGTCAGAGATCAGCAGAATTCCATGACGGTGGCAGATCTCGCGTACCATCGGCATGAATGACGAATGCGGCGGGATCACGCCACCGGCGCCCAGGATCGGCTCCATGATAAACGCGGCGATGGTGCTCGCGCCTTGGAACTCGATTTCGTCTTCCAGCGCTGCCGCGCACAGGTTGGCGAGCCTTTCCGGGTCGCTTTCGTCGAAGGGGTTGCGGTAGGTGTAGGGAGACGGAATGTGATAGCAGCCCGGCAAAAGGGGCTCGTAGTTTGTCCGGAAGTTCGCGTTTCCATTGACGCTGGCACCGCCCATGTGCGTGCCGTGGTAGCCTTTCTTCAGGCTCAGGAATTTCACCCGACCGGCTTCTCCGCGAATCTTGTGATACTGCCGTGCAAGGCGCAGGGCGGTCTCGACGCTGTCAGAACCGCCGCTGGTGAAGAATGCGCGCGCCATGCCGTCCGGGCCGAAGAAATCGGCCAGTTCGTGCGCCAGTTCGATGATCTTGTCGTTCGTGGTTCCGCGAAAGGCCGAATAGTAGGGCAGCGTGCCGAGCTGGTCTGAAATCGCCTGTTTCACGGGCTCGCAGGAATACCCCAGGTTGACGTTCCAGAGACCGCCCACGGCATCCACCGCCTCGTGGCCGTCGATGTCGCGAATGCGCGTGCCAGTCGCGCCCGTGACGATGACCGGCGGGTTCTCGATGCAGTCCGTCGGGCTTGCCATCGGGTGCCAAAGAAGGCGGGCGTTCTGTTCTTTCAGGAAGTTCGAGTCTCTCATGGGATTGACCTTTCAGGCGAAAGCGATGTCGACGGTGCCGAAGGCTCCGTAGTCGGCATGTATTCGGGTCCCCGGGGGACATTCAAGAGGGCGGATGAATGATCCCGACAGGATCACCTGTCCGGCCTCGATCCGCTGGTCATAGCATGCCATGCGACAGGCCAGCCAGCAAACACTCTCGACGGGGTCGTTCAGGACGCCTGCGCCGAGACCGGTCTCCTCGACCTCACCGTCCTTGAAGACAATTGCCGGAATCCAGCGGAGATCGTGCGCATCCACGTCGTGGCGCTCGCTTCCAAGCACGAAGCCCGCATTCGCGGCGTTGTCGCTGATTGTGTCCGTGATGATTCGGGTCTGCCCGCTCTCAGGGTCGGATCGAAGGATGCGGGTGTCGAGGATTTCAATCACCGGAGCAACGCATGCGGTTGCGGCTAGGACATCTTTGCGCGTGACGTCCTGTCCGCTGATCGCGCTCTTCATGATGAACGCTATCTCCGCCTCGATGCGGGGCTGTATGAAGCGTCCCGCCGGAACTTCGCTTCCGTTGGCGAATTCCATGTCGTCAAAGAGGATCCCGCTGTCCGGAACGTCGATGTTCAGCGCGGCTTGCATGGCCTTTGAAGTGAGCCCGATCTTCCATCCGGCTATCTGACATCCTTGGGCAATCTTGGCCGAGAGGATCTCGTTCTGGATGGCATATGCGTCATCCATGGTCATGTCGGGATGGGCCAGGCTGAGCAGGCCGATCTGGGTCCTTGTCGCCTCGGCTTGAAGCAGTGCGGCGGCGGCGCTGGCATGCTCTTCGGGCGTCATGTCTCGTCCTCGACCGTGTTGCGCAGGGTGCCGATGCCGTCGACCTCGACCTCGATCACGTCGCCGGGCCGCAGGAACCGCGGCGGATCGAAACGCGCGCCCGCGCCAGTGGGGGTGCCGGTGACAATGATGTCGCCGCTGTCGAGAGTCGTGAAGGTCGAGATGTAGGCGATCTGTTCGCGCACCGGAAACATCATGTTCTTTAGATAATCGTCCTGCCGCACCTCTCCATTGACCCGCGTGACGAGCCGGGCGTCGTCAAGCTGGGCAGGATCGGTGAAGGGCACGATCCAGGGTCCCATGGAGCCGGAGTTGTCCCAGTTCTTGCCTTGAGTGACATTGAATTTCGCGTGCCGAACCCAGTCACGGATCGTTCCCTCGTTGCACAGTGTGAGGGCAGCAATGTGTGCGTAAGCATTTGATGCGGCTATTCGGCGTCCGCCCTTGCCGATCACGACGGCGACCTCGCCCTCGTAGTCGAGCCGTTCGCTTTCGGGCGGCCGGATCAGGGGCCGGTCATGGCCGGTGAAGCTCGACGGGAAGCGAGGAAAGAGCGACATGTGCTTCGGCTGATCGCTGCCATCCTTGTACTCCGCATTCCGGTCAGGGAAATTGACACCGACGCAAATGATTCGGCTGGGATCCGGAATCGGAGGTTCGAACAAGATGCCGCGGTGTGAAGCGGTCCGGCCTGCCGCCGCATGTGCCAAAGCGTCGATTCCGGACGACGCGACGACATCCTTAAGTGTCGGCCACTCAGGAAAATCGGGCGAGAGCGGGATGGCTCCGTGCTCGGTCACCTTGCCGTAGAAGCGCTCGTTGTCGTGAATGTAGGTCGCGTATCTCATGCCAGTTCCACCATCACGTCATATGCCGCCATCACGTCTTCACGCGTGGTACCGAACTGTCCGACCTGGAAGCGTATCGCGGTCCGATCATCGACTTGGGTCTGCGTCACGTAGATTCGCCCGTCGTCGTTCAGGCGGTTCACGAAATTCAGCTGATCCGCGTCATCCTTCCCGACGAGGCGGAACGTGAACAGTGACAGAATCGGTTCGGTCACGATCTCAAACCTGCTGTCGTCCCGAAGTCTCCCGGCAAGCTCTTCTGACCATGCGACATGGTTTCGGATGCGGCGGCGGAGACCTTCCAGCCCGTAGGCCCTGATCAGGAACCATAGCTTGAGCGCTCGGAACCTCCGGCCAAGTGGAATCGACCATTCCGAATAGTTGATGAATCCGTCTGCGCCATGTGTCTTCAGGTATACCGGCTTGATTGCCAGCGTGCGGGTCAGATCCTCCGGCGAGCGCACGAAATGAACGGACCCGTCGAACTGTCCTCCTATCCACTTGTAGGGATTGAAGACTACGCTGTCCGCCTCCTCGGTGCCGGCCCAGAGGTGCCTGAACTCGGGGCAGATCATGGCGTTTCCTGCCCAGGCTGCATCCACGTGAAGATAGAGACCGTGCTTTCTCGCAACCCTCGCGATGCCGCCCACGTCGTCGGAGGCGCCCATGCTGGTGCCGCCTACGCAGGAGATGACGCCTGCGGGCAGTTGCCCCGCTGCAAGGTCGGACTTGATCGCGTCGTCCAGTGCAGAGGGATTCATGGATCTCAATTGTCCCATTGTGGGAATCCGGACGAGGTTGTCCTGCCCGATCCCGGCCACCCAGATCGCACGGTCGATCGACGTATGCACTTCGGCCGTCGCGTAAATCCGAAGGGGTTTCTGCCCCGGCAGTCCGGCCTGGTTTCCCTGCCACTCAAGCGTGCGTTCCCGCATGGTCAGGACGGCGGCGAGGGTGGCTTCGGAGGCGCTGCCATGAATGACGCCATGGAACGCAGTGGGCAGCTCGAGAGCCTGGCGAAGCCAGTCGAGGACACGCGTTTCCAGTTCGGTTCCTGCGGGCGACGTCTGCCAGATCATGCATTGAACGGCGAGGTTCGCGATCATGTAGTCCGCGACCACGGAGGGCGGCGATGCATTTGAGCAGAAATAGGCAAAGAAGTTCGGATGTTGCCAATGCGTGATGCCAGGCATGACAAGGCGGTCCACGTCGCTGAAGATCGTCTCCATGTCTTCGGCTTCCTCTGGCGGCGCTTCGGGAAGCGAGGCTGCGATCTCGCCGGGCGAAACCTGTGATCGGACCGGGCGTTCACGAATGGTGCGATGATAGTCGGCGCCCCATTCCGCCGCTCGTCGGCCCCAATGGGCGAGGTCGTCCCAAGTCGGTTCGTGACGATCTGTCATGGCGCGATGATCGGTGTGGCTTCAAGTGTCGGAGGTTCGGCTTCGACGCCGACAAAGCGCGTACCGTGCTCGAACCAGCTACGCGGGGCAGGTGCACCCCAAAGGGTTTGCCGCTGTGGGTCCTTCAAATCCCATCGGATCGGTTCATGATCCGGGTCAATCGTCTGGTAGTCGGAACAGTAGATTTCGGTCCTGTGCCCATCGGGGTCGAGAATGTACAGAAAGAACGCATTGGAAATCCCGTGGCGTCCCGGACCGCGCTCGATGTTGTCGAGATAGCCGGTGGTCGACATGAGATCGAGCAGGTCGATGATGTTCAGTGGTGTCGGCACCCAGAACGCGATGTGGTGCAGCCTCGGCCCGGCGCCGTTGGTGAAGGCAATGTCGTGGACTCCACCCTTCCTGTGCATCCATGCTGCCCAGAGTCGGCCAGTGTCCTCGTCTTCCGTGTATTCGGTCACGCGGAATCCGAAGGCGCTGTAAAACGAGACTGAGGCGTCGACGTCGGTCGAAAAGAAGTTGCAATGGTCGATTCGGAGCGGCTTCACGCCCCGATAGAGAGCGTATTGCTGGTGGATCCAGGGCAGGCGGTCCATTTGGTGGAAGAACTCGATCGGAGTCCCGAGATTGTCAGTGGTTGCGAGCGTGCGGCCTTGATGCGCCCGCTCCACCCATTCCGTGGCGCGACCTCCGGATTTGAAGTGAGCATCAGCCCGGTCAAGATCCTCTTCCGAAAACACCTTGAACGACAAGGATTCAACCGTGCCCGGGGCGTCGGACTTCTGCAGGATCAGGCAATGATGGCCGCGTTCCTCCATCGCACGAAGATAGATGTGGCTTGCGGTTTCGTCCGTGACCTGAAGTCCCAGGGTGTCAACGTAGAAGTGACTTGACGCCTTCATGTCCGCGACGTTCAGGCAGGCATGGCTGAGGCGAACCGTGTTGAAGGGTGGGGCGAGGTCGGGGGAGGGCACAGGCATGGTCGAACCTTGTCAGATGGCGGTCGGGTGGCCAAGACCCAGCGGATTGCCGGGGCCAAAGTGTTCATGCACCCGAATGGGCGGGCGAAAATGCCTTTGCGGATGACGGACTCCAGCAGGCTGCATCAGTGTCCCAGACGTGGAATCTTGTGCTCGCCGGTCGCAAAGCCGATGTGCTTCTGCTCCATGTAGAACTCGAAGCTCCAGTCTCCGCCGTCGCGGCCCATGCCGCTGGCCTTTACGCCTCCAAAGGGCGTCGGAAGATGGCGCACGTTTTCCGAGTTCACCCAGATCATGCCGGCTTCGAGCTTGTCCGTAACGCGAAGCGCGCGTGCCAGGTTGTTCGTCCAGACATATGCGGTCAGGCCGTATTCGGTGTCATTGGCGAGTTCCAGCGCCTCATCCTCGTCCGAGAACCCGATCGAGGTCAGGACCGGGCCGAAAATCTCTTCCTGGGCGATGCGCATGCCGTTGTTGGCACCG
>JAJDVJ010000128.1 GCA_022826205.1 Silicimonas sp. | reverse complement strand
CAACGGCGACGCCAACACCCAGTACGACTGCTACGGCGACCATGTGAGCAGGCTGATCAACGTGGCCGGCACGCCCAGCGTATTCCTGAAGGAGACACTCACCGAACAGGAGATACTGGATCTGTTCCTGATCGGCGACCGGGATGATGTCGGCGCCGAGCTGAAGGTGCCCGAAGGCGGCACGGCCCGGCAGGTGATGGCGCAGCACTTTCGCGACAGCGTCACCGAAACCGGGCCCGACCTGTCAGGCGTGAGCGACTCGGAGATCGTGGATTCAATCGCCTATTTCGTATTCCCCAACCAACAGTTTTTCTCCGGCGTGTCGTTCCCCATCGTGTACCGCTTCCGTCCTCTGGGCATGCAGCACGACAGGGCGCTGTTTGACCTGATCCTGCTCAAAACGCGCCCCATGGACGGCTCCCCCGTGGAAACCGCGGAGCCGTATCCGCTGAATGCGGAAGCGTCCTATACCGAAGTGCCTGGCATGGACCCTTACGTCGGACACGTCTTCGACCAGGACACCGGCAACATGCAGGCCGCCCAGGAAGGCGCCATGGCCACGGACAAGGCGGGCGCCACCTTGGGCAACTACCAGGAAATACGCATACGGCACTTTCATCAGACGCTCACCAAGTATCTGAGCGGTTGAATTTTCTTTAGGGAGAGGGGGAATGACGACCATTCTCATTACGGGTGCCGCCCGCGGCATCGGCTTCCAACTTGCCAAGCAATACGCGCAACAGGGTGATCGTGTGTACGCGACGGTGCGCGACCCAGCCCATGCTGGGCCGCTTCAGGCGTTGGCCGCGGAAAGCGGCGGCATGCTCAGTGTCCACGCCATGGACGTGGGCGATCCGGCAGCGGTGACGGCTTGCGCCGAGTCACTGGCAGGTGTTGCGATCGACGTGCTCATCAACAACGCAGGCATCTTCGGCGGGTTGGACACCCAGACCTTCCAGAACATGGACTACGACAACTGGTCCCACGAGTTCAACGTGATGGCCATGGGCCCGTTCCGTGTCATCCAGGCGTTCCTGCCCCACGTGCAGGCTGGGACCGACAAGAAGATCGTCACTCTATCCAGCCAGGTCGCCGCGCATGTGTACGACCATGTCATCGGCTACTCGTATGCCAGTTGCAAGGCCGCGGTAAACCGTTTGATGACGGCGCTGGCGACCGAATTGAAAGACCAGAACATCATCGTCGTGCCCATGCACCCGGGCTGGGTCAAAACCGAGATGGCCGGAGACGTGGCCGATATCGAACCGGAAGAGAGCGCGCGCGGTTGCCGGGAGGTCATTGCCGCCATGACCCTGGCGGATTCCGGAACTTTCCTGAAGTGGACTGGCGATGTACACCCGTGGTGACCGCGCTGGACATTCAATAGGCGCCAGACACCGGTCGCTGCCCGCGGATCGGGTGGTTCCACCCGATCCGGCAAGGCATCTCGTCAATGACCATTTGCCCGGGATGCGAGGTCGCCGGTTCGGCATCGGCCGGCCGCCGGAGTGCTGGAGGCGGTCGAAGTGCGCGCGAACGATCGGAGGCGGTTCATCATGACCACGGTTCACGACACGATTCCCGGCCACCTGCAGCGCGATGTCGATGCGGTGGTGGCCTGGTTCAATGCTCGCGAGGGCGGTGGATTCGAGGCGACCGGCATAGTCAATCCCCCACCTGCAGCCACTTCCGATGGAGAACTGCGGCTGGTGCTTTGCGGAAAGGGCACGTGCCGGCAGGAAAGGTTCCGGGTCGGGTCTTCGGAGAACGGTCGGCAGATCGAGTGGCTGGGTGACGGTCGGGCGGCGCAGGGCGCAGCCGTTGCCGAACTCGATCCAGCGCCGGGCGCCCGGCGCGACTGGATCGACCGGGTTGCCGGGCAACACGCGTTCGTGGTCCTGCTTTTCTACCGGGGTTTCTGGTGACCGCCCTGCCGCCTCGAGTTGCGAGGCTACGAGAAGGCCGGTGTGGTCGATGCGGTTCGAGCGGCCGGTGGCGAAGTGTATGCCGTCACCAGCGAACCCCAGGCATTGGCCGCACGGGCCCGGCAGGACTGGGACCTGCCTTTCGAGTGCATCGGCGACCCGCACCACGAAATCGCGGATGCGGCCCGCGAGCGCGGCTGGCTGGATCTGCGCATCCAGGAAGCGGGTGAGTTCCTGGCCCGGGACACAGCCTGGGACGTCACGCACCCGAAGGGACACTTTCAGCCCGGTGTGCTGGTGTTGAACTCGGACGGACACCTTCTGTACCGGTGGCGCTCGGTTCCGTCCCGAAAGAACGCCGGCGGTGCGGCCGGCAGGCCCACCGCGACGTATGTCTGGGGCGAAGTCCGGCATGCCCTGGCCCGGCAGTCCGGCGAGGACGCGGCCCTGGATGAAGCGCCCATGCTGGACAGCAGACCGGTGATTTTTCCGCTGTTCGCAGCCTTGTTGATGGCCAACGGCTGGTTCATGCGACCGCGGCCGTTCACCTACCAGGGCGATGGCAAAAATCCCATGCAGCGAATCCCGATGGTGATGCTCCGCCTGTTGCTGTTTGTGTCGCTGTGGGCCGGTGCGTTCGCGTTTCTGCCAACCATATGGGTTTCGGTTGCGCTGTTACTGTATCTGCCGATTGCGGCTCGTGGCGTTCGCCGGGTGTACACCAGTTTCCAGACCACGGCGCCAGCCTCGAGCTGACGACCAGCCACCTTGGTTGCATAGTCGCGATTTTGTTTCGGCGAGTGGCGCCGCGTGTTCCGGCCGCGAGCCAATCGAAATCCGTAGCGCGCGCCGCTTATTGCTGAATCTGGTGGTAGTTACGTGCCGCGTAGAGTCTTGTTCGATTGTGCAACCGCCTGGCCCGGGAAGCAATGAAGACACGGGCGGTGCAGCATCGGACATTGGCCGCCATTGCCGCGCGTGTTAGCGTCTGAGCATGAGTATTCGTGCCGAGCTTGTCGTGCGTCGTTGGGCGAAGCGCTACACGATGATGACGCTTCTCATCATCGCACTGCTGCTCTGCTACATCGACCGGGTGTTGATTTCGATCGCCGGCATCGAGATGCAGCGGGAGTTCGGTTGGTCCGACTCCGACAAAGGCCTGGTTTTCTCAAGCTTCTTCGTCGGCTATCTCTGCATGCAGATGCTGGGTGGAATCCTTGCCAATCGCTTCGGTGGCTGGGTCGTCTTCATGTTAGCGGTGCTCGGCTGGTCGTTGATTACGATAGTCACGCCCGCAGCCGCATACGCAGGCTTTGGCGTCCTGAGTCTCGCGCGCTTCTTGCTGGGCTTCGGAGAAGGGGCGGCGTACCCCTCCGCCTACAGCCTGATCAACGCGTGGATGCCGTTGCGAGAGATTTCCCGATCGGTGAGCTTGATCGGCGCTGCGGCCGCGGTCGGAACGGTTCTCGCGTTACTGGTGGTTGGCAAGATCATTGAGTGGTATGGGTGGCCGTTCGTCTTTTATTTATTCGGGGGGCTCGGATTGGTGTGGTGCATAATCTGGGTACTTGCTGTTCCACGAATGCCACTGACCGAAGGCGCGGATCAGGCTCAGACTGCTGCGGCAAGGAAGGGCCCAATTCCGTGGAAAGCGATCTTCTTCAATCCAGCGGTGCTTCCGGTGTATAGCGCCGCTATTGCTTACGGCGTCATCTCCTTTACGTTGGCTAGTTGGCTACCCAGCTACTTTGTCGATACGTTTAATCTGAGTCTCACCCAGGCCGGACTGTACTCGATATTGCCATGGATTGTTTTCGCGCTAGCTGCGGTTTGGGCTGGCACGATCGCAGATCGGTGGATTTCGCGGGGGCGTGAGCGCTTGAACGTGCGCAAGACTTTGATTACGACAGGCTTCCTAGCTGCTGCTGCGGGTTGTCTGTCTCTGATCGTGGTCCCGCATCCGTTGATCGCGGCCTTGAGTGTCGGGTTTGTTTTTTGTGGTCTCGGGATTTCGACGCCGGGCTACATACCGCTGCCAGCAGAGCTTTTTCCGAGACATGGCGATGTCCTATACGGGTTCATGGCGGCGTCCGCCTCGGTTGTGAGTATCGTGGTCGTCGGGCTGACCGGTGTTCTTCTGGATCAGACCGGGTCCTACAGTTTCCTGTGGGTACTCTTGGCCGGGCTTTGCGTGGCCGGCACGGCTCTTTTTTTGCGGTACGCGAGCGTTACTCCAATTCTTTCCGAGGACAGGACGGCTTAGCCGATGGTTTCATCAATCAGCCGTAACCAGTTTCCGCCCATGATCTTCGCGATGTCGTTATCGCTGTAGCCACGTGCGACAAGGCCACGAGTTAGGTTCGGATAACCAGAACTGTTCTCCATACCTTCGTGGCCGTCTGACCAGGGCCAGACCGAGACGGAGACACCAACCATCTCTCTTTCCGCCTGGCTCCAGTCGGGACCATCGAGGATCTGATCCAGCGAAGAAGCCATCACGAAATCGGTGCCGATGCCGACGTGTTCCACACCGATCAGATTGATGGCATGCTCGATGTTGTCGAGATAGTCGTGAACAGTACAGCGGTCCTGGCCGTTCAACGCCCCCGGCGTGCTGATGATTCCGAACACGCCGCCGTTGTCCGCAAGAAATTTCACCGCCTCGTCCGTGTGCGATCGCGGCTGGTCTACCATCGACCGTAGTCCCGAATGGGTACATGCGATCGGTTTTTCGGCGACCTCTACGACCGACATCAGTGTGGGCGACGAGCAATGGCCCGTGTCGACGAGAATGCTCAGAAGATCATCGATTTATACTAGGCGGCATGGCGCTTTACCTTGATAGGAATAATGCCTGATTGGATATGCTGGGCGCAGCCAGACCTGATAAGTTTTGTCTGTCAAACCTCTAAGGGGAGCTGGAATGGCAATCGAACAGCCGGATCTGGGCGGGTCCGACCGGGCTAAGAACATCATGAAGGCCAGCATCGTCGTCGATGCGCTGAATTGCGTTGGCCTATTCCGACCACCGAACTGGCTCGATGTTGCGTTGCACCGTGAGCTGGTTATCGACTATTGGGAGCGGGCCCGCGAGGCCGGAGTAACGGCAATGGGGATTACGTGCGGCGCCGATCCGGATCATTTCCACGCGTCGGCGAAGCGCATGGCCTACATGTCCGAGGCTGTCCACCTGTATCCAGATCGCTTTATGCTGGTCCGCAACAGCCAAGACATTCGCGAGGCCCACGAAACCGGCAAGCTCGGCATTTATTTCACGAACCAGGGTTGCGTCTGCTTTGACGAGAACCTTCAATCGGTCGGTATGATGAAAGATATGGGCATGGGTTACGCTTTGATCGCCTACAATAACCGCTATCGAACCGGCGACGGGGCCTACGAGCCTGACAATGCGGGCCTGACCGCCTGGGGCCGACAAGTCATCAAAGCGCAGATTCACTACGGTATGCCGGTCGACGTGACGCACACGGGTATCCGTTGCACGGCAGAAGCCATCGAATACACGCAGCAAGTAAAAGCCGGCTGGCCGGTCATCTACTCTCACACCGGCCTTAAGCGGCATGTTGACCATACGCGCGCCGCGACGGACGAGAACGCGTTGGCGATGGCGGCAACCGGCGGTGTGATAAACGTCAACCTTTGTAATCCCGTGGTGACGGACAATCCGACAACCGAAGTCAATCCTCAGGACCATGCAGACGCGATCGACTGCGCGATACAGCTTTTGGGTATTGATCATGTGGGAATCGCGACGGACGATTTCGAGGAGCAGGCGCCGTTCATGGCCTGGGCGGAAGGTAAACACGACAAGTATCCCGATGGCGGTCGTAGCATTACCGATGTGATCGAAGGCAAGAACCTGTTCGCAGAGCTGTCCAAGTGCCTGCCCGCAATCATCGATTGCCTGCTGGAAAAAGGGTATTCCGATCAGGACGTTGGCAAGGTAACCGGGGGCAACATGCTGCGTGTCATCGAGCAGACGTGGGACATCGGCATAACAGACACCGGCGGACCGATCACGCCTGATGGAGGTATGTCGGTGTAATGCCGTGAAGAGCGTCATCGTAGTCGGCGCTGGCGTTATCGGCCTCTTGACCGCCTATTTTCTACGGCAGCATGGTCTCGACGTTATAGTAGTTGACAGCGAATCTGGCCCGGCTCAGGGTGCCAGCTACGGAAACGGCGGCTACCTCCAAACCGCTGTTACAGACCCCTGGAATGCCCCGGGCGTCGTGCAATTGTTCGCGAAGGCATGGTTGAACGGATTGTCAGGGCGGGGCGACAACTCGGCGTTCCTGACCCGAACGTCTGCGTTACCCGGTCTTCTTGGTTGGGGTCTCAAGTTTCTAAAGCACGCCAATCTGCAGACCTATCTCTCGCATACCGTCAAGAACATGCACCTGGCCCAGTACTCTGTGAGATTGATCAAGAAAATCGCTGGTCAGGAGTCGATTTCATTCTCACAATCCGATGCGGGCGCTTTGATCATCTACAAGGATGAAAAGGGATTGTCTGGCTATGCTGACATTGCCAAACACGTGGCGGAGAAAGGATCTCGATTCGAGCTACTCGATAGGGATGCTTTACTGCAAAAGGAGCCGTCGCTGAGAAGCATCGCCGAGGAACTCGTCGGAGCGGTCTACTTTCCGGATGACTACGCCGGAAATTGCCGCGAGTTCTGCGAGCAGCTGGTGACTGTCATGGAACGCCAGGGTGTGGAATTCGAATTCAACCGTCGCGTATCGGGAATAAGCTCCAACGGTAACGCGGTCGACGTACGCACCGATAGCGGCCGTCATGTTGCCGACGCGGTTGTCGTGGCAGCAGGTAATTTTTCAAAACAGTTGATCCGCCCACTCGGCGTCAAGCTGCCGATCGCACCTGCCAAGGGATTCTCAATCTCGGTTCCGATGGGAGATTGGCCGGACAGGCCGCGCCACACGATCGTCGACATGAGTCAGCACGCGGGCGTCAACCCATTGGGCGACGTGTTGAGAGTCGCAGGGGCTGCGGAATTCGCCGGCATGAAGCCTGGTATTGGCAAGGCACGTATCGAGTATCTCGTTGGTCTCGTTAAGGAATTGTTCGCGGAATTTGCCGATACTATCGAAGGGGAGACGTGTGATCCGTGGGGCGGCCATAGGCCGCTTAGTGCCGATGGATTGCCAATGGTCAGTGCAACCCACATTGACAATGTCTTCGTCAACACCGGTCACGGCGGGATGGGCTGGTCGCAATCCGCCGGCTCAGGAAAGGCGTTGGCCGATCTGATTGCTGGGATAGCGCCGGAATTCGGTCTTTCCGATTTCTCGATCGAGAGATTTAACTGAAGTGGAAGGAAGGAGACAGTATGGCTGACCGCAGATACTTCCAGATGATCGGTACTCCGAACAGTGAGTTCCTGAAAAGCCTGCTTGAATCGCCTGTTGACCTCGCGGAAACCGCCCGTGACAAGATCGAGGCACTGGGCGGTGAGTTGCTCGGTTACTACATGAGCATTAGCGAACCGAAATTGTATGGCGTCCTCGTATTACCGGATTCTGACACCGTCGCAGCTATCGCGTATCAGAGAATCGCCGCAGGCGCGATGGAGGACGTGAAGTTCATGGAAGTCAAGCCGACCGATCAGATGGTTGGTGTATTTCGACGTGCTAAGGAAATGCGCGACGCGGGTGTATAGCGCGAGCGTTGTTCATGCTTGATTCTTACCTATTTCGCGTACTAATCATCCCGACATCGCCGAGGTGCACAACGCCATCGTCGACACCTACCGGGAGGATTTCCCCAAGTACGTTGGCTCACAGGGGTTGGCCGGCATGGTCAACGTGTTCAGCTTTGCAGCCCGCTATGTTGGACGGAAGGTGAAGTACGTCCACTTCTCCACGGAGGACACGGCGGCGGCGACCAAGGCGCGCATCGATCTCCTGTGCATGGCGCGGGTGCTGGCCAAGGTGGTGCGCAGCCACTGCAACGGCCTGCCCCTGCAGGCGGAAGCCGACCCGCGGGCGTTCAAGCTGCTGTTCATGGATATTGGTTTGATGAACGCTGTATGCGGCTTGGGCTGGACGGGGATCGAGCGGATGGACCAAACCCGGCTCGTCACGAAGGCGCCATGGCAGAGCAGTTCATCGGCCAGCACCTCCAAGCCCTGCTGGCCGCCTCGGCCAACCGCGAGCTCAGTTGCTGGCTCCGCGAGGGCCGTTCCGCGAACGCGGAAGTGGACTATGTCGCCGGCGCTGGTCGCCAGCGCCTGATTCCGGACGTGACGCAGACGCCGGTCAGGCGCTATTCGGGGGGCATGAGACCGCTGACGCGGACCAGGGCTTCCGCGTATTCGCTCAATAGCCGGTACATGACCTCCCGGCAGGACTCGATTTCGTTGATCTGGCCGATCACTTGGCCAGCCGGGTTCATCGCCACCGCCTGTGTGTCGCCAGCGCCCGCATAACGCTCGGTGCGGCGCCGCGCATCGGCACTCACCAGAAACTGCAGCGGCATCGGCAGGGGTTCGATGGAAGCATCCTTATCCCAGGCCTCGGTCCAAGCGTTCCTGAGCACGCGGGCAGTCTTGCCGGTCCAACTCCGCGAGCGCACCGTGTCCTCGCTGGTAGCCTTCAGATAAGAAGCTTTCTGCGCAGGTTCTCCTGCCGCCTCCGCCACCGTGACCCAGATGGAACCGGTCCAGACGCCGGCCGCGCCGCTCGCCATGGCGGCCAGCATCTGCCGGCCATTGCCGATGCCGCCCGCTGCGAGCACCGGCAACGGGGCGATTGCGTCGACCACCTGCGGCCACAGGACGATGCTGGAAATCTCTCCCGCATGGCCGCCCCCCTCACCGCCCTGGGCGACCACGAAATCCAGGCCAGCCTGCGCGTGTGCAACTGCCTGCTTCACGCGGCCGCACAGGGCGCCGATCAACCGGCCGCTGGACTGTACCGCCTCGATCACCTCTGGCGGCGGCGTGCCCAGCGCGTTGACGAGGATGCGGCACTTGGGG
>JAJDVJ010000126.1 GCA_022826205.1 Silicimonas sp. | reverse complement strand
GTTGGCATGACGAAGACGCCCAAGAGGTAGACGAACATCGTCAAGGTGACTGAGATCAGGGTTGGGCGAAATGACGGCACCAGCACCTTGGTGAAAACACGTGATGGCGGGGTGCCGAGTGTAACTGCCGCCTCTTCAATGCTTCGATCACGCTTGGCAGCCTGGGGGTATATCATCAAGGTCACGACGGAAAAGCCCAAGAACACCAGCCCGATCATCATGGCCCAGAAACTGGGACTTAGCGATCGTGGGTTGGTCCATAGACCTAGGAATTCCAGAAGACGTGGAATGCCTGCGCTTTCTGATAGTATGATCAACCATGCAAAGCCGATGATCACCTCGCTCAGGCACATTAGCGACAGCAAAAGGATAATCCAGAAAAGCTGCCATTTCCGCGAAAGATTCGAGACGGCGATTGCCGTTGGAAATGCCAGCGCGACGACCAAGACCGCGCCAAGTGCGGAGGAATAGAGGGATCGAAGGGAAACCTTGTAATAAAAGCTTGAGAAGAACTTTTGATAGTTCTCCCAAACGAAAGTGACTTTGTAGAAGCCCATGGGATCCGGCTTGTAAAAGCTCACCACGACCATGAAGAAGAGAGGCACGACAAAAAAAACCGCCAGCGCCGAAAATGCGAAGAGCCCGAAGCCGAAGGCCCCATATGCCGGGCGCGCAGTCATCCGCTCAGGACCCAAGCCTTCGATAAGTCCATTCGCACATCGACCCTGTCGCCGATTTCAAAGGTCTCTCCCTGACCGACAAACGCGCTTTGCAAAATGATCTGACCGCCCAAGTCAACTTCGCGTTCGATCAACGCGCCTAAGCGGCGTTGGTTGATCAGGGTGCCTGGGGTCTGAGGTGACTCGTCAGATTTCAATAGCTCAATTGCTTCTGGCCGGATCGCAATCTCGTTAGTTCCGCTTGCCAGCACTCCGATTGCACGCGCTCCAAGGAATTGCGTTCCCATGTACACGCCATCGTTGTCGACCGAGACCTGCAGCACATTATTTGTTTCGAAAAAGTCCGCCACAAATTTTGAGTTCGGCTTGGCATAAAGTTCATCTGGCGTTCCGACCTGAACGATTTTGGCGTCGTGCATGATCGCAATCCGATCCGCCAATGCCATGGCTTCTTTTTGGTCGTGAGTGACGAAGATGGTTGTGACACCAAGCTCCTGCTGGATGCGTTTGACCTCGTTTTGCATCTGATCGCGAAGGGCTGCGTCCAAGGCAGAAAAAGGTTCGTCCATAAGGAAGATTTGCGGTTTCAATGCCAGTGCGCGCGCAATTGCCACCCGTTGACGTTGGCCGCCGGATAATGCGGATATCTGTCTCTCACCGAGGCCACACAGACCAACCATGTCAAGCAAGCGGTCCACTTCGGCGGTAACCGTCGCACGGTCCTCCCCTCTCAGGTTGAGGCCATAGCCAATGTTGTTTGAAACGTTGAGGTGCGGAAACAGCGCCAGGGATTGGAATACCATGCCGATCCCGCGTTTGTGGCTGGGGATGGCCGTCAGGTCCTGGCCCGCAAGCGTCATCTCACCGTGATCATGGCTCTCAAGACCAGCGATCAATCTCAGCAACGTGGTCTTGCCGCATCCCGAACTGCCCAGAAGACAAACGAATTCCCCCGCTTCAATGTCGATTGAGATGTCGCGAAGCGCTTCAATAGTGCCGAATGCTTTGCTGAGCTGGGAAATTTTAAGATCGGCCATTTGAATTCGACCAAAGTTGCGGGCCGGGGAAGACTTCGGCCCGCCTGTTTTGGTTACTGCGCAATCATTTCCTGGTACTTGGTTTCCAACCAATCGCCTTCGCGAAGTTGGATGTGAGTCTGCACACGAATGGGTTCGATTTCGCTGCCAACTGCCGAAAATTCTTCATCCGTCAGATCCATCGATCCGCGCGGAACGATTGGGAAGACACCCATCATGCGCGCCATTTGTGCTTGCACCTCTGGACGGCTCATATAGCTGAGGAACTTTTCAGCCGCCTCAATGTTCTCGGAGTCCCGCGGAACGACCCAGTAGGCGTCAGAAACGATCCCACCTTCTTCCGGGAATGTCGAGGCAATCGGCTTGCCATCCCAGATCGAGAGCATCGCAACATCATGATAGTATAGACCTGCATTCAACTCGCCGCTTTCCAACGACTGCTGGAACTGACCTTCGTCACGATACCAAAGGCTGACTTGTGGCTTTAGTTCAGCTATCTTGGCAATCACCTTCTCCAACCCTTCGCGGGTTTCCATGATGTCGTAACCACCAAAGAACGTCCTTGCAGTGACCTCCAAAAGACCAGAGTTCGGTGTCGTTACGATCCCCAGTTTCCGATCCCACTTGTCTTCCCAAAGCTCAGCCCAGCTTACGGGCGCTTCCGGGGCAAAATCTGTGTTGGTCACGAAGGTTGTGTAGAACGCCAAGGCACCCACAGCATAGGATTTCCCGTCATCATCAAGCTTCACGTAGCCGTCTTTCAGCGCCGTGGTGCCTGGCATGTTCGCCGGGTCCAGCTTCGCCCAGAGGCCAACTTCATTGCCTCGGAAAAGCACTTCATCCACTACCAGCGACAGGTCGGCGGGGGCCTGTTTCGCGCGGGCTGCCGCCATAAGTTGGGTCATCCAGGTTGAATCTTCTGGCTGCGCAATTGAATTCACTGTTATGCCGGTTTCGGCGGTGAATCCGGGGTAAATCTCGGCGGCCAGGGTCTCTTCAAAAAATCCGCCCCAAGCGCTGATGGTAAGTTCTTCAGAAGTCGCTGCGCCACCGATGGCAATCGCGAATCCGGTCGCAAGCGTGAGTGATTTTGTGGTGCGCATGGCCCATCTCCCGTTGTGTCAATTGTCGTTGGAACGACCCTACACACGCGGCTTTCATCAATCCATATGGATTGCCTTATGTTGCCATAACGGAATCGACATGTTTCGACTGAGGTGATTGAGTCACCCAACGGCTGGGGAGGCATGAATTGCGGTTATCTGATGTCGATCTAAGGCTATTAAGGGTGTTCTGCGCGGTGGTTGAGGCTGGTGGATTTGCCAAGGCTCAAGACGGCCTCGGAATCAGCCAACCCGCAATCAGTGCGCATATAGCGAATTTAGAAGAACGGCTGAACGTGCGGCTTTGCAATCGTGGGGCGCAAGGGTTTGCTGTCACCGATGAAGGTCAACGGGTACTGGAACAAGCACATCAACTTCTTGAAATCATTGATGTAAGCGCTCGCAAGCTTGATCAAATCGGAAGGTCTTCGGGCAAGCAAATCCGATTGGGAATTGTCGATTGCACAGTGTCGGATCCCGAAAATCCAACCGTTGAAGTGATTCAGAGGGTCCGCGAAGGGGTTCCGGACTTGAGGATCAAGATCGGGGTCTATGATTTTCTGGATTGCCTCAGCGAACTGCGCGGTGGGCGTTTGGACATCGCCCTTGTCGGGATCGAAGACGGCGAACAGTTGCCAGACGACTTACAAGTGCTGCCCTTATATTCCGAAGTAAGCGGTCTGTTTTGCGCGCCTGATCATCCCTGCGCCGAATGCGCCAATTCCGCAGACCTTGAAGCGCGCCTCAGGGAAGCAGACATCGCCGCCTACAGCTTCCTAAGCGATCCAATGGATGTGCAATTGGGCATCGACCTACTCGACCAAAATGCGGGCATTTCGCAGGCGAATATCGAATCCATCGCCTATTTGGCTCTTTCTGGAACCCATGTCGGGTTGATGCCGAAACACTATGCCTCGCGGTGGGTTGAGACACGGCAATTGATACCGCTGGCACCGGAACGGCATCGCGCCATTTCTCAGTTCCACGCAGTGCGGATGAAGTCACCAGCGTCAGAAATTTCGAACCAGTTTTGGGAAGAATTCTCCAAGGCCTAAGAACTTGCCTCCAGCAGTTCAGGGCTTTCGCCCGATGCAGTGGAATTGACGCAAACTGCTTGTTCCAGCATAGGGCTGTTCCCTAATTCACGCTCGGTCACAGCTTGATGATTGGGCCGTTCCGGTTCGCGCCAGCCTTCGCAAAGTCTTTCCGAGCTTCCCCCAATAGACAACCGCCGAAGTGACGGCGCGGCGCGATGTGCATCGGGCCCGAGCCGCGTGTTCGACTGGCTCAGGCTCAGCCGGAACACACGGCCACGCACCAAGTCCGCGGCATGGCCCCCGGAAACATCCCGCCTCACGGATCAGGACGAAGGCGCCTGCCCGGCAACGCCAGGCAGCCGTCAGACGTGCCTGAATTGCCCCGAAAGGGGAAGGAAGCGGGCACGAACGACACGATCTCGCCGCCGCACGCAAAGCCATGCCGAATCTCCCAGACGACCCGCCAAGGGATCATGTCAATGCCCGAGAAGGACAATGCGCCGCTTGGTGTTCGGGGCTTGCACGGGCGCGCATGGGGCCTTAGGTGGATGCGTGAAGCCATCGAGGAAAGGCCATGAACGCGATCTTGCAGATATTCTCCCTTTTGCTGGATGTTGCCTTCATGGTCGTGCTTGTGCACGTCATCCTGAGCTGGTTGATCAGTTTCAATGTCCTGAACTTGCGCCAGCCAATTGTGGCATCGGTCTGGGATGGTCTGAGCCGGCTTCTGGAACCCGTGTATCAGCCAATCAGGCGCATTTTGCCGAACACGGGCGCGCTGGACCTTTCGCCGCTCGTGGCCTTCCTCATCATCATTATTCTGCGCGACATCTTGCTGCCGGATCTGGTGCGCAACCTGATGTAGCCCCACCGAAGTTCTTCGGTGCTTTCGACGAACATGTCGGGAGTCCCGGCGTGAGCATGAGTCGCTCGGGCCCGTCCGCCCATGAGGCGGCAGCGACTCGTATTCGACTGCGGCAACGGCCTCGCGGGTGCTTGCCTAGTATTGCCGAGAAGAAATCGACGGAAAGATTGCCGTACCGCGTTCAACTGAGCGTAGACACGAAACAACGGAGACCAAGAAATGAAGATTGCGAGACTCTCGATTCTTGCGGCGGCATCGCTGATTGCCACCGGGACCGGTGCCGCCCTCGCTCTGGAAACGGCAAAGGGGCGCATGACCTTCGAGCAGCTGGATGTTGATGGCAACGGGGAGATCACCCAGGAAGACCTGGAAATGCTGCCCGATGCGCGCTTTGCGGAAATGGACGCCGATGGCAGCGGTGACATCAGCGAAGCTGAATTCGTGGCCGCTGCGCAAGCTCGTGCGGGCGAGGCGGCAGCCCGCATGTTCGCGCGGCTTGATGCCGACGGCGATGGCGTGCTGAGCCAGGATGCATTGGCGGCACGCGGACATCATGGCGGCCGGTTGCGGGGGATCATGCGACTTGATTCCGACGACTCCGGCGGAGTCAGTGCGGAGGAATTCGAGGCCGGGATGGAGCGATTTGCTCGTCGCAATCGCGGTCACCGCCGAGACAATGGGGGTAGATGGTGGGGTTTCTGGCGAAACTGACGCCGAAACATGCCGGATTGCCCTTGCGACAGTCCGGCACTAGGTCCGGTCGGAGATGGAAGACAATGCCACTCTTGTCGCCCCGCATGCAGACGAAGTGCCGGACACGGCACTTCTCGTCGCATTTTCAAATGGAGATGCGCAGGCGGGCCGGCAGCTGGTGGCGCGCCTTGGGCCGATGCTCTTCGGCTACGCGGCCAGGGTTCTCGGTGATCATGGCGAAGCCGAGGATGTCGTGCAGGAGACCATGCTGAGGCTCTGGAAGATGGCGCCGGACTGGCGGCAGGGTGAGGCAAAGGTCTCGACCTGGGCCTACAGGGTGACAATGAACCTCTGCAGCGATCGACTTCGGCAGCGGCAGGCCAGGCCGCAGGTCGCGCTGGAATCAGTCGCCGAACCGGCAGCAGACCTGGCAAGTGTGGTTGACATCATGACCGCACGGCAGAGGTCCGAGACGCTGGACGCCGCGCTGTCCGTCCTCCCTGACCGGCAAAGGCAGGCAGTTGTGATGCGGCATCTCGAGGGATTCTCGAATCCCGAGATCGCCGAAATTATGGACATTGGCGTGGAGGCGGTGGAAAGTCTGACGGCACGGGGCAAGCGCGCCCTCAAGAAGGCGCTGTACGGCAAAAGGGAAGAACTGGGGTTTGAGGATGACCGGAAACAGCCGTGACGACATTGCGCTTGAGACGCTCTTCGCGGCGGGTCGCTCGGAAAGGCCGTTGCCGTCCGGCGAATTCCTTGATCGCATTGCGGCAAGTGCCGATGCTGGGGCCGCGAGGCCCGCTCCCGCCACCCTTCCGGTCTTGCGCCTCGCCTGGCTGGGACGAGTGTTCGCTGCGTCAGGACTTTCCGGGGCCGCGGCCCTCGGCGTCTGGATCGGGTTTGTGATGCCGGAAGCACTAGATGCCTTGACGCTCGGTGGTGACGACACGGTCGCGCTTGCGACCTTCCTGCCGGGGACCGACCTTGAGGCGATCCTCAATGAATGAGAACGCCACATCACGTCCGCGCCGTTCCTGGGTGAAGCCGCTTCTGTTTGTATCGCTGGCGCTGAATCTCGTTGTCATTGGCGCCTTCGTGGGACGTGCCCTTGCGCCAGACCGCCCACGCTGGGGTGATGGAGTCGCGGGGCCCGTAAGGGGAGTGATCGGCGCGCCCTTCGCGCACGCACTGGATCCCGGAAATCGGGGAGCGCTTCATGACAAGCTTACAGGCAAGCGTTCTCATCTTCAGGCGAGCCGCGGTCGGCTGCGTGACCTGCTGGACGAACTGTTGGTGGCGCTCAGGGCGGAACCATTCCTGCCAGACGAGGTGAGGCGCATTCTGCAGGAGCAACGAGGAGTTGCAGAGGAACGCCAGTTGCTGGGCGAGACGTTGCTGCTTGAGCGGCTTGAAGCGATGAGTCCCGACGAGCGTTCAGCCTATGCCGACCGGCTGGAGCAGTCCCTGAAGCGATTCAGGCGTCGTTGAGCCTGAAGATGTACGCGACGGGTGCTGTGAACATTGCGATCCGGCTTGCGTGCCGTCCCGGGGCCATTTGCGATCTGTGGATTCCCGTTTCGGCCACCGTCGTATTCCTGTAATGGCCTGATTGCTTGGGCAGGGGGCCGGACATGACACCGCTGCCAGAGGAATCCGCAGAGATACTGGCGATCAAGGCCCTGTCTTGGCTGGTCGGAAATGACGAATTGCTGCCCGTCTTTCTTGGCGCAACGGGCGCCACGGAGGCGGATCTGCGGCAACGCTCGAAGGATCCCGAATTCCTGGCTTCAGTGCTGGACTTCTTGCTGATGGATGATGCCTGGGTGCAGGAATTCTGTGACTCGGCAGGGTATGCCGGCGACTTTCCTCTCCGCGCCCGTTTCGCGCTGCCGGGAGGCGCGCAGGTCAACTGGACGTAAGGCGCAAATTGCAGGCCAGCCAAGGATCCCGGCGGTTGTCGCACGGAAATCATCAAGTGCTGCTGCAGGCTAGGACGGTGCGTTCTGATCGATGAAATCCAGAACCAGCGGTCGGATGTTGTTGCGCCAGCTCCGGCCAGCGAAGATTCCATAATGGCCTGCACCAGGCTCAAGATGCGAGGCCTTCCTGGAGTCCGGCAATCCAGTAAGCAGATCCAGTGCCGCAAGGCATTGCCCCGGGGCGGAGATGTTGTCCTGCTCGCCTTCGACCGTCTTGATCGCCACGTCGGTGATCGCGCCGAAATCGACATGCCGCCCTTCCACCGTGAACGCGTTTCGCGCGATTTCCCGGTTCTTGAAGACGCGTTCGACGGTTGACAGGTAGAATTCGGCCGGCATGTCCATGACCGCGAGATACTCGTCGTAGAAGCGATTGTGCCTGTCGTGGTCCGCCGCCTCTCCCTTTGCAGCCAGCACGATCTGGTTCGTGAAGGCACGCACATGCATCTCGGAGTTCATGGTAATGAAGGAGGCAAGTTGCAGGAACCCGGGATAGACCAATCGCCCGACGCCCGCATACTTGAAGCCCACGCGCTGGATCATGAACTGCTCAAGCTGTCCCATGGTCACGCGGCGTCCGAAATCCGTAACCTCGGTGCGCGCGGCATCCGGGTCGATCGGGCCGCCGAACAATGTCAGAGTGCGTGGCTGTGCGCCGGGTTCCTCTTCCGCGAGATATGCCGTCGCGGCGAGAGCCAGCGGGGCGGGCTGGCATACGGCGATCACGTTGATCGACGGGCCAAGATGGCGGATGAAGTCGGACAGGTAGAGAGTGTAGTCCTCGATGTCGAACTTTCCTGCACTGACGGGAATGTCGCGCGTGTTGTGCCAATCCGTGATCCAGATTTCGGCGTCGGGCAGCAGGCTGTGAACGGTTGGGCGCAGGAGCGTTGCGTAGTGTCCTGACATCGGAGCCACCAGCAGAATGCGACGCTGTCTTTCTGGACGACCCTGGACCCGGAAGCGGATCAGGTCGCAGAAGGGGCGGGCGATTTCCGTTTCCACGTCGACGAGATGATCCCGACCGTCCTCGCCAACCACGGAATCGATGCCCCAGTCAGGCCGGACAACCATCCGTGCAAAGCTGCGTTCCGCCACCTCGCCCCAGGCAGCCACCAAATTGATCCAGGGATTCGGCACGGCTCCCCAGACAGGGTAGGATGCCATCGCAGACGCAGTTGCACCGATCCATTGGCTGGTGTTACGGGCGGTCTCCATCATGTCGTAAGTCAGCATGTATCGCATATGCGAACTCCTTGCGCACCTGAGCCAAAACGCCGCTTTGCCAATTTGTCCTTGTATCGCTACATTGCCTCAAATGCTGCAAGTGCAAAATAAGTTGGGACTGAGGCAATGACAACCAAAGAAACCGACGGAGATGCGGATCGGCTGGAGGAGTTGCACAAAAACCTCGCCAGGATCGAGGAGCTGTCCGAGCGCTTGGTTGCGGCGATGTCCAGGAAGAAGGCGCTCAATCCGGACCTACAGGGCCCTGGTCGAGAACTCTATGCAAAGGCGGCTTCGGCTTATGTCTCGGAGCTCGTCGAAAGCCCGTCAAAGGTGTTCGAGACCCAGGTTGCGTATTGGGGCAAGGCCTTGACTCACTTTGTCGAGGCACAGAAGAGCCTGATGCAAGGAAGCCTGGAACCGCCCGAGGACAACACTCCGGCAGACCCGCGGTTCGCCGGGGATCTCTGGGCTCAGCATCCCTATTTCAACTTCATCAAGCAGCAATACCTGATATCCGCAGAGGCAATCTCTAACGCTGTCGAAGGCCTGGATGACCTGAATGATACCGACCGCAGGCGCGTGAGCTACTTCACGCGCCAGATCATCGACATGATGAGCCCCGCAAACTTCCTTGGCACGAATCCGGAAGCTCTTGCGAAAGCGGCGGAGACTAACGGCCAGTCCCTCGTCGACGGCTTGGAGAATCTCGTCCGCGACATCGAGGAATCGGACGGCGAGCTGATGGTGACGCTGGCAGACAAGAAGGCGTTCGAGGTTGGTTCCAACATTGGAAGCACCGAAGGCTCGGTCGTCTTTCGCAACGAGATCTTCGAGTTGATCCAGTTCGCTCCAACGACACAGACCGTGCACGAGACGCCGCTTCTCGTCTTTCCGCCATGGATCAACAAGTACTATATCCTTGACCTGAAACCGAAAAACAGCCTGATCAAGTGGATTGTCGACCAAGGCTACACGCTCTTCGTCGTTTCCTGGAAGAACCCTGATGCGAGCTATCGCGATTTCGGCATGGCAGACTACGTGGAGAAAGGCTTCCTTACGGCAATCGACCAGGCAAAGGCCGTTACCGGAGAGAAGCGGATCAATGTTACAGGATACTGCATCGGAGGAACCGCGCTTTCCCTGACGCTTGCGCTGCTGGAAAAGCGGGGAGACAAGTCAATCGGATGCGCGACGTTCTTCACGACGCTCACAGACTTCAAGGATCTGGGTGAGTTCACCGTGTTCCTGACGGATGACTTCGTGAACGCCATAGAGACACAGTGCAACCAGGTGGGCGTCCTTGAGAACCGGATCATGAGCCGGACCTTCAGCTTCCTTCGTTCGAACGACCTGATCTACGGCCCTGCAATCCGGAGCTACCTGATGGGAGAGGCGCCTCCGGCCTTTGACCTTCTTTACTGGAATGGCGACGGGACCCACCTGCCTGCGGCCATGTTGATGGAGTACCTGCGCGGCCTTTGCCAGCAGAACAGATTCGCGCGCGAAGGCTTCGAAATCCTGGGGGAAACTGTTCGGGTCGGGGACATCAAGGTTCCGGCATGCTCCATCGCATGCGAGACCGATCACATTGCCGCGTGGCAGTCCTGCTACGAGGGATTCCGCCAGATGGGCAGCAACTCGAAGACGTTTCTGCTATCCGAATCGGGCCATATCGCGGGCATCGTGAACCCGCCGTCCAGAGACAAGTACGGTCATTACACGAGCCATGGAGTGCCCGCAGAATCGGCAGCGTGGAAGGACTCCGCCACGTACAACGAAGGGTCCTGGTGGCCTACCTGGGAGCAGTGGCTGGCGGCGCGGTCCGGCAGCAAGGCCGAGGCGCGGGTTCCCGGAGCCGTGCAGAGCCACCCGATTCTCGCCGCTGCACCGGGCACTTACGTCAAGGAAGTTGTGGAAATCGACTGACCTTCTGTCACTGAAGAAAAGAAAATTTCCGCACCGCAGAATTTCCCCTTGAAATGCTGCGGTGCGGCATGTATCTATGCCGCAACCGCACAATCACAGGGCTTTGCGCCACAGCGTCAGGAGTTGGAGAGAAGATGACCAGAAACGCAAATGGATACACGAAGGTGATGAAGGGCATGCTGGGCGAGTTCCCCGTCGACGCGGGCATGTTCAAGGACGCCTTCCAGCAACAGGCTTCCATCACGGACAAGATGTCGCAAGTTGTGCTGGCTGCGGCGGAGAAGTCCACCGAGATTTCGGCCACGTGGACAAAGTCGACCCTCGGAGAGCTCGGCAATGTCACGAAGGCCCAGAACCATCCTTCCGACTACACCATGGCCATGAGCGACTTCGCGCTAGCCCAGGCGGAATTAAGCGCCAAATCAATGGAAGCCTTCGCGGACGTGGCCACGACGGTTCAGGTAAAGACGCTCGAGCTGATGCTTGCGGCAGACAAGGACCCAGGCAACGGCGCTTCGAAGGCCACCAGAAAGTCGGGCACCGGGGCGGGTCGGCCCACACCTCCGTCGCATGCCTCTTCGAAGGCCGCAAAGAAGGCGCCCAAGGAGTTGCCTGACTCCGCAGAGAAAGTGGCCGTGAGCCAGTAATTCGATTGCGATCGCCAACTTCCTCCCTGTTGGCATCCAAAACTGGCGGGCCGCAACGGCCCGCCTTTTTCCTGCGCAACACCTGGCGTCCTACGGATGACCTTCCGTTCGAGTCCGGTCACGTCGCATTCGATATGCTCACGGCGTCGGAAGATCGACTGGACGGGCATGGTGCCGCGCCTCCCGGCGCATATGTGTCGCGTAAGACGGTCCTGACGCGTTGCGGAGATTCCGGTTTCGGAATCAGTGAGAGCTTTCTGAACCGCAACTTCCCGGCGTGCATCATGGGCAAACACGGCTGGATCGGACTATCTCATTGAAAAGAAGCCAAAAGAAAATTGCTGCACCGCAGAAAAACATCTTGAATTGCTGCACTGCAGCATCTATGTGTGCTGCATCAGAAAAGAGTATCGGGCGCCGCCCGTATCCAAAGCACGGAGAGACAAGATGACGAATACCGCAAACGAGTACACGAAGATGATGAAGGACATGATGGGCGCGTTTCCTGTCGACGCGGGCGCGTTCAACGAGGTGTTCAAGAACCAGGCCTCGGCCGCAGACAAGATGTCGAAAGTCGTTCTGGATGCCGCCGAGAAGTCGACCGAGATTTCTGCCGGCTGGGCAAAGGCGACCATTGGCAAGTTCGGCAATGTCACCAACGCCAAGGAAGATCCTGCGGAATACAGCAAGGCGATGGCCGAGTTCGCTTCAGCCCAGGCTGAAATGAGCGCCGAGTCGCTGGCCGCCTTCGCCGAGGTCGCGAAGAAAGTCCAGATGGAAACGGTTGAGCTGATGCTTGCTGCCGGCAAGGACCTCGGCAGCGATGCTTCGAAAGCCGTCAAGAAAGCCGCCGCGGAAATGAGTGCCGCCGCCGAAAAGGTGGCCGTGTAAAGATACGCGGCGGTTTGTTGCCAACGTCCTCCCTGTTGGCGATCGGAACGGGCGGGCCAATCGGCTCGCCCGTTTTCTTTCGGCCGAGCATGCGGCGTCGCGAAGGAAATGGCAGCGGCGGGCTGCCTGACCGCATCTGGCGCGGGCCTGACGTGGGTAGCCTTCAGCCCGGTGACATGCCTCGCAGCCGCTCGGAGCGGCGACGGAGAATCTCGATCGTGGCAAGCAGGATGGCCGAGATCGTCACGAGGATCGTCGCAACCGCCAGGATGGTGGGGCTGATCTGCTCGCGGAGGCCGGTGAACATCTGCCAGGGCAGCGTCTTTTGCCCCGCTGAACCTACGAAGAGCACGACGACGACCTCATCAAAGGAGGTGATGAAGGCAAAAAGCCCGCCCGATATTACGCCAGGCAGGATGAGCGGCATCTGGACCTTGGCAAAGGTCGTGACCGGATTCGCTCCCAGGTTGGCCGCGGCACGCGTGAGGCTCCGGTCAAAGCCAACGAGCGTTGCCGTCACCGTGATGATGACGAAGGGGATCCCAAGCGCCGCATGGGCCAGCACGACGCCCCAATATGAACCTTGAAGCCCGACCCGGCTGTAGAAGAAGTACATGCCGGCGGCAGAAATGATCAGCGGCACGATCATCGGCGAGATCAGGATTGCCATGAGTGCCCGTCGGAACGGCACATGCGGCTGGCTCAGGCCGATCGCGGCCAGCGTGCCGAAGGACACGGAAAGGAGCGTGGCCATCGGTGCAATGCGAACCGAATTCCACATGGCCTGCTGCCAGTCCGGATTCGTGAAGAAGTCGTTGTAGTGCTTGAACGAATATCCGTCCGGGTCGAGGGCAAGCATCTCGGGCGTGAAGGTGAAGAAGTCCTGCGCGTTGAAGCTCAGGGGCACGATCACGATGATCGGGGCAATCAGGAAGAAAAAGACAATGCCGCAGATCACGCGGAATGCGTAATGCCAAAGTTTCTGCGTGAAGGTTGCATATGGGGGAAGGCCAGACATTTCAGCCTCCGAGCTTCACGTTGTCGATGCCGACGATCTTGTCGTAGGTCCAATAGAGCATCAGGACTGCAAAGAGCAGAATCGTTCCAAGCGCAGCTGCGAGTCCCCAGTTGAGCGAAGACGAAATGTGATATGCGATCCGGTTGGAGATGAAGACGCCGCGTGTGCCGCCAACCAGTTCCGGCGTGATGTAGTAGCCGATCGCCAGAATGAACACGAGCACTGAACCGGCGCCGATTCCTGGCACCGAGTTCGGAAAGTAGATGCGCCAGAAGGCTGTCCAGTCCGTCGCGCCCAGCGACTTGGCGGCGCGGACATATGCTGGAGGGATGGTCTTCATGACCGAATAGAGCGGCAGGATCATGAACGGAAGCAGGATGTGCGTCATGGCGATGATCGTGCCGGTCTGGTTGTTGATCAGGACGAGTCGACTCGCATCGTCGACGAACCGGAGCGCCACGAGAATGTCGTTGATGACGCCCTGCTGCTGCAACAGCACCTTCCACGAACTCGTTCGCACCAGCAGCGACGTCCAGAATGGAAGAAGCACGAGTATCATCAAGAGGTTCGCCGTTCGCAGCGGCAGATTGGCGAGAAGGAACGCCACCGGGTAGCCGAGAAGGATGCAGGATATCGTGATCACCAGCGACATGTAGAGCGTGCGCCCGAAAAGCAGGACGTAAATGCGGTCACCCTCGTCACGGTACTGCACGCCGTCAGCGGTCAGTTTCAGGTCGACTGAATTGAGGAAATAGCCGGGCGTGTAGCGGGCTGCATATGTCTGTATGGTGCGCCACACCTGTGGATCAAGCCAGTCTTCGTCAATTGCCCCGAACTGTTCGCGGAGGCTGATTGGTTCGAACCGGGCCGCTGCGGACTGCGCATCGTTCAGGAGCGGACTCGCGAATCCTCCAGCAGGAGCCTGCATCAGGTCCGAAAAGAGCGCCGCATAGAGGACGTCCCAAGGCTCCTCTCCGAGCGGATCGTCACCATCGGCCTGAATCACCTCCAGCCATGTTGCGTAAGCAGAAGCGGTGCGCGGGAGATTGGCGGCTTCGGATCCTGCCAGTACGTCCCAAGTTGCCGGGTTTCCCCACGCCGGATCGAGCGTGTTGAACGCGTCCGCGTAATCCTTGGTGTCAAACTTGCCCACGCGTCGTCCCGACTTTCGGAACAGCGAGGCAAGGCCGGTCCGCTCGTAGTTGAGCCGGGAACCGAGCCGCGTATGGCTCTTGCGCTCAACCGCGAAGACCATGTCCGTGTAGAAGGCCTCGAACACGTCGTCCCCCGGCACCTCGCTTTCCCCTGGATCCCAGTTCCGGAGTGCCTGGACCGTCCGCGGGATCGTGTCGTGGACAATTCCGTTCTCGACCGAGCGGAACAACATGTCCGCGATTGGTGCGATAAAGGTCAACAGAACGAAGAAGAGCAGCGGAGACACCAGCAGAAAGGCGCGGGCCTTCTCACGCCGAAGCGCCCGCCTGAGGCTCGCCTTGAGTGGCGTGCCGTCGGCGGTCAGTACGGGAGGATCGATGGCGGTCATGTGTCGTGACCCTCGACGATCACAACGCTGCTCTCCGCCGTGCGACGACGAATCTCCGCGACGGCCTGATACTCTGGGTCATGATAGGCGGCGAGCGCTTCCTCGTAGGACGGGAATTCGATCACGACATGTCGCTCATGAAGTTCGCCTTCAACTTGACTGGACCTTCCGCCACGGACAACAAATCTGGCGCCCATGCCTGCAAGGATCGGCGTGTCTTTTTCCACATACTCCTTGTAGGCGTCAGGATCGCGAACTGTGATATGCGCAATTATGTAGCCCTTTGGCATCGTGCCCCCTGTTGAAACAGGCCGGATCGAAATCCGGCCTGTTCCCCCGGTTCGTGCTATTGCGCCAGCCAGGCCTGGAACTTGGCGTCCAGATCGTCCCGGTAGTCCGCCCACCACTCGTAGTTGTAGAGGAAGGTGTTCTTGGCGTTCTCCGGATCCGTCGGCATGTGCGGCGCCATGTCGATGCCAAGGTCGGCATGCTGGCCGACAAGCGGCGCAGAGGATTCGCGTGCGGGGCCGTAGCTGATGTACTTGGCCTGGTCCGCAAGGCGCTGCGTGTCCGTGGCAAACCTCACGAAGTCCTTGGAACGCGCAAGACGGTCCTCAGACAGGCCGACCGGAATGATCCAGCCGTCAAGATCGAAGACCTGTGCATCCCAGAGCACTGCGACCGGCTGATTCTGTTCCTCGATTACCGAGAAAAGACGGCCGTTGTAAGTCGAGCCGATCACGACCTCTCCGTCGGCGAGGAGTTGCGGCGTGTCTGCCCCGGAACTCCACCAGATCACGTCTTCCTTGATAGTGTCGAGCTTGGCAAAGGCGCGGGCTTGGCCCTCATCCGTCTCAAGCACGTCATAGACGTCGGCCTTGGGAACGCCATCGCAGATCAGGGCCCATTCCATGTTGTTGATCGGGCGCTTCTCAAGGGACCGCTTTCCTGGATACATCTCCAGGTCAAAGACCGCGCAAACGTCGGTCGGCGGCGTCGAGCCGACCATGTCGGTCCGGTAGCCGAAGGTGGTCGAGTAGACGATCTGCGGGATGAAGCAGTCCGAGACGATCAGGTCGCCGAAGTCTTCGGATGCCGGCGTGCCGTCTGGTGCCGGAGCAAGCAGCTCGTCATGGTCGATCTCCATGGCAAGGCCTTCGTCACAAAGGCGAATGGCGTCAGAAGCGACGACGTCGACGAGGTCCCATGTGACGTTGCCGGCCTCGTTCATCGCGCGCAGCTTGGCCACCGCTTCGTAGGAGCTTTCGTCCCATACCGCCGTGACTTCGGGATTGTCCGCGATGTAAGGCTCCACGTACGCACGATGCTGCGACTTCTGATACGCACCGCCCCAAGACACGAGCGTGATGTCATCGGCCAGCTGGGCCGAAACAGCGGTCGGACCCACCGCCAGGGTGAGGGCAGCCGCTGCAAGTACTGTCTTCTTGAGTTTCATCTCTGTCTTCCTTGTTTCCCGACCTCGTTGCAGGAACTCCGGTCTCGGGAATGACACTCGAGTTCCCCATTTGGAGTGCCGGATGGAACCGCACGCCCGCCAATCAGGCATCAAGTGCGCGGCAGTCATCGGGCAACCACCCCAATTCGATAATTTTCCCGGCTTCCAGGCGGACCTGGTCCGGCGCGTTTCTTGTCTTGACGACGAAGTCATCCTTGCCCGCGACCCGAAGCCGGGTGCGGAACACGTCTCCCATGTAAATGAACTCAAGCACTTCCGCCTTGAGCGTATGTGCGCCTTCCATCAGGCGGCTCTTGTTGATTTCGACGCGCTCAGGACGAATCGAGACCAGCGTGCGTTCGCCGACCGAGGACACGTTCACGGCCTTTGCATCGATAATTTCGCCGGAATCGAGGCTGACTGTGCAATTCCCGTTCATTATCGATTCCACTTTGCCCAAGAGCGTGTTGTTCTCGCCGATGAACTGCGCCACGAAGCTGTTTTCGGGTTCCTCGTACAGAACGTCTGGCGCTGCAAGCTGCTGGATCCGGCCATCGTCGAACACCGCGACACGGTCTGACATCGTAAGTGCTTCGGTCTGGTCGTGGGTGACATACACCGTGGTGATGCCAAGTTCGTGCGCAAGGTTGGTGATTTCGAACTGCATGTGCTCGCGGAGCTGCTTGTCGAGCGCGCCGAGGGGTTCGTCCATCAGCACGAGCTCGGGCTCGAAGACAAGCGCGCGGGCGAGCGCGATACGCTGCTGCTGGCCGCCCGACAACTGTGCCGGGCGGCGACCGCCGAATTCACCCATCTGCACCATCCCTAGCGCGCGTTGCACTTTTTCCTCGCGTTCGGTCTTGCCGATCTTGCGAACCTCAAGCGGGAAAGCGAGATTCTCGGCGACCGTCATGTGCGGAAACAGCGCGTAGTTCTGGAAGACCATTCCGATGCCGCGCTTGTGAGGAGGGATGTTGTTGATGGGCTTGCCGTCGAGGAGGATTTCGCCATGAGTCGCGGTCTCGAAGCCCGCGAGCATCATCAGGCAGGTTGTCTTTCCCGAACCTGACGGCCCCAGCATGGTAAGGAATTCACCTTTTGCGATCGACAGGTTCAGGTCCTTGACGACGAGCGTTTCGCCGTCATAGCTCTTCTGCACCTTCTCGAATACCACGAAGTTGTCGGCGGTCCGCGATGCGCCCATGTGGTTTCCCCCGAGGATTTGTCAACTTGCACCCAACACCAGCAGTTTCGCAATTTCAACAGTGTTATGGGTCGCATCAGGTTTTTTTGACAGGAATTCGAATCACGCCATGATTGATGATTCGGAGGCTGTCTTCAATGGCGCGACGGTTGCAGCCTTGGCGCAAATCCGCCGACAGCAGGGACAATCGAGGCCGGGATGTCTTGCGATGCCGTTCCGGGCATCGCGGAAGCGTTGCTGAAGCCGGGTACAGAGGCATCCGCGCATCCGGTGAAGTGACACAACCCGGCGGCACATGGGTTCGTCCGGTTCGTGATCGCGGCAGAGATGGTTGAAGTTCGTGCGGTGTTTGGAACGGAGCCCGAGCCGCAGCAGGCGCACACTTGGGACTGGTGCCTGCCCTGGCCCGGGGTTCCCGGCGAGAACTGAAGGGGGAGACCCTTCCGGACGCGATGTGCGGCAATGTCGCAAGGGCCTTCGGCCATGGCCTCGATCGCAGTCTGGAGGATCTGCATGGCATGCATCCTGCACTCGATGCGCCGGCACTGCATTTTCGGTGGAACACCTTCGGTCTGTCGTGCTGTTCTTTCGGCTCCAGTGTGGAATGACCTGCATGTTCTCCAGCGAAGCTTCCGGCACTGGCAATCCGGACGCCGTACCTGACCATTTCCTGCCGTTCACCGCATGGTGAATGGGTTGGCCATCGGTGCATCGGCCGTATTGATCCAGGTTGTCTTGGTGCGGGTGTAGTCAAGGACTGCCTCGATCCCGGCTTCGCGTCCGTATCCCGAATGACCGAATCCGCCAAAGGGCGCTATTGGGGAAATCGCGCGGTACGTGTTCACCCAGCAAATGCCTGCCTTCAGACGGGAGGACACGCGATGGGCGCGGGCCAGGTTGTTCGTGAAGACGCCCGACCCCAGACCAAAGACCGTGTCGTTCGCCAGCCGGATCGCGTCTTCCTCGGTGTCGAAGGGCAAGAGCGACATGACTGGGCCAAACATTTCCACCTCAAGAGTGCTGATGTCGGGTCCGGAACATTCCACCAGCGTCGGCTGCATGTAGTTTCCGGGCCGATCAAGCGGCGCGCCGCCAAAGTGGATGATCGCGCCCTGGTTGACCGCCTGCGCCAGTGTCGCCTCGATCTTCTCGATCTGAGCCCTTGTGCAAAGCGGTCCGACATGGGTCGCAGGATCAAGCGGATCCCCGATGGTGATGCTGCCGGCTCTTTCCGCAATCTTCTCGATCAGGGTCCGAAGGATGCCCCGTTGCACCAGTCCGCGTGAGCCGGCGACGCAGCTTTGGCCTGACGCGCCGAAGTTCCCTGCGATCAATCCGTTGATCGCGCTGTCCAGATCGGCGTCATCGAACACGACGATGGGCGACTTGCCCCCCAGTTCCAGCGTCGTCACGGCAAAATTTTCGGCTGAATTCCGTATCACGTGGCGCGCAGTCTCTGGCCCGCCGGTGAAGGCAATGCGCGCCACATCCGGATGTCGCGTAAGTGGAATGGCGCAGTTTTCCGCGCCCCCTGTGATGACCGAGACAACGCCTGGAGGAAAGCCGACCTCGTCGATCAGCCGGGCAAATTCCAGCATCGGGGCGGGCGCGATCTCTGACGCCTTCAGGACAACGCTGCACCCGGCGGCAAGCGCCGGACCAAGCTTGGTGGCCGCCAAGAACATCTGCGCGTTCCACGGCACGATGGCTGCAACCACGCCGATCGGTTCACGACGCGTGAAGACATGCATGTCTGGCTTGTCGATCGGCAGCACGGCGCCTTCGATCTTGTCAGCCAGCCCGGCGAAGTACCGGAAATAGCCGGCGACGTAGGTTGTCTGGGCCGCGGTTTCGGCCAAGAGCTTGCCGCTGTCAGTGGTCTCAAGCCGTGCGAGCCGCTCGGCATTCTTTTCCACGAGGTCGGCAAGCCTGAACAAGAGATGTCCTCGGGCCGTCTGGGTCAAATCGCGCCAGGCTGGATCCTGGAGCGCCCGGCGGGCCGCAGCTACGGCTTGATCGACATCTTTGGTCGCCGCACAGGCAAAGGTCGCCCAATCCTCTCCGTCAGCCGGATTCTGCGATGTCATGACTTGCCCGTCAGCACCTTCAGTCCAGGATCCGTCAACATAGAGCTGAAAGTGTGGCCTTTCGGTCATGGCATCCTCATGAAAAAGCGGGCATCACGTCGTCGATGAACCGTGCCAGCGACGCACGCTTTCGATCTATCGTCATGCCGCTGTCGATCCAAAGTGCGAATTCGTCATAGCCCAGGTCCTCGTAGCGTTTCAGCCGGTTGATCACCTGCTGCGCGGTTCCGATGGTCAGATCACTTCTGATCGCTTCGGGTGAGATCATCTTGTTGGCGGCGATCTCTTTCGCGCTAAGTGCCTGGATCAGCCCCTGAGACACCGGGCGCTTGTTCTGGAACCACGCCCCGAAGTAGGCGAAATACCGCGTCAGATCCTGCACAGCCTGGTCGATGTCCCCGGCATCGGTCCCGACATAGGTGTGATGCAGCAGCAAGACTTTGGGGCGCGGCCCGTCATGGCCCACGCAGGCGTCATTGAAGCGGCCCATCAGCGACTCGATTTCTTCGTCGCCCTGCCAAAGCGGCGTAACCTGCACGTTGAATCCGTTTTGCACTGCAAACTCGTGACTGTTGGGGTCGCGGGCGGCAATCCAGATGGGCGGGCCGTCAGGTTGCGCCGGTTTGGGTGAGGACGTGGACGCCGGGAAGCTGTAGTGCTTTCCTTCATGGGCGCAATCGCCTTTCCACAATTGGCGCAGCAAGGGCGCGGTTTCACGCATCCGCTGTCCGGCATCCCAGGCGTCCAGCCCAGGCATTAGGCGCTCGTATTCATAGGAATAGGCGCCACGGGCGATTCCGAGTTCCAGTCTGCCGCCCGTCATCAGATCGGTCGCGGCAGCCTCGCCGGCCAGCTTGATCGGATGCCAGAACGGCGCGATGACGGTGCCCGTCCCCAAACGGACATTCCTGGTGCGATGCGCCAGGTCCATGATCGAAAGGAAGGGGTTGGGCGCAATGGTGAACTCCATTCCGTGATGCTCACCAGTCCAGATCGCCCGCATCCCGCTCTCGTCAGCCATTTGGCACAGCGAAATGAAATCCTCATAGAGTTCGGCATGTGACTGGTCAGGAGTCAGACGCTCCATATGGGCAAACAGCGAGAACTCCATGGTCAAGGCTCCTATCTGATCTCGTGCCGGTCGCCGGACGCTTCGTCGCCGACATAAAGGGTGAAGTCTCGGGTGCTGTGTTCGAGGGCAAATCGCTTGCACAGGGCGGCAATTGCCGGTGTCTCAAAGGTCAACCCGGTGATGACGTCGATCGGGACAAACCGCCCCTCCAGCACGCACTCTTGCGTGGCTTGCGCCAGAAAGCATGTGTAGTGGGTGTTGGTCGGGCGGTCGTCAAAGATGGAATAGGCGCTCCCCAGGCGAACGGAGCCGGCCAATCGTGCCTCCATTGCAGCGCGAAGATTGCCTGGAGCCTCGAACTCGAACTGTGGAGGACGCATCCCGCCCGGCGTCTCTTCCAACAGGATATGGCCGTCCCGTTCGACCAACGCCGCCGCGACGATCCGGCGCGTGCTGTCGACAACCATCGCGGCGCGTTCCAGGCCCAAGCTGAAATACTGCCCCCTCGCATAACCCAGCCCCAAGCCGTCCCTGTGCGTGAACCCGGTAATCTGCCCCAGAAGTATTGTGTGATCGCCCGCAGCGATGGACTGCGTCCTTCGGCAGGAAAACTGCGCCACTGCGCCGTCGATCACGGGAATCCCGTTGGCGTCGGATCCATGGGCTATCCGGGCGAACCGGTCCCCTTTGAAGCTGGCAAAGACATTCGACACTCCTTCCTGCCCCTCGGCCAGTACCGACACGGCGAAATGAGTGCAGGTCGCGAATATGTCGTGGCTTGACAGCGAACGACCGAGACAGACCAAGAGCATTGGAGGATCAAGGGAAACCGAAGAAAAGGAATTGGCTGTGAACCCAAGGGGCGCTCCTCTGGGGTCCCGCGTTGTCACGACGGTCACGCCGGTCATGAACCCGCCAAATGCATCGCGCAGGGCGTTGGGGCCGGTCGAAGTCATCTGGACGTCTCACGGATCAGGAAGGCAAGCTCAGCATTCACCGGGACTGCATGCGTCATGGGCATCATGTGTGCGGCGCCCTCAACGACGACTGCACGGCCATGCGGGGCGATTTGTGCCATCGCCACGCTCATTTCCGGCGTTGAATTGGGCTCCTCTTCACCGGTCATGAACAGCGCCGGGCAGGACAGACACGCTAGATCCGCATCAGAAGGCCCATTTTCCGCCGCGAACACCTCATAGGCCGTCTTGTAGTGCTCAGTGACCACTCCGGTCAGCCACTCCCGGCATGCACGCCGTTCGGGAGTGTCCTTATCGGCAAACCAGCGGGTCAAGGTGGCTTCGGGATCGGAATGTCCCGTGGCAGACAGATCTGTCGCGCGCCGCCGCACTGCCTCCGCGGCCTTTGGACCACGACAATAGATGGCGTTCAGCGCAGCAACGCCCTTGACCAGATGCGGATGACGGATTGCCAGGTCGAGTGCGATCATCGCACCCATCGAATGACCGGCCACCACACCTGGCGCATCGATTGCAGCCGCGATGCGGTCCGTAAATTGCGCTAGCGTCGCGGGGTGCGGCAGGCCGTGGCTGGCACCGTGGCCTGGAAGGTCAAAGGCACGGCAATGCTGCGTCGTCGACAATTCGTTGACTTGCGCCATCCACGCCTCCGCTCGCAGGCCCACGCCGTGGACAAGATACAGCCTGGAGCCCGTGCCGGCACGAATGAAGCTGATGCCTCCGGCCTCAGACCGCGGCTGGGTTGTCCACGTCATGGCCCAGATCCTTCGGTTCCTGATGTCTGTCTCCGGCATAGTAAGGCGGTCGGCCGGTCAGCAACTCGCCAAGGACCTGACCGCAGGCCCGGATTTCGAACTTAGGAATTGCGACCAACCGCCCGGCCCAGGGGATTGCGGGAACCGCCGCCACTGCAATGCTGCGCCAGGATGCAGGCGTCTCACGAAACCGCTCGACGTGGGCACTTTTGCAGATCGTCACGAATTTCCGAACCCCGGGCTGCACGCACATCTCCAATTTTCGTCTGACACCAAAATTCGTCGGGTCGCCTTGCCATTGAAAGCTCCCTGAATCCACTTCCGCATTGGGGCGTCGCAAGTCAAGCACCGTTGTGGATGGCAACATGCACTGCAACAACGGTGATCACGTGCGTGGCCCTGGACTCGACCAAATGTCTCAGTGACGCCCAGCCAGTGCCAGGATGACGCGGTCGAGACGCGCTTTCTCCACCCGGTTGCGATCCGACTCGTCAGGCTGCCCGTCGAGTCGAGGTTCTCGACCACGATGGTTCTGGCCTTGCAGGCCAGCTTCCTGCCGACATGCTGAAGGCCGTTCCTTCGCCCGTTCGCGATCTTCCGACGGACACTTGCAGGATGACTGGTCGCCCCCTCGTGGCCCTTTTCCCCTTCGTCTGTTCAATGAAGGGGCAAGTGAGTCGGAAGTGTTCTTGCGTCAGGTTCCGATGACGTTGTGGGCTGGCCCGAATGGAAAGCCGGTGATGTTGGTTGAACTCTCCTCGTTGACTACAAGGATGTCATGTTCGCGATACCCGCCGGCGCCCGGCCGGCCTTCGGGAATCAGCAGCATGGGTTCCATGGAAATCACCATGCCCGGTTCCAGGACCGTATCGTTGTCCTCGCGAAGCTCCAGCCCTGCCTCGCGCCCATAGTAGTGGCCAAGGACTCCGAATGAGTGGCCGTATCCGAATGACCGGCATTGCAGGAGCCCTTCGTCTTCGAAGAACCTGTTGAGTTCCGTGCATATTCCCGAACACGACGCCCCCGGCCTGATGAGCGAGAGGCCGAGTTCGTGCGCCGCAACGTTGGCTTGCCAGATCCTGAGCGTTTCGGCATCGGGTTCCCCGAGAAAGAGCGAGCGTTCGAGAGCGGTGTAGTACCCGCTGATCATCGGAAACGCGTTGAGATTCAGGAGATCGCCGGCTTCAAGCCGTCGGCCGGTGACAGGGTTGTGCGCGCCGTCAGTGTTGATGCCTGACTGGAACCAGACCCAAGTATCGCGAAATTCCGCATCCGGGAAGACATCAGCGATCGCGATTTCCATCGCGTCGCGCCCGGCCATTGCGACATCGATTTCGCGGACGCTCACGCCGATCGCCTCCTTGATCGCCCATCCTCCAATGTCTGCAATGCGGGCTCCTTCCTTGATGAGCGCGATTTCTGCGGGCGACTTGACCATCCGGAGCCGCATCGTGTCCGGCGCGATGTCGACAAGCTTGTCGATGCCCAGCAATTCGCGGCACGTCCGTTCGGCGGCAAGGGTCAGATGATCCGCCTCGATGCCGAGCCGCCTGGGGGCGCCGATGATGGACTTAACCGCGCGCCAGTAGTTGTCGCGTTTCCAGTCCGTATAGATGAGGTTGTCCTCGATTGAGCGCCGCCAAGGCTGGCCGGCATCGATGTTTGCCGAGACAGTCGTGCATTGGTCCTTGGTCACGACGCAGCCGTAAGGACGACCAAAGGCGCAATGAAGAAAGCCGGAATAGTAGGCGATGTTGTGCATCGACGTGAGCAAAACGACCGGAATTCTCCTTTGGTCCATGACGGCGCGGAGACTTTCAAGACGTGCGGCATACTCTTCGGCGGCAAACGGCAGTTTGGCCTTCTCGCCGTTTTCTAGAACAAGGAATTCGGGACGCGTGTCAGCCATGGCGGTCTCTCCTCTGGCCATCGCCCCGGCGTACAGGGCCATGATCTCCAGGACCCGGACCACCGCCGGGGCAGCGACGCCATCGCTGCAGGCAGTCGAGACAATAGGTCGCCTCGTTCGGGCAGGCAATACGTTTGCAGCCTCAGCCATGGATTGCGCGGACGTCTTGTTCCAGAATGCCGGGCCGGGGACGGCGGCCTGATGGGCTGTCAAGTCAGGTCTATTGGCCCCCTTCAATGCCGCCTCAGGCATTTCGGGGAATTCGCATTGATCAAATGCGACGCCCTGCATGCAGTCACATTTGCAAAGTCCGATGACGTCGGCGTCGAACGTGACCGATTTGGCAATCCTGAGTCAGTGCGTTAGGTCGCAACCGGGGGTGCGGCACTCTTTCGGACGATGAGTTCGGGCCGTTGGCTGAGAATAGTACATGCCCTGGGTGACGGTTGCGGGACACAGATGGACTTCACGGCCAGTTCACCCATTTCCGAAAGCGGCATCGCGACCACGGTCAGTGGGATGCTGAGATCGGGCGCGAATTGCAAATCGTGAATGGCGATCACCGACAAGTTGTCAGGCACGCGGAGGCCTGCCGACTTGATCTGACGCAACGCGCCGACCGCCGAAACGACATTGAAGCAGACGACAGCGGTGATATCGGAGCGGCGCTCAAGCAATTCCTGCATCCCGAGTTCGCCTTGGGTGACATTCGGGGGGGCGTGCACGATGAGGGCGTCATCTGCATCTGTCCCCATCGCTTTGAGCCAGCCTGACAGTCGGGCGTCGGTAAACGTCAGTCCGGCCTCGGTCGCCAGGCATCCGATGCGCCGATGACCAAGATCGCGCAAGTGATCCGTCGCAAGCAAAGCGGCTTCCTTGTCGGGAAGGCAACCGAGATGCGCATTGATATCCATGTCGGCCTGCAAGAGCACAATTGGAACGGCCTTGCGGACGGCGCCGGCAATCAGGGTGTCAGATATCTCGCCAGCGCCTTGCAGAATGAGACCGTCGACGCCGCCGCCGCGGATCATCCGCGCCAATCGTGCGTTGCTTTCGGTCCCGGCAGCGGCATCGCCCAGGAGCACGGCCATTCCCTGCCGGGAGGCCTCTTGCTGGCCCCACGCAAGATTTCACCATACACCGGATTGGCGATGTCATGCATGACGACGGCAATGGCGCCAGAACGCGACGAGGCAAGGGATTGCGCCACAACATTGGGAGAGTAGCCCAATTCGATTATCTTGGATTCGACGCGTGCCCGCGTTTCATTGCTTATCCTGAGGGTTTGGTCCTTGTTCACGACGCAAGAGACAACCCCTTGAGACACGCCGACCTCCCTCGCGATTTCCGCCATTGTCGCCATGTCTGAAATCCCATTTCCAGTCTCGATGCGAATTGGAATCTTTTCTGTTTTAGTGGCAGGTTCTGTATGGTAATACGCTTTACCAACTGAGAGGGCCTCTGTTTCCTCGCAACCCTTGGGAGGACGCCGGAATGACCGACGCGCCAGGTGCCCTGGATGGCATCCGGATCCCTGACTTCACGCAAGTTATGCTCGGTCGGCTTTGCGCACAGATGAGTGCGGACATGAGTGCCGTCGTTCTGAGAATCGAACGGCCCGGCAGGGTGAGTGGAGAGGGTCGATGCCCGTGATCTGGGAATTCGTGGGCGGGGAAAGCGCGGCGTTCCACGCCTTCAATCGGAACAAACGGTCGAAAACGATCGATCTGAAGCACCGGGATGGTCGCGTCTTGCTTCAGGAGTTGGTCAAAGCCTGCGATGTCATGACCGAGAATTCCCGGACTGGCGTGGTAGATCGGTTGGGGATTTGCAATGAGGACTTTAAGGCGGTCAACTGGAAAACCATCCCTGCCAGGCGTTCGGACCGCGGCGCGGGCAGCTGGATGGCCAAGCAGGGGATGTCAGGGCAGGGCTTGCTGAACCGATCCTTTCAGACGGCAGGTCGAGGTCCGGGTTCTGGCCGTGACCAGTACCGGGCGAGGAATCATGGCGGAGGCGGATTTCGCGGGTTGTCACGGTGCAGGGCAGACCGTGCTTGAAGGACCCCAACGCCGTTCGCGCGAGACCTTTGACCTGATTGCGGGACCGTACCAAGCGAGGGTCGGCGCGGTAAACTGCTATGCGCGTTTTTTTGGCGGATTCGAACGGGCGATGTGCTGCTACCTTGCCTTCTTCAAGGAAAGGGCCAAGCTGGGGCACATGGAAATCAAGCTCGGCCTTCTCCCAGGCGGTTGCGGGACACGGTGCCTGCCCAGCGTGCTGGGGCCGATTGAGGCCAAGGACATCCTGATGACGCGATGGATGATGCCGGCCGCCGAAGCAGTCGAGATCGGCGCGGCGCTGGAGACCGGCGCACCTGATGCGTTGAAGCCGCTGGCGATGGAATTCGCCAAAATGTTGGCCGAAATTGCACTGGTAGCCTTGCGGAACGCCAAGCGTGTCGCTGACAATGGGCTCGAAGCGGTGCTCAATGCCGGATTGACGATGGAACATCGCGCGCTTGACGCTCTCTCTGCAACCAAAGACGGGAAGGAAGGCATCGTTGCCTTCATGGAAGTACATGCTCCGGCCTTCAAGGGACAATAGAGGAAGAACCGCAGTGGAAGAGTCGGTCATCAGCCATCAGTCCCGCCCGTTTTCCACGGTCTCGATGGGACTGCCAGGGGATCACGAAGGCAAGACGGCAACCCGGGTCTTCTTTGTGCGCGGCACCGACAGGATCGGCCTGATCGACAGCGGCCTCCACGGTGGCCTGCCGGCGCTCAAGCAAGCCTTCGAAGAGCTTGGCATTGAGCGCAGTGGCCTCGACTTCCTGCTCCTGACCCACGAACACATGGATCACGTCGGCAACAACGGCTGGCTCAAGGCCGAGACGGGCTGCAAGATTCTGGGTCATCACGCCCGCGCGGATCGCGTGGCCGACAACATGCTGAACGCCAAGACCATCGTGCACGCATTCCCCGAGGGCGAACAATTTGATCTCAACGCGGAATATCTCGACTGGATGGGACCGACCGAAGGCCCGATCGAGGAATTCATCAAGGATGGCGACGTGATCGATCTAGGCGGCGGTGTCGCTTTGGAGGTAGTCGAAGTGCTCGGCCATTCAATGTGCGAGGTGGGTTTTTTTGAGCTTTCGACCAAGACGCTGGTCCTCGCCGACCCGCTGTTGCCACCCTTCAATCCGGTTCTCTATCTCTATGAGGATCCAAACGTTATGCGCGCCACTTTCGACAAGATCGAGAAGTTTCTGATCGAGCGTGACGTGCAGTCCGTTCTCTTGGCCCATGATGACGTGAAGACCGTCGTCGAAACCCAGAAACTGGTCGACGATTGCCGTCGCCGCGTGGACAAGGTGGAGGCCTCGATGATCACTCACATTAAGGCGAACCCGGGCATTTCCTTTTCGGAACTCCGCGACAAGTGCTGCGACGACCAGAACATGGTCCGCGAATGGCGCGCCCTGGTGTCGATTGACGCCAGCCTGAAGGACTTCGTCGCAAAGGGGCTTACCGAAAAGCGCGACGGTGGCTGGCACTATGTCGGCTGACCTACCCAGATGCGCCGTGCTGGGCTCGGGCACCATGGGCGGGCAGATCGCCTTGTCCCTTGCCTTGGGCGGGGCGCAAGTGGCGCTCTGGGGACGTCGTGCCGAGGCGCTTGGCCCCGCGCTTGATCGCTGTGCAGAGGGCTTTGACTTTCTCGCGGAACATGGGTTGACTGATGCTAGGGACCGCAAGCCGGTTCTGGAACGGATCACGCCTCAGGCCGACCTTGCCAATTCCGTCGTGGATGCAGGATTTGTAATCGAGGCGATAGCGGAGGATCTAACGTTGAAGCAGGCGCTGCTGGGTGAGGCAGAACTGGCTGCACCAGTGACGGCAGTTCTGTCCTCCACCACTTCCGCTCTGAGTGCCAGCGCCCTCCAATCCAACCTCAGGCGCCCGCAGAATTTCTGCATCGCCCATTATGCCCAGCCCGCCCATCTGGTCGAGCTTGTCGAGGTGGTGCCTGGGTGCGACAGCTCGGACCGTGCCGTCGCGGCTACAACCACGCTCATGACGGAAACCGGCAAGACGCCGGTCACATGCCCGGACATTCCAGGCTTTCTATGGTCGCGAATCCAGCATGCGGTGCTGCGCGAGTTTGCGTCGCTCGTCGGTCGGGATATGGTGACCCCAGAGGCTTGCGACACGATCCTGAAGGTCGGCTATGCGTCGCGCCTGCCCGCCATGGGGGCATTCGAGCACGCTGACCTTGCCGGACTGGACTTGATCAACTCAAACGCGGCCAAGGCGGTTTGGGCCGATCTGTCAACCGTCACCGACCCCGCCGAAACCCCGGTTGGCGAATTGTTCAGCAACGGCTTGCTGGGCATGAAGTCAGGCCGGGGGTTTTACGACTGGACCGTACGAGACGCTGAGGCCTTCAAGCGTCGGCGTGACGAGGAGATCATTCGGCGGATCAAGTTCAATCGAGGCGCAGAAGCAGGACGAATGCCCGAAGAGGAAAGCTGATGAGCGGTGTGCAACTTGTTGACGTGACCAAGTTCTACGGCACGGTGAATGTCATTCCGCCGCTGAACCTGTCCTTTGACGAGGGTGAATTCGTCGTCATTGTCGGGCCCTCTGGCTGCGGCAAATCAACTACGCTCCGGATGATCGCGGGGCTTGAGCCGGTGACTAGCGGCATGATCCGGATTGCGGGCAAGGACGTCACTTGGGCTCGACCCAAGGAGCGCGACATCGCCATGGTGTTCCAGTCCTATGCGCTCTACCCGCATATGGATGTAGCTGGAAACATGTCCTTTGCTTTGCGGCTGGCGGGTACGTCGAAGGAAGAGGTCGCGCGCCGGGTCCGAGCCGCGGCCGAGATGCTGGAACTGACGGAGTATCTGGAACGCAAGCCCAAGGACTTGTCCGGAGGGCAGCGTCAGCGTGTCGCCATGGGACGTGCCATCGTGCGCGATGCGTACTGTTTCTTGTTCGATGAGCCTTTGTCGAACCTCGATGCCAAGCTGCGTTCGACCATGCGGACTGAACTGGCGATCCTGCACAAAAGGCTCGACCGGACGATGGTCTACGTGACCCATGACCAGATCGAAGCCATGACAATGGCCGACCGAATCGTGATCATGGAACAGGGTCACGTTCAACAGGTCGGCACGCCGCGCGAAGTCTATAACAATCCCAGGAACCTGTTCGTCGCGGGATTCATCGGCTCGCCTTCGATGAACTTTCTCGACGCGGAGCTGCAGGATGACGAACTACGCGTCACAGGACAGGGGTTCGATCTGCCTTTGCCGCCGCGTTTGCACGAGGCCGCGCAGGGGCACGGGGCACGCCAGGTCATCGTCGGCCTTCGGCCCGAACACTTCGCAGCCCGGCACGCCGGCGGCGGGACAGAGGCGTCGTTTCTCGCGCCGGTCGATTTGGACGTGAAGGTGGCGGAATACATCGGCTCAAGCCAGTTTCTTGCTGCCGACATCGGCGGCAGACAAGTCTCGGCGGCAATCGAGGTAGGGCCGGACAGCGCACCGCTGACCAGCGGAACGTACCTGTTCGATACCAACCGGGTCTACCTGTTCGACAAGACGACGGGCGATGCCATCGCCTGAGGAAATCCATTGAATGACACAAAGGAGGATACCATGTCATATGGACTAATGAAGAAAACGACGGCCACGGTTGCGGCGATTCTGTGTGCAACTGCGTCATTTGCCAATCCGTACGAGAAATTCGAAGGCACCACGCTCGTGGTCAGCTGGCCCGCGCTCGCGCATTTCAGTGCGGCGGAGGCATTAGTGGATGAATTCACCGAGGAAACCGGTATCGAGGTCGAGATCGACGCGCTGCAATATCTCAAGCTGCGCGACCGCCAGATCCTCGAGATGTCGAAGCCCGAGGGTGAATACGACGTCGTGTCCTGGGTTGTCATGTGGAAGGGCGAGTACGTATCGAAGGGCCTCTTGACCCCGCTCAGCCAGTTCTTCACGTCAGGCTCGCTGGTCGACCCGCAATATGACATCGATGATGTTGCCGGCGCCTACTTGCAGAACGGCGGCGTTGTCGGTGGCAAGAAGGGATACATGCCCGGGGTTTCCGGCGCACTCTATGGAATTCCGTTCGGGGCAGAGACCTCGATCCTTGCCTACCGCAAGGACATCTTCGAAGAGCAGGGCATTGAAGTGCCGACCACCTATGACGAACTGGCCGCGGTGATGACCAAGCTGCATGACGCGGGCATTCCTGCACTGACCTCGCGCGGAAAGACCGGCCATCAGGTGACTGCAGGCTGGTTGCTGCATCTCGCGCCATTGGGCGGGAAGATCTTCGACGACGAGTGGAACCCGGTCGTGAATTCGCCTGAGGCCGTGAAGGCTGCTGAATTCATGCGTCACGTCGCAAAGACCGGCCCGGTCGGCATCGAGACCTTCGGCTTCGGTGAAGCCGCGGCGGCCTTCCTGCAAGGCGATGCCGCCATGCATCTGGATACGCTTAAGATCGCGGCCATGTCGCGCAACCCGAGCCTTTCGAAGATCGACGGCAAGGTGGGTTACGCCCTCCATCCGGTGGGAACCCGTTGCGGCTCGGAAACCGGTGGATTCGCCATGGGCATCCCGGCAAACGCGCCAAACAGGGAGGCAGCGTTCCTTTTCATCCAGTACCTGACCAACAAGGCGGGCGATCAGCGCATGGTCGAACTTGGCGGCGATCCGGTTCGCATTTCGACGCTCCAAAACAACACGGAAGGGTTCGACGATTACCCGATCGTGGCCGAGCAACTTCCCTGCGCCGACCCGGACTGGCGCCCGTTGATCCCGGAATGGAACGAGATCAACATCGACGTCCTTGGCCAGGCTCTCACGCAGGTCATCACCACTGATGATCCGATCCAGCCGATCATGGACAAGGCCAATGAAGAGCTGCGCGCCATCATGGAACGCGAGGGCTACTACACTTGGGCCACCTACCGAGCCGCCCAGTAAGCGTTCGGAAAGCAGTCGGAGCGGGCGGGAGGCCGCCCCTCCGGTCCCTCAACGAGATTGGCTGATATGCCTGATGCCGCCGAAGAGATCGTCCCTGTCGCTGCAAGGCGACCTTGGGACCTTTCGATGTTGGGGCCATATTTTTTCATTCTGCCTGCCGTTGCGGTGATGTTGGCAGGATTGGTCTATCCGGTGATCCAGGCTTTCTACCTCAGCTTCTATGATTGGAAGATCGGAACCGATTTCGACGATGCCCCCTATGTGGGATTGCGGCACTTCATCCGGATGATAGGGGACGAAGACGTCGGGGAATCGATCTGGGTCACGCTCAAATTCGGCTTTTGGACCATCTCCATCGAGATGCTCCTGGGCGTGTCGTTGGCGCTCCTGCTCGAAAAGCCCATTCGTGGTGCGTCGGTCTTTCGCACGATTTTCATCCTGCCGCTGATGGTGTCGCCCGTGGTGGTCGGCCTGATATGGCGCTACCTCTTCGATGCGCGGATCGGCTGGATCAACTACTACCTCGGGCAGATCGGGATCGAGCCGCAGGTCTGGCTCGGGGATGCCGATCTTGCCTTCTTTGCCATAGTCTTCACCGACATCTGGCAATGGACGCCCTTTATCTTCATCATCGTGATCGCCGGCCTGCAGGCCCTGCCCTCAGAGGTGCTGGAAGCTTCCAAGATCGACGGAGCGAACTGGTGGCAGCACATTCTCTATGTCAAGCTGCCGATGATCCGATCAATCCTGTTGATCGCGCTTCTGATGCGCTTGATCGATGTATTCCGTGCGCTCGAGGTGATGTACATCCTGACAGGCGGGGGACCAGGACGTGCCACCGAACTCCTGTCGCTACATATCTACAACCGCGCCTTCGATACCCAGCAGCTGGGCTATGCTTCAGCGATCTCGGTGCTCTTGATCGTGATCGTCTTCTTCCTGAGTTACGGCATTCTGAAGATGGGCAACCCGTTGAAGGAAAAGGCGGATATCTGAGATGGCAGCAAGGCAGATCAACAATCCGCTTCACGTCCTGGGTCATTACGCGGCGCTGATCCTGCTGGCACTGATCACGCTTGCGCCGATCTGGATCATGGTCGCCACAGGATTCAAGGACGACGTGATCGTGCAGCAGAAAGAGCCGATCTGGTTTTTCTTCGTGCCGACGCTGGACAATTACGAACACATAATGACCCGCGGCAAGTTCGATCGCTACCTCTGGAATTCCGTCATCGTGGGAACAGTGGCGACCTTCCTGACGTTGTTCCTGGGCGGGCTTTGTGCCTATGCGCTGGCCCGGACCGAGTTTCGGGGCCGCGTTTTGGTCGCGAATTCCACGCTTCTGGTCCGTATGGTGCCGCCGGCCGTGCTTGCCGTGCCGGCCTTCGCGATGGTGCTGAACTTCAGCCTCGACAACGATCTCGCGGTGCTGATCTTCTTTTACACCGCGCTGAACCTCCCCTTTGCCATCTGGCTGCTCTTTGGATTCTACAAGCAGATCCCGGTCGAGTTGGAAGAGGCCGCCATAGTTGACGGTGCCACTCCCTTGCAGGTGTTCTTCAGGGTGCTCCTGCCGCTCATGAAGTCAGGCTATGCAGTCGCCGGGATCTTCACGTTCCGCATCGCCTGGAACGAGTTCATACTCGCGCTTTTGCTTACGGGTCGCACCACGCGCACCCTGCCTGTTGGCGCGGCCGGGTTCATTACGGACACCGGTGTCGAATGGGGCCGGATCATGGCGATGGGAACCCTGATCGTGATCCCGCCGCTCCTGTTCACCTTCTTTGCCGCACGTCAGATCATATCGGGCATGACCGCAGGGGCCGTGAAAGGGTGACAAATGCACACTTGGCGGGCTTTGGTCACGTCAGCATCTGCATTGCAGGCACCTGACGTCTCGCCAATCGGCACAAGCGTTTGATGAGCCGGGACGTGGCGTCGTCCCCGACGGTCCGGACGGGACGCGGATCCGGCTTCACATGCGCCACTGGACGGTTCTGCGTCTGGTCGTGAGGAGCGGGATCGACGCCCTGCAATTCCTGCAATCGAGCACCCGACCTTTGCCGCAACGGGATTGCGCGGATTTCTGGAGGTGCGAAAGTCGGCAGCATTGCGAAGGAACCTGTCCGGGTACGCGCGGCCGGACAATCCAAGGCGAATTTCCGCGACAGCGACGGCAACCACCTGCACATCGATTTTCTGTTGTTGCAATGCGAAGATCTGCATCTGCCTCGACCCGATACGGCGGCACTGCTGTCCCCCTTTCCGGAGCGCGCGAAAATTCCGCTGCGCAGCCTCTATTTCGGGATGGGGACGCGCCGCCCGTTCGAAAGTTCAAGGATGCCGGACAGGCCAATTTGTCGCCTTGTCATGTCGATAGACGTGAATGGGCCCGAACTCGCCGAGACGTCGACCGACCGGGTCTTCGCTGTTGCCAACCTGACATCCCACCAGGCGCTCGGCCATCGGGAAGATTGTCTTCTGCGGCCGTGACACGATGTTTGCTTGTCAGGTCGCGTCAGATCTTGGCGTTCGTCGCTGCGTTGCCAGGCTTTCAGGTCATGCCCGCCGCAACTCGCGCAACGCCGATCGCGGCTTCCACGTTCTTTGCACATGCCGGCAGAATGCCAAGCGTCCTGGCCCGGATTTCAGTGAATGCGGTGTTTCTTGCGCCTCCGCCTGCCGAGTAGATTGCGTCCGGGAACCCGCCACCTTGGGTCTCGATTTCGCGATAGCATTGCGCTTCGATCCGCGCGATGCCTTCCAGCAGGCCCTGCAGGAAAATTGCGTCATCAACTGGTCTAGGCGCAACGCGGGGCGCAAGGTCGGGGTCGTTGACCGGAAACCGTTCCCCGGCACGGATCAACGGATAGTAGTCAAGGCCGGAGGGTGCCATCGGGTCAATGCTGGCGCTCAGTCGGGCAATGTCCTCGGGCGAAAAGAAGTGTGCCAGAACCGCGCCGCCGGAATTGGAGGCTCCGCCGACCAGCCAG